>CAVYAC010000038.1:0-22166 GCA_963766065.1 uncultured Verrucomicrobiae bacterium
GACCAGATTTTTGCGCGGCGCACGAACAACAATGATTGTAGGGCAAGCGGCCCGCTTGCCACCAGTCCCAGAATGGCAGGCGAGCCGCCTGCCCCACAAGATGGAGAAGCGATTATCGATATCGCGGAAGAATCCGGGCAGCGAGTTGACGATCAAGGACCACGTGTTGGGGACGAACGGCGACCGGCAGGTGGCGGGATTCGTCAGCATCATGCAGGGGTGCGAGATGTTCTGCACGTTTTGCATTGTGCCGTACACGCGCGGAAGCGAACGGAGCCGCCCATTGCGGAGATCGTTGAGGAAGTGCGGCAGTTGGTCGAGGGAGGCGTGAAGGAAGTGACATTGCTCGGGCAGATTGTGACAAGCTACGGGCGCAAAGAGATTCGCAAGAAGAACGGGAAATCGGCGTTCGTGCAATTGCTCGAAGCGGTGCACGAGGTGCAGGGTCTGGAGCGCATCCGCTTCACCGCGCCGCATCCGAAAGGGTTTGGCGACGATCTGGTGCAGGCGTATGCGGATTTGCCGAAGCTGTGCGAGCACGCGCACCTGCCCGTGCAGAGCGGGTCCAATCGGGTCCTCAAGGCGATGAACCGCGGGTATACGCGCGAGTGGTACATGCGGATAATGGACAAGCTTCGCGCGGCGCAACCAGAAGATTGCCATCAGCACGGACATCATCGCGGGTTTTCCCGGTGAGACGGAAGACGATTTCGAGCAGACGGCGTCACTGATGCGGGACGTGCAATTCGATCAGGCGTACATCTTCAAGTATTCGAAACGACAGGACACACCCGCAGCGGACATGCCCGATCAGGTGAGCGAGAAGGAGAAGGGAACGCCGAACCAGGTAATTTTGGAGATTCTCAATGCCGGGCATGGCAAGGATACATCAGAAGCTCGTGGGGCAGACGGTGGAGATTCTCGTCGAAGGCCGCAGCGAGAAAGCCCAAACGGATGTTCGGCCGGACGCGGACCAACAAGATTGTTTTCTTTGATGGCAGCGAACGTCACAAAGGCGAACTGCTGCCCGTGCGCATCGAGCGCGCGACCACGATCACACTTTATGGCGACATCGCCATTCACAATTTATGACACGACTAGCCATTACATCGACCATCATCGGCGTGGCGAGCATTGCGGGCCGGGTGCCCGGGATTGTGGCGCCGGAAAAATTCGCGAGATCGCGCGGAAGTTCCCGCGCTCGGTGTTGTGGGGGCGGATCCTCATGGGGGTTTGCGCCGTGTGGGCAGGAATCGTCTTGTTCAATGCCGCGACGGACGATTGGGCGTGGGCCCGACCGCTGGTCGTCATCGGTGTGCCGATTGCGTACTGGCTGGTGATACAATTTGCCGATCAATTTCTGGCGCTGCGCGGCATGGCGGCGCTGATGCTCCTGATTGCCAAGCTCATGGTGGACGCGGCAGACCAGAGCGAACTGCCGATGAGGCTGATTGTCACCGTGCTGGCGTACCTGTGGGTCTGCGTGGCGGTGTGGATGGCGAGCGCACCGCATCAGGTGCGCGACGTGGTCGGTTTCGTCACCGCCAACAACACCCGCTGCCGCCTCGCGTGCTTCCTCGGCATGTGTGTCGGCGCGCTGCTGGTGGTGCTGGGATTGTGCGTGTATTAGTTTGGAGCCAAATGTTCAGAGGTGCCAAGAGGGGTGCGCAGAATGACGTGGTTCACCGCTATGTCGATTTGATTCTAAAGATGGCCGTGGACGATGGAGTCGATAAGATGATTTTCGGCGAGCCGTGCGACGGTCTCCCCCGAGAAACCTGCGTGATGGAGCCCTTTCTTCCTGCTGAGATGATTGCCGAACTCAAGAGCATGAAGGACGTACCGATCTGGCGAAGGGTTAATGGCACGTGGCACGAGTTGCCGGGATTTTCGTGGTATCTTTTGCATGAGGTCGTGCGCGACCTTGGGGACAAAATTGTCGCTCAGCACGCGAACAAGCAGCAGGCGACATACCCAAATGCGCTGGAGTCGATCGTCCCTCTGAAGTCGAAACATGGCGGTGTCAAAGTGGCGATGACTCTGACTCTCGAACCAAACTACTGTTATTCGGTCACATTGAAGAAGATTGACTGACACCCAGGCAAACGCTTGAAAACGCCGCGAATACTGGTGGTGCGGGGTGGGGCGATTGGGGATTTCATCATGACGTTGCCGGCGGTGGGCGCGTTGCGCGAGCAGTGGCCGGAGGCGCGCATCGAGATCCTCGGGTATCCGCACATCATCGAATTGGCGCGGGGCCGGTATTACGCGGATGCGACGCGGTCGATCGATGCCAAGGCGATGGCGGGCTTTTTCATTCCGAACTCGGTGCTCGATCCCGACCTGATGGAGTATTTCGGCAGTTTCAACGTGGTCATTTCCTATCTATTCGATCCGGACAGTTTGTTTGCCAACAACGTGCGCCGGTGCGGGGTCAAACAGGTTATCGAGGCCTCGCCGCGTCCCAAGGACACGCACGCGGCGGAACATTATTGCCGGCCGCTGGAGGCGCTGGCGATCTACGTGGAAGAGCCGCGGGCGAAAATTCATCCGAGTGACTCGGACCGCGAGATGGCGTCGAGATTTCTGAAGATGGTGGGCCGCGAGCCGATCCTGGCCATTCATCCCGGCAGCGGCAGCGAGAAGAAGAACTGGCCCGTGGAGAACTTTGCGGCAGTGGCGCGATGGGTGTCGGATGAGTTGGCGGCGCAACTGCTGGTCGTGGAGGGCGAGGCCGATGAACGCGTGGTGGGGAAGCTGACCAGGCTATTGGAGCCGCGGGCGATCACTGTGGCCAGCCGGTTGAAGTTGGTGGAGTTGGCGGCGGTGTTGGAGCGGTGCGCGTTGTTTCTGGGGAACGATTCCGGCATCACGCATGTCGCGGCGGCGGTGGGAACGCCTGTGGTGGCGATGTTTGGCAGCGCCTCACCGCCGATCTGGGAACCACGCGGCGAACGCGTGCGGGTGGTGCGTTTTTGCGACAATGACGTGGCCGGAGCGCTGGGGGCAATTGAGGAATTTTGGGGCAATCGGCGTGGTAATTGCTGAAGTCGTTGGTACACAAGCCATTTGGCTTGACGGCAAGCGACTCTGGCACTAGATTGACACGGAAAGGTGGCAGAGAGAAAAGACTCGTAAGCAATTGCGTGCAAGGAAGGTAAAGAAATAGACCGATGCGCGACCGGAATCTGGAGCGGAACATTCAGAGAGTCGAGGCATTTGTTGAGTCGTGGAAGCATTTGAGCCAGTTTCTGGATCGGGGATTCAAGGGCGATCCGTTTACGGGCGAAGAGGAGGCGTCGTTTCTGGAACTAAAGAGCCAGATCGCGCAAGAGTATGAGTCGTTGATGGTTATGCTGGCCTCGGAAGCGGATCGGGATGATCGGGCGTTGCGGCTGTTGAACGGCGTGCCAAGTTTGTCGTCGTTCAAGGAACTGCCAGAAGGCATGTCGAAGAAGCTGGCAACGGAGTGGCACGGGACGTACATGGGGCTGCAGGCGTTGTTGGGACGATTGCGGGGGCGGCAGGAGCAGTTGCGGAGCATCAGCACGTTTGCGGTCGGGATGCGAAACGTGTTCGCCAACCCGATTGTGATCTTGCTGATCATGATCGCGGCGGCGTACGGGGTGTACCGATTTGCGGAAGAGTGGATTCCAAAGTTGACGCAGCTAAAGGAACAAATGGAGAAGAGATAATGACCAAACGAGACCTGGTGATTCGGATCAGCAATGACACGAACCTCATCCAACAAGACGTGCTGACGGTTGTGCAGAAAACGCTCGACTACATCACGGAGGCGCTCATCAAGGGCGAGACAGTCGAATTGCGCAACTTTGGCGTCTTTGAGGTCAAATTGCGCAAGCCACGCGTGGGCCGCAATCCGAACGACCCTGGCAAGGACGTGGAGATTCCCGCGCGCGCCGTCGTCAAGTTCAAGCCCGGCAAGGAAATGCGCGAGCAGGTATTGCGGTTGACCGAAAAATACAACGGACCGCAGGGCGCACCGCCGCAGGCCTGAGCGCTGGCAGGGCGGGCTCCCGACGAGTTCCCGCCAATGATATCGACGGCGCGAACCTCGATGGGTTTCGCGTCTGATGATTTTTGGAACGAATCCGATGAATCCGTTACCCGGCTTCCGCGACTTTTATCCCGAAACGCTCGCTGTCCGCCGCTATATCTTCGAGAAATGGCGTGATGTCGCGCGGCGGTACGGCTTCCGCGAATACGATGGCCCGCCGCTGGAACCGCTTGAGCTGTATACGCAGAAATCAGGCGAGGAAATCGTCGGGCAGCTTTTCAATTTCGTCGACAAAGGGGATCGGGCCGTGGCGTTGCGGCCGGAAATGACACCGACACTGGCCCGCATGGTCGGCGCGCATCACCGCGACTACAAGAAACCAATCAAGTGGTTCGCGGTCCCGCAGTTCTTTCGTTACGAGAAACAGCAACGCGGGCGGCTTCGCGAGCACTTCCAGTTCAACGCGGACATTATCGGCGAAGGCGGCGTGAGCGCCGATGCCGAGCTGATCGGGCTGGCGATTGATATCCTCCGTAGCTTTGGCCTCACCGAGAATGATTTCGTGGTGCGGGTCTCAGACCGAGGCATGTGGCAACGATACCTGTCTGCCGCAGGTGTTCCGGACGACAAACGGTACGTGGCACTTCAGGCAATCGACAAACTGGAGCGGGATCCTCTGGAGAAGGCGCGGGAGAAACTGGTTTCGGCCGGGTTATCCGCGGCTAAAATCGAAGAGCTTCTGGGCATTGCTGGCGGGAAAGTGCCGGCGGACGCGCCGGAGTTGGGGGAGATGATGAGTAAGCTTGGCGATCTGGCGGCGTACTGCAAAGTGGATTTCAAGATCGTTCGTGGACTGGCTTATTACACCGGCATCGTCTGGGAGATCCATGATCGGAAAGGCGAGTTGCGTGCCATTGCTGGCGGCGGACGGTACGACAAGTTATTGCTACAGGTCAGCGGCGTCGATTTACCTGCGCTGGGATTTGGCATGGGCGACGTCGTGCTCGACGGAGTTGCTGAAAGATCGTGGGCTGCTTCCGAAGGCTGATTGGGGGTTGGACTGCTACGTCGTGATCGCCGACGAAACGCTGCGGGCCGAGGCCCTCAAGCTGATTCACCAGTTGCGTGATGCGGGAATTGCGGTAGACTACGCCTTCACCGAAACGAAGGTGGGCAAGCAATTTCAGTCGGCTTCGGCGGGCGGGGCGCGTTATGCGCTTGTCGTTGGATCAGAGGAGTGGAAGGCCGGCGAGGTGAAGCTGAAGAACCTGGCGGCGGAAACGGAAGAGCGAGTCAGTATATCGAGGGCGATGGAAGTTTTGCGGAAGGCTTCATGAAACGGACACATCATTGCGGGGAATTGCGCGCGGCGCAGGTCGGACAGAAAGTCACGCTGACGGGTTGGGTGCATGTGCGGCGCGACCTGGGCGGCATTGTTTTTATCGAACTGCGTGATCGCGGAGGCAATACGCAGGTTGTGTTCGACCCCCACCACAACAAGCCGTCATGGGAACTGGCGCAGTCTCTGCGTAGTGAATTTGTCGTCGCTGTCGAAGGCGCGGTGCGGCAACGTCCCGCCGGGACGGAAAACCCCAAGATGGTGACCGGCGAGGTCGAGGTGTTGGTCCATCACCTGGATATCCTCAACCCCAGTGAAACGCCGCCATTTCAGATCGACGAATCAGGCGGCGCACAGGCCGGCGAAGACCTGCGGTTGCAATACCGGTATCTGGATTTGCGGCGGCCGGCGATGGCGCGCAATCTGGTGCTGCGCCATCGCATTGCCAAAGCCGTGCGCGATTATTTCGACAGCAATGGCTTTCTCGAAGTCGAGACGCCGATCCTGTTCAAGAGCACGCCCGAAGGCGCGCGCGAGTATCTCGTGCCGTCGCGGGTGAACCCCGGCAAATTCTACGCGCTGCCGCAATCACCCCAGCAGTTCAAGCAAATGCTCATGGTGGCGGGAGTGGACCGCTATTTCCAGATCGCGAAATGTTTCCGTGATGAAGACCTGCGGGCGGATCGTCAGCCGGAATTCACCCAGATCGACGTGGAGATGAGTTTTATCACGCGGGAGGACATGTACGCGATCATCGAAGGCCTGCTCGCGGTGGTGTGGTTGGCGGCGCGGAGCGAGAAAATCCCCACGCCGTTTCCACGGATGCCATTCATCGAAGCGATGGAACGGTTTGGAAGTGACAAGCCCGACACGCGTTTCGGAATCGAATTGACCGATTTCACGAAGGAGTTCGCGCAAAGCCAGTTCAAGGTGTTTCGCGGTGCCGTGGACTCCGGTGGAGTCGTCAAGGCAATCAACGCAAAGGGACTCGCCAGCGCGACGCAGGGCCAGATCGAGTCATTAACAGAGACGGCAAAGAGTTTCGGTGCGAAGGGGCTGGCCTTCATCAAGGTTGAGGGCGGGGATTGGAAGTCGCCGATCGTAAAATTCTTCAGCGATGCCGAGAAAAAAGCCCTCGTTGAAAAACTGAAGATTGAAGAGGGCGACCTGATTTTGTTCGGTGCGGACAAACGCGAGGTCGTGTGGGAGGTGTTGGGACGGTTGCGGCTGGTCGTGGCGGATTTGTTGAGGAAACAAGGCACACTCAAGGTGCAAGACGACCAATGGAATTTCCTATGGGTTGTCGACTTCCCGCTGATCTCGTTCGACCGCGAATCGAATCGCTATTTGTCCACTCATCATCCGTTTACCGCGCCCGTGGTTGAGGATGTGCCGCTGTTGGACTCGGAGCCGACGAAGGTTCGCGGGCAGCATTATGATATTGTACTGAATGGCGTGGAACTCGGCGGCGGCTCGATCCGTATTCACAAGCCGGACGTGCAGAAGAAGGTATTCGAGGACGTGCTCAAGATCCCGCCCGAGATTGCGCAATCGCGGTTTGGCTACATGCTCCAAGCATTTCGGTACGGCGCGCCGCCACACGGTGGTATCGCGTTGGGATTCGACCGCTTGTGCGCCATCTTGTGTGGCTCGACAAATATCCGCGATGTAATCGCTTTTCCGAAGACGGCAAAGGCGGTGGACTTGATGACGAGTTCCCCGAGCGAAGTCGAAGCCAAGCAGTTACGCGACCTGCACATCAAGCTTGATGTTGAAGACGCCGGTTGACCTCGGCAGTCAGAACCTCGCAACCAATATGCTGTCCTGTAACTATTGAGTCGGTGGAGTCGATGTCGAAGGCGCCGGTGCTGGCGCTGGAGAATCCGATTTGGAGGGCTCAGCGGCTGGGGCCGGTTGTGTGGGGGCCGGTGTCGTAGTCACTGGAGGTGCTTCCACCGGTGGCGTGGCAACCACAGGCGCGGGTTTATGGCGCGATGGCAATCCAGCCGGTGCCTCTCCGGTCCAACGGATGGCGAGGATGGTCACTTCTGACGCGAATGAAACGGGGTTGAAGGTGTTGACCGTTGTCAAGGTCGGTGCCGTTTGTTCCCCGGTGTCCTGCGCGGCACCGTTGCGGGGCCCGTAATTGGTGCTGAAGAAAATCTTACCTTGGACAAACACCAACGCATCGGCCCCCAACTTCTTGGCTTTCTGCACAAGCAACGGCAGGTGGTGCTCTTCCGGTTGGGCGTAGAACGGGCTGCTGATACGCATTTCTGCAAGCACATCATAGGACACTGGCGGCAGGGAAGTGAAAACGGGCAGACTATAGTTGGTGCTAACGATACTACCGCTGGACGTGGGCCACGCCTGCTGATCGCCAATGTAGGGGCGGACGACCGCGGATGCACAACCGAGGGACAACGCCAGTCCAATCACACAAAGCCATCGTTTCATGTATTTTCCCCCACGGGTTGGTGAATCGCATTTACCGCAAACGTTACCCGCACCGTGTATCGAGTGTGTAACATACGCCGAACTGGTTTGAGAAGCAGAAAATGGTTTCGCGTAAGCGGAGCGGGGTGGTTGCCATCTCATGCAGTGGTCGGAGCGGGAGTAACCACGGTGGCATCCTTTTTGGCGCGTCCTCGCTTCTTTGGTTCGACACGGGTGAAGACGCCCATCCGTCGGAATTTCTTGTACCGCGCCTCGAGTAAATCAGACATCTTCAGTTCCCAAAGCTTATCGAGGTTCTTTAGAATCGCCTTTTTGAGCGACGCGGCGGTCTCGTCGTAATCCTTGTGCGCGCCTCCCAGCGGTTCGGGGATGACCTCATCCACAACGTCGAGTTCCAGCAAATCCTTGGCGGTGATTTTGAGGGCGGCGGCGGCTTGGGCGGCATTGGCACGGTCCTTCCAAAGGATCGCGGCGCAACCTTCTGGTGAAATCACGGAGTAGTAAGCGTTTTCGAGAATGAGGACGCGGTCGCACACACCGATACCGAGCGCACCTCCGGAACCGCCTTCGCCGATGACCACCGCCAACGATGGTGTCTTGAGCGTCATCATTTCCCGCAGGTTTACGGCAATTGCCTCTGCAATGTGTCGTTCCTCGGCTCCGACGCCCGGATAAGCGCCCGGCGTATCAATGAAGCAGATGACCGGGACGTCGAACTTTTCGGCCAGTTGCATGAGGCGCAGCGCCTTGCGGTATCCCTCGGGATGCGGGCTGCCGAAATTGCGCATCAAATTTTCCTTGGTGTCGCGGCCCTTTTGCTGGCCGATGACCATCACGCGGCGGTCGTCGATCTCCGCCAGCCCGCCAACGATCGCATGGTCGTCGGCAAACCGGCGGTCGCCGTGCAGTTCAATAAAATTGGTCGCGATGCGCTGCAGGTAATCCAGCATGTAGGGGCGTTTCGGATGCCGGGCGAGTTGGACGCGTTGCCACGGGGTGAGATGGGTGAAGACCTCTTTCTTGGTGGCTTCGAGCTTCTCTTCAATCGCATGAATCTGCACCGAGAGGTCGATCTTTTGTTCTGTCGCCTGCTTCTGCAGGGCCTCGAGCGTTCCTCGAGCTCGGTGATGGGCTTCTCGAATTCCAGTGTATAGATTTTCATCCGTGATCCGGCTCCTTCCTACTCGTGAATGACCACCGTGGTGCCGACCGGCAAGATTGTGTACAACTCCCCAATATCGTCGTTCAGGAGCCGAATGCAACCCGCCGTGGCTTGCTTGCCGATGGAGTTGGTGTCCCAGGTGCCATGGATGCCGTACGCCGGGCACGTTCAGGCCAAGCCAGTGGGTGCCCAGAATATTCTCGGGATCGCCGAAGGGAATCGTCTTGCCATCGGCCCGCCACCAGGGCGGGTTCGCAATCCGCGTCGTGATTTTGAATTCACCGACAGGCGTTTTGCTGTACGCGCCGGTGCCGACGCGGTAACGCTTGAAAAACTTGCCGTTGTCGGTCAATCGAAGTTCATTCGTGGTTTTGTTAACGTTGACTGCAAAATGGCCCTGGTAAATGCGCAGACGGTCACCCACGCGGATCAGGTCGCGGGACAAGTTGTTGGATTTCTTGATCAGGTCAACGGTCGTGCCGAACCGCTGGGCGAGTTTGCCGAGCGAATCTCCCGCCACAATCGTGTAGTCGATTTTCCCGTCCGCCGGCCAGGGGTGAGCAAAATCGTCGTGTCGATCTCGCCCAACAAATCGAGCGCCTTGTCCGAGGCGCCACCATCGTCTGCCAGCGGTTGCAACAAGGCGCGGGCGTCGGACAACTTGCCCTCGCTTTGCAGTTCGTGTGCGTGCTGGTATTGGTCAACGTCTGTTTCCGCTGGTGCCGGCGGACGACTGGTCGCGGCGACAGTATTCGTGACGGGCGCTACGGCGACAGTTGAGGTCCCGGATCCAGCGGTGGGTGCGGACGACGACGAACTTGGGAGTCGGTCACAACCCGCAAGCCAGAATGTCAGCACGACCAAACTGAGCCAAAGTTTCATGTCTGCAAGTCGCGAAGCACCAAACTCATGGCAGGGTAACGAGCCGATGGGTCCTTTTCAAGACATTTGAGGATGACCTGTTCAATGGAATGGGGGATGTCCGGGACCAGCGTGCGAGGTGGCCGCAGATGTTCGTTGAAGTCCGAGTACTTCTGCAGGATTTCTTCGCGAGTGTTTCCGGCAATCGGCTTCTTACCCGTGATCATCTCGTACGCCGTGACACCGAAGGAAAAGATGTCCGCGCGCTCGTCGACCGGCTGGCGCGCAATCTGTTCGGGGGCGAGATATAACAGCGTGCCGGACAGCTTCGGTTCCCGCCTTGGTTTTGCGGGCCGCCGGATCGAGAGGTCGAAATCGATCAACTTTGAATCGTACGACTTCGGCACCAGGACATTTTCCGGCTTGAAGTCAAGGTGGAGAAAACCGCGCTCGTGGACGTGGGACAGGGCGGAGGCCATGCCGGTCAGCATCTTGAGCTGATTCAAGCGTAAGTTTGGGTCATTGCGCAGGATGGCTTCCTTCAGGTTCGGTCCTTCGACGTATTCAAGAATGGCGTAGCGCAGGCTGTTGAACTTCCCGCTCCCGTAGTACCGAACGATATTCGGGTGGTCGAGATGTTCCATGACCTTGCATCCCCATGTAAATTGCCGGAGACGGCTCCAGTGAAAGCGATGCTCGGGAAGTAACATCCGCAGGATGAGCCGCTGGCCCTGCCGATCCGCCACCAGAAAAATAGTCGCCATTCCACCGTGATTGATCTTATCAAGCACTGTGAAATCCGCAAATGTCGAGCCAATCATCCGGCGGCAACGGTAACGAACCCTGCACCGCTTTGCAAACGCAAACCCCACAGGCGTCTTGGCATGCAGATTCGCAGGCCAGGGAAGGCAAAAGGCCCCTTGCGTACCAGAGTTTGCCGACGGCGATCGATACCGCTGGTGGCAGTCTGAAGTGGCTTTGGGAGCGGTCAGCCGCGTGGATCCAGCCCGGTACTGAGGTGGATCTGTTCGACCACATGCGGGCCAACCAATGGATCCAACGGATCGTCTCTCATTTGCTGGAGGTACGACGAGACAAAATACCCCCGGTAGCTCACCGTCGCGACCATCGCCGGCTTGGAAATGTTCCTCGGTGGGGCCTGCACAAACATCAATCACGATGACCACGGATTCCGATTTGTCCGGGTTTCCGTGTTTGGAGTTCCCAGTCCATACAGGCCGACGGATTGCGATTCTGTCCGTGACGACGGAAGTGATCCCGGTGGAAAATCGACTTGTTCGTCGTCGGTGTCTGTTGGGGCCTCTCGACGGACGACGACCGCAACTGCATACACGGGTGCCCTGCGATGATCGATCAGTGCGACGACAGGTTGTTGAGCTTGCTGCCCTGACAAGGCCGACGAACGTTCTTCCTTTCCACTTGGGAGCCATGCAAACAGTCCTACCAGCAGGAGCCCCATGATCGTGACAAGAGCGTGGCGATACCGGGCAATCCATTCGCTGAGCAAACGAATCCCGGGCTGCGCCCTAAACGGGTCGGGCAGGGGATAGCCGCATCGGCCGCACACTGGGCGAACAGCCTTCCGGTGGGAAACGATCCGGTTCTTCGTCAGGCAAATGCCGCAGACGACGTACTCCTCGGCAATCTTGGCGTCGATGATGCCCGGCCGCTTTGGGTGATGCACGTCTGCTCCTGAGCGAATGTCCTACCGATTGGCGGCGCCTGCTTCGGGTGGCTCCTTGGTGAGTAGGTCCGTCAGCGCCGACAGCGCGGTCGCGGTGGGAACGGTGGCGATGAACTCCAGAGTGTCACCCAGGGCCGTCCCCACGGACAGAAACCCGAGAATGGATCGCACGTTCATATATGGGCGTCCTTCCAGCAGGAAATTGTAGTACGTCATGCCTTCCTTGTGCACGTAGATATCACAATCAAATTGGGCCGCCAGTTCGGCGACCGCCGAAACCGGTCGCAGGTGGAGTCCGTCCTTGTTGTGGACGGTCACAAGGATTTTCTCGAAGCCGTTTCGTTGCAGCGATTCACGTTCCGTGCGCCAGATGTGCGCGTATTTTTGGCACCATTCCTCGGCGGCGGAAGACCCGCCGATGTCCCGTCCCTCTGCCAAAGAACGAAGGTATTTGTGTTTCTCGATTTCGTCGCGCTGCTCGAGATTGTCCCGTCGGAGCTTCTCTTTCCGCCAGTCCTCGGCAAAGTGCTGGATGAAATCGTCAATGGCCTCCTCGATGCTCACCTCGGTGCCGCGCTGTTGCGAGAGATAATACTTGTGCTCCTCGATAGCCCTGAGCTCGGCCGCAGTGAGGTTGTTTGCCTGACCCTTCATCCTGAAGTCCCGTCCATTGCTACTACCTGATCCATCACCGTCTGGCGAGTTTTCTTTTCGGGCCGGAGGCGAACCAACCCCTCACGTCAGGGAATGCCAGTCCCGTGGAAGGATGGGGTGACCGACGGGATTTGAACCCGCGACAGCCAGATCCACAATCTGGAGCTCTACCAGGCTGAGCTACGGCCACCATCCATGATTCACCCATCACGTCGGAAGCGTGTGAATCTAGCATTGCCGCGCCGTGAGGGTCAAGATATCGTGCGCCCACTCTGGCGGAGGAACCACCCACGCGACCATGAAAAGAGCCGCGCCGTTTCTGTTGCTGCTGGCGCTCGCGCCCAGCGCCTGCAACATCGGCGGCAACCTCCTCGGCGTCAACACCGCCCTCAGCTTCCGCCCTCTGGGACATGGACTGGCTCATCCGCTACGGCCTCAACGCCCTCCGCGATGGCCACGAAATCGGCCTCGCCCTCCAGAAACAGTTCTAAATTGTGGCACCAACGTCCTTGGTCGCGGTGGTGGGGTGTGCTCATAGTGGGTTCGTTTTGCGGCGTAAATCCCTTACCAAACGGGGTGCGACCCCACCCAAACGAAGCCAATTGAAAAAACGGCACACTTGAACTTTTAACATGTTGTCCCTCAAGCCAATCCAAAATCTACAACCCTCAGAAAGATTGGCTTCGTTTTACAGATTTAACATTTCAGAGGCCCCTTCCTCTTGTCGCATGCCGCAATTGGCTTCGTTTCCCCAAAGCCAATTGCAGAAACCCAACCGGCGTGCACAGAATTGGGTTCGTTTGGTAATCCCCTGCTGTGTGGGGAAGCGACCACGTCGTATCCCCGGTCGGAATTTTCCTCCTTTGGGCGTGTCCCCGCCCTCTTTACCCTGAGTTCGCTGTAGGGCCCGCCCTTGTAGCGTCGCCTGTCCCAGGCGAAGTGCGCGCTCCATCCTCAATCCCCAATGTCAAAGAACAACACCCAAATCGCCCCGACTATACACAATGGGATGCATACTGGAAAACTGTTTTCACTAGCGGATACCCCCGACCCCTCATCCGTCGCCTCGTCATCCCCGACCACCACAACCACCGCCTGCTCGCCCCGCACAGAGCGGGGCGTCGGCGCAATGTTGAACCGCGGTCCGGTCCGCATTGTAGGCGGACGCCCCCAACTGCAACCCGCGCCCAGCCCTCCTCTAATATATTCCTCACGATCCCGGCAGCACAAAAACGGTTGACAAAACCCCGCCATCTCACACGGTTCACGAAACTTAAACAGGTAGCGATAACCCATTATCCCCCCCGATTTCGTAACAAACCGCTGGTATTTCCAATGCTACGTAGTCCTGTGCATGAGAACAGTAATACCCAACCAATATATATAAGGGGATACAGGGAGTATGAACCGCAATATTCTCAAACGGGATAATCAGGGCTTCACCCTGGTTGAATAATTATCGTCGTCGCAATTGTGGGACTGCTGGCCGCACTGGCAGTTCCCGGCTTTGTCAAGTCCCGCAAGCAATCCCAGGGTCGGCGCGTCATGAATGACTGCCGCCAAATGGATGCCGCCATCGATCAGTGGTCCGTCAATAGCGGCATCGCCGATGGCACCACTGTCGATACCGTGGCCGCCGGCACATACCTGAAGACCACCTGGTTCGTCAACGACCTGCTCGGCAACCCGTACTCATTGAATGTGACCGGCACCGGCCAGATTCAAATCAGCACCGCGACCAAGAGTTCCCTCGCCGGAGTCGGCATCGACTGGGGAATCTACTAGATCTCCGTGTTCATACGGACGGTGGACACGTTGCGGCGCCCGCGACCCTGATCGCGACCGCCGCAACGTCCGTTTCTACGGCAGGTTCACCGCATCCCCCGGATCGGGTGGCCAACCACCGTCAAATTCATCCGCGGCTTGAACAATTGTCTATTGGGAGTAGTCTAATCTGTAGACAGATTGGAGTGTGCCATGAAACAAACAGTTAAATTTCTCGTTGTGGCGGCGGTCGCCGTCAGCACCAGCATTTTTGTCTCATCAGCCTTCGCAGAATCAGGTCACTTGGCGAGCGCTGGATCTCGCAGCAGTTCCGACGTTGCTCGATATCACGGCGGCGGAGGGTATGGCGGCGGATACCACGGGGGTGGATGGGGCGGATGGCACGGCGGCTATTACGGGCACGGCTGGGGCTGGGGATGGGGCGGTTGGTGGTATCCGTACTGGGGTGTCTCGGTCGTTTACTCGCCATATTACCCTTATTACTACGACGGTTATTACTACTCTTATCCTCCGGCCACGGATTACGCGCCGCCCGGCGGTTTACAGTTCGCAGGCAACAGTCGATTACAACTCACCCCCCCGGCACCTGTAGCGGAGAGTTCACAACAACCGGTTGTTGACCGTCCGCTGTCACCGACGGCCGTGGACCGGGACGATTCGCCTTCACCGCCGCCCAGGGTCCAACGGCCATCACAGCCCCAACGCTATGACCAGCGGCAATCGGTCAGCGTGGCGGATGTCAAGGCGCTGGCAACCGCGGGTCTCAGTGACGACGTTATTCTCAGCCACGTCCGCAATTCCCAAACGGTCTATCACTTGACGACCGCCGAGATCATCGACCTCAAGCAGAGTGGCGTCAGCGAGAAAGTCATCGACTTCATGATCAACACGCCGAGCGCGCGTCGCTAAACACAACGTTCGCCCGGCGGAGAGTCCAACGGGAAATCCGGAGCCGATCTCGGACGAACATGGGTGCGGGAGTCGGCGTGTGACGCTTGACGTTCCGTCCACCGAACGCGGATGGGTCACAATGTGCCTGCGTGGCTATGCCCGTATTCCTGCTTTCACCGGTTGCATCGTGCGCGTGACAAATCCAGCCGCAGCACATATACTCGATGCCTCTGCTGACTTGGGAAAACAAGAAATGAGGAGGTGTTTGCCATGAACGAGCCACCACCGGTCCCGCCCACCGCCGATTTCAAGGACTGCCACGGCGGGCTCATCGGGGTCGGCATCCTCGTGATCATCATCGGGTGCCTCTGCGCCCTCTTCGTGCCGTTGATGATCCTCGGCCAAACAATGGCCGCCAGGACGACCGGTACCCCTTCGAACCTCCGCATGATGCTTCCGGCCATGATGACGTATGCCGTTATGTCCGTCGTGTTCATCTGGCTCGGAATCGGCTCAACCATGGCCCGACGTTGGGCCCGGGCGCTGTTGCTGATTCTGTCGTGGGCCTGGCTGGTGTTGGGCGTTTTCATGGTGCTCGCTATGGCGGTGTTCTTGCCAATGTCTTTCGCTCACACCCCGTCTGGCGGCCAGCCCGCGGCGATGGCTGTGATGATGATCTTCATGCTCGGCTTTTTAACCGTCATATTCGTGATTCTCCCGGGCCTGTTGGTGTTGTTCTACCGCAGCCCGCATGTGAAGGCGACGTTCGACGCCCGCGACCCGGTGACGCGGTGGACGGATGCCTGTCCGCTGCCCGTCCTCGCGGTAAGCCTGTTTCTCGCTTACGGAGCCGTGTCGATGGCCCTCATGCTGCTCTGCTACCACGGCGTGATGCCGTTCTTTGGGTGCTTGCTAAGCGGACTGCCGGGAGGAACACTGATGCTGGCCCTCATTGCCGTGTGGGTTTATTGCGCGTGGGCCATCTACCATCTCAAATCCGCTGGCTGGTGGACTGTCTTGATCACCATCGCCGCGCTCCTCGTGTCCGCGGTACTGACCTTTTCGCGCGTCGATCTGATGGACATGTACCGGTTGATGGGCTATCCGGACCAGCAAATCGAGCAAATCCAGCGGTTCAATTTCTTAACCAACCGGAGCATGCTCGTCCTCATGTCCGTCGGTTCGTTGCCGTTCCTTGGTTACCTGCTCTACATCAAGAGATACTTCCGCCGGACCGCGTGAATCACCGCAACCCTGGTGAATCATCGCTCCCATTCAGACGATCAACGCCTGCCCGTTTTCCCGCTTTCACCGGCTCCGCCGTCCGCTATAATCCGCCCGTGAACCGGATTCGTCTCCTTTCCGAGCAGGTCGCCAACCAGATCGCCGCCGGCGAGGTGGTCGAGCGGCCCGCCTCCGTTGTGAAGGAATTGGTCGAGAACTCCCTCGACGCCGAAGCCCGACGGGTTACAGTCACCATCAAAAACGGCGGACGCTCCCTCATCAATGTCGCCGACGACGGTTTCGGCATGAGCCGCGATGACGCGCTCCTCGCCCTCGAACGACACGCTACCAGCAAAATCTCCAAGGCCGAGGACCTGCACAGCATCACCTCGCTCGGGTTTCGCGGCGAAGCCATCCCGAGCATCGCCGCGGTCTCGCGGTTCACGCTCACCAGTCGCGAGCGGGGCACGTTGAGCGGGACGCAAATCGAAATGGCCGGCGGGAAAATTCTGTCCGTCGCCGACATGGGCGCGGCGGAGGGAACCGTCATCGAAGTGCGCAACCTGTTCTTCAATCTGCCCGCGCGCCGCAAATTCCTGCGCTCGATTCCGACCGAGACCGCCCACATCGAGCACATCGTCACCCTCTGCGCGCTCGCGCATCCCAACGTCGCCTTCAAGCTCGTCGTCGACGGCCGCGAAATCTTCAACCTCGCCCCGACCAACGATCTGGCCGGCCGCCTTCCGGGAACTTTACGGCACGCAACTCGTCGAGGAACTCCTCGCCGTCGAGTTGTCCCAGGGCGATGTCCGCGTCACGGGCTTCATCGGCAAACCCGGCGTTAGCCGCGCGGATCGCCGCCAGCAGCATCTCTTCGTCAATCAACGCCCCGTTGACAGCAAGGGCATCAATTTCGCGCTTCTCGAGGGCTATCACACCGCCCTGATGAAGGGAAAATTCCCCGTGACCTTCCTGTTCATTGACATCGACCCCGAACTGGTGGACGTGAACATCCATCCCGCCAAACGCGAAGTTCGCTTTCGTGACGAATCGGCTGTGCGCCAGTGCGTGATCGATGCTGCCCGCGCCGCGCTGGAGCCGGTGACAGCGGGACTCCACCCCGTCCAACGCGAAGGCTGGCCGCAGTCACAGCAGCGTATTGTCGGTCCACGACCGCATTGGTCACCCGCGCCGCCATTGGCGTTGCGGGGCGAGACGCCCGCGCCACCACCCGCGCACCAATCCGATTTGATCGAAGTGCCAAGAAATCGAGGGGAGGGCGAGGCTCCCGCCGAGCCGCAGTTTGAGGTTCGAACGGAAGAGGGTAGTTGGCGGATTCTCGGCGTGATTGGCCAGCTCTACGTCCTCATCGAATCGCCCGAAGGTCTTGTCTTGATGGATCAACATGCCGCGCACGAGCGTGTCTTGTTCGAGAAAATGCTTCAGGAACTCGAGGCCGATTCTGCTCCCGCGCAAAAGCTCTTGCTGCCGCTGACGCTCGAACTCGATGCTCGCGATGCCGCCTTCCTGCACGCCAACCAGAAGACATTGCACAAGTTGGGCATCGGCGTCAGCGAATTCGGCGAGAAAACGTTTCTGGTCAACGCATTGCCGCCGTATTTTCCGACCGCCAACCTCGCCCAGATCTTTCGCAACATCATCGACGAACTGCGCCAAACGGGCGAGGAAATCCACTCCCGCCGATTGACCGAGGACAAGATCGCCACCACCGTCTGCCGCCACGCGGTCAAAGCCCACGATCCGTTGCGCGGTGAGGAGCTGCGCGCGTTGCTCCAGCAACTTCACCAGTGCGAGCTGCCGTACACCTGCCCCCACGGTCGCCCGACCATGATCCAAATGTCCTACGCCGAACTGGAGAAAAAGTTCGGGAGGAAGGTATGAGCGCGAACTGCCCACGGTGCACGAAACCGCTGGAGGATCAGCAACTGGACGCGGTGGCCTTCCGCTGCTGCCGCGATTGCAAAGGGATGCTCATGCGGCATACCGATCTGATCGGCGTGCTCGAAAGCAGTTGGCACGCGGTGCCGCAAGAGACGGCAGAGGCCACCTCGTTCCGCGCACCGGAGGGTTGGCAACATGCTCCGGCGCTGAGTTGTCCCGATTGCCATCAGACGATGGATAAGTACGGGTACATGGGCATCGCCGCGATCCAGATCAATCGCTGCGACTCCTGCGCGGAGATCTGGCTCGACGCCGATGAGTTGCAAAACATGGTCCTGGCCCTCGCACAATCCAATTACCGCAGCGAATCCGCTCTGGAAAAATCAACGCGCGAGAGTCTCGACATCGCAGAGATGGGAATTCAAGGAGCCAGGACGGTAGGCGTAGGCAGACATGGATGGCTGTTCCCAGGCCAGCGCTCCGCGATGGTGCCAGCCATCAATCTCCTCAGCTTGCTTCTCTCGTAGACAGGGTCCGTTGTCAGGGCTGCAATGCCAGAAGCTTGCGCGCGGCTTCAATATCCAGATGGATTTGCTTCGTCAGCGCGTCCACCGAGATGAACTTCTGTTCGTCGCGCAATTTCGACAGGAAACAGACTTCGACATCCTGTGCGTACAAATCGCGGGCAAAACCCAGGATGTGAACCTCCAACACGCGACGGGCTTGCACCCCCACAAATGTCGGGCGGACCCCAATGTTTGCCACGCCGCCAAACTGCTCGGCGCCGACGATCACCCGCACCGCATACACGCCATCCGGCGGCAACACCTCGTTGCGCGGATCCAGGTTGGCCGTCGGGAAACCGAGTTGGCGTCCCCGCTGGTCGCCCGGCTCGACCGTGCCGAGGATCGAGAAGGGCCGCCCCAACATCGCACGGGCGGTATCGAGCCGGCCGTGTAATACGTGTTGCCGAATCGCGGTCGAGCTGATCATCTCGTCGCCCAGCTTCACCGATTTGATTTCCTTGGCCACGAATCCGTACTTCGGCGCCAGCGCTTCCATCAGGCGCACATCACCGGTGCGGTCGCGCCCGAACCGGAAGCGGGTGCCCACGCAAATCTCCTGGAGAGGGTGGGTGTGGTGCGCCACCGTCTCGATAAACTGTTCGGGCGGCGTCAGGGAGAATGGCTTGTCAAACGTGAGCAGCAGGCAGGCATCGACCCCGAGTTTTCCAATGAGCGCGAGTTTATGCCCGGTGGAGGTCAGCAACAGCGGCGCTTTCTGCGGTTGGAGCACGCGCATCGGATGCGGATCGAATGTTAGCGCCACCGACATTCCCCGGCCGGCTCGGGCGTCGTCCCGCGCCTGGCCGATCACCTGTTGATGCCCCAGATGCACACCGTCGAAGACGCCGATTGCCAGGCAAACCTTGTGAGGACGCCCGGCCAGTTCTTCAAATGTGCGAAACACCTGCATTACGCCGCGTTGGAGCCGAGAAACTTCAAAATGGGAATGATGTACGCCTTCAACTGTTCGCGCGTTTGCGTCAAAATATCGTCGAGGGAATGCGCCTCGTTCACGTCAAAGTTGCCGGACCGCGTTCGCCGCAGGTCATGGAGGTGCGCGCCACAGCCGAGCACGTCCCCGATGTCCGAGCACAACGTTCGGACATACGTCCCCTTCGTGCAGGCGACGCGGAACTGGATGCTCGGGAGTGCGAGCGCGATCGCCTGCAAGTCATAGATGTGGATCAATCGCGGTTCGCGCTCGACCGTCTGGCCCTTGCGCGCCAGCTTGTACAACGGCGTACCCTGATGTTTCACGGCGCTGACCATCGGGGGCACCTGTTGAATATCGCCGCGGAATTTGGCGAATACCTCCTCGATATCTTTCTCCGTCAGAGGCGGCACCGGCTTTTCGGCAATGATTTCCCCGTCGGCGTCCTGCGAATCCGTGGAAACGCCCAGCAGCATCGTCCCTTCATACGCCTTGTCGTCCGACATCAGACGGTCCTGCAGCTTGGTGGCGCGCTCAAGCACGAGAATGAGCAGGCCCGTCGCGGCGGGATCCAATGTCCCGCAATGGCCGACCTTCCGGAACCCGAAATGGCGGCGCACCCGGTCCACGACGTCGTGGGAGGTCATCCCCGGTGGTTTGTCCACCAACAGGACGCCATCGAACGGTGTCAGTTGCGATTGCATGAGGTGAAACCTACAACCTGGCCGCCGCCAGCGCTTCGCTCACCGCCGCCAGCACCTTGCGCTCAATTTCATGAGGCTCGCCGGTAAAGCGCGCGCCCGCCGCCTCGCGATGGCCACCGCCACCGAAATGGCGGGCGATCGCATTCACATCGACCTTCGGATCTTTGGAGCGAAGACTGATGCGGAACTTGCCCGGTTCGCTCATCTCTTCGAAGAGAATCGCCACGATGACACCCTCGATGGCGCGAGCGTAGTCGATCAAGCCTTCCGTGTCCTCACGTTTGGCCCCGGACTCTTCGAACATTTCCGTGGTGACCCACGTGTAGGCGATGCGCTTCTGGTCAGCCAATTGGAGTTGCGCCAGGGCCTTTTGCAGCAGCATCAGCCGCGCGTACGGATAGCTCTCGTACACACGCCGGTCTGATTTCACCGACGTTGATTCCCGTGTTGACCAATTCAGCGGCGACCCGTAGCGACTCCGCCGTCGTGCTGCTGTAACTGAACGAACCCGTGTCGGTCGAGATTGCGGCGAACAGGCAGGTCGCAATGTCGCGCGTGAGTGTGAACCCGCCCTGTTTCAACAGATCGAAAGCGATCTGCCCCGCCGCGGGGGCTTCCGGGACAATCCAGTTGATCTCGGCGAATTTCTCATTGCTGACGTGGTGGTCGATATTGATGAAGTGCTTCCGTTGGCCGATGCGCTGGGCCGTCGAACCGACCCGCTGCCACGTGGACGTGTCAATGGCGATGACCACATCGAAGTCCTTCGGCTCGGCCGGCGGGCGGGTGATGAGTTCGCTGCACGGTAGAAAACGAAACTTCGTCGGCACCTCGTCGTCATTCCAGGCTTCGACCGTCTTGCCCAGGCCCTGCAACATCAGCAGCAGCGCCAGTTGCGAGCCCACAGCGTCGCCGTCGGGCCGGTAGTGGGTCAGCACCAGGAACGTGTTCTGGCTGCGGAACAATTCGCTGATTTGTTGGACGACATCACTCATTGGGCGTTTCGCCTTCGAGTTCGTCGAGCAAATGCTCGATGTGACTGGCCCGCGCTTCGGTTTCATCCAGAACAAACTTCAACCGCGGTGTGTATTTCAACACGATGCGGTGCGCCAATTCGTGCTGGATGTGGCCATGCTGGCGCTCCAGCACGTCCACGGCGCGCTGCTTTTGCTCCGCCGAACCGATCACACTCAGGTAGATCCGGCCATCCTTGAGATCAGGACTGACTTCCGCGGCCGTGATTGTAATGAAGCCACAGTCGGTCAGGTTCAATCCCTGCACGACCTCGCTGACCTCGCGCTTGACCAATTCCGAGACTCGTTCAATTCGATGACTGCTCATGGTGATGACGGCCCACGGGGAGAGTAGAAAGAGCGGCACGTCCGAAATCATTCCGTGTTTCGTCCTCCGCGTTGGGCAGTTGAGTGATTGGGTTACAAACTCGCTGCGACCTTCTCGACCGTATAGCACTCCAAAACGTCGCCTTCCTGGATTCCCGAAAAATTCTCCAGACGCAATCCGCATTCGGCCCCCGCCTTGACTTCGCGCACGTCATCCTGGAAATGCTTGAGGCTCCCGATGCGGCCCTCATACTGGACGGCTTTGCGTCGTAACAACCGCACGCGGGCACTGCGCGCGATGCGTCCGTCCGTGACCACACAACCGGCCACCGGCGGCCCCTTGGAAAGCTCGAACACCTTGCGGACTTCCGCATGACCGATGACGGCTTCTTTCGATTCCGGCTCCAACAGGCCTTCCATCGATTCTTCCACCTGCTCGATTAATTCGTAGATGATGGTGTACAACTTGATCTGCACGTTGGCGTGTTTGGCGGTGTCGGTGACTCCACTCTCCGTCTTGACCCGGAACCCGATGATGACCGCTTCCGAGGCGCTGGCGAGCAGCACATCGTTTTCGGTAATGCTCCCGACCGCGCCATGGATAATGTCGAGTTCGATCTTGTCGCT
>CAVYAC010000039.1:0-13405 GCA_963766065.1 uncultured Verrucomicrobiae bacterium
ACGGCTTTTTATTGATGAGGACCTTGACAGCCCCGGAACGCACGAGAGCGGCAACGCCGACTCGAATGGCCTCGGGATCCCAACCGTAAGGCGGTTTCTCAAACTCCGTGAGCAAACCCTTGCCGAGCGTGCTTGTTCTTTCTTGCTCTGACGGGTGGAGAGATGCATCCGGATGTGGTCGAGTAGCGGGCAATGCGGATCGACCTGCCCGGCTTTGTCAAACAGCTTGAGTTCTTTCACATCGGAGGTGAGGTCTTTTGCCCTTTGAGCACATCGAGAATGCCTCGCGCTTCGTTGGTGATGGACCGGGACTTTCTCGTATTTTGGGTAAAGTGTTCAGCCAATGTGGCCAACTCGCCGCGAAGAGCTTCACCCGGAGTCTGTCCCGATTTCGGCGAGACCGTCCGGCTTCCCCCTCGGAAAACAACGTGGGCATTCTTGATTCCGTCGCGAATGCTTTTCGAGAACCTTGCGGCGCAATTTCTCCAAGTCGTGCGATTCCCGATCCGTCGCGAGCCGCAGCGCGTCCTGGGATTTATGCGGGTCGCCCTTCCAGCGATCAATGACCGCTCGCATGGCGAGATACCGCTTCAGTTCTTCGTCGAAGCCGGGAATACGGTCACAGAGAACGAACAGGGTCTGTTGCTCGTCGGGGCGGAGGCTTTGATCTTCGATGTCGGAGATTTTGGTCCGGCAAGCACGTCGAGGGGTGAATGGATGCGGATGTCCACAAAGCCGTTCTTCGTAACGACCGTACCGTCAAGGAGCATTCGAGCTTGGAATTGCGACCCCCTTCAAGGGGATGGTTTCAAAGCCCAAAACCTCCGGCGTAGCGAATTCCTTGGCGAGTCCCGACTGTAGGTCCTGCCACTTGATGTTAGCGGCTTCTTCGGAAACTTCCTCCTCAAACGTGCGCCATTCACCGGTGAGGAATTCGTATTCCTCGCCCATCCTAGCCACGAGCTTGGCTTTGATGAGCTTGTCCAATTCGGGCTTGATGCGGTTCGTAAGCGCCTGCACATCGTCCGTGGTCTTCTCGACCAACAAGCGGGCAATGTTGTCAATCGTGCGGGGGATGTCGTTGATCTCCCTGATGAGGAAAATCACCTCGGCAACTCGACGCGTGAACGCATCGGCTCCCGGCACGGTGTCCTCGATGCGTGACAACTCCCGACGAACATCGGGGGTCACTTCGCCTTCACCTTGCAGGTTGTTGTAAACCTCATCGAACGAGACGAGTTCGCCGACTTGGGCATTGAGGTATTTCCTGCGGCCAACACGCAGAATGTCCTGTGTGATGGCCAGCAGTGTGCGGGTCGACGGAGAGTTGCTCGCCGCGGCCACCCGCGCTGCGCAGGCTTTTCACAATCTCAGGGATCAAGTGAACCTGATAGGGAAAGAACGGATAGAATATGGTGAACCGGTCGATGTCGCACTGCGGAAGGTTCTGGCTTGTATTCTTGAGGATTGTCGCAGATCACGCAGCACGCCGGGGTTTTCGTTGTAAGCCTGTGCGACCTCGGTTTTGCCCTTCAGGTTCTTTTTGAAGATACGGTCTTGAAGAACCAATTCGATGTTCTCCGTCGTCAGTGGAAACTTGAAGCGAAACCGACCTTCGATCTTCTTCATGTCGCCTTTGATGGCTTTGGCGTTCTGGTAAATCGAGCCCATGTCCCCGTGGGTCGTGACAAAGAGCCAAATCTTTCCCTGTCCTTTGATGGCTGCTTCTTCGACGAGAGCCTGCAACTGTGCTAAGCGGCCCTGATCGTCCTCAATCCACTGCCCGGACTCGTCCAAGACGAGAACCAGCCGGCAGGGTTCGCCCGTGGATTTCTGACGAGCGTTCAGGTCGTCGAGGATCGTTTGGATGAACAAGTGGACATTATAAAGTTCGCCTTTCTCGGCGGTCTTGAGGGCTTGCGCGACTTGGTCGGGCGTAGAAAAAGCGTCCGGTGCCACGTCACAAGCCGCTTGATAAAGGGCTTTGGAATAGAATCCAAGATTCTGCTGAATCTGCGCCCACGGTTTCTTGGCGAGTTTCTCGGTGGCGGCGTGGAGTTCGGCCAGCTTGCCTCGTTTGTCCAACTCGGCTTCGATGACGTGGGCGTAAAGGAGGTTCGCGCCGTAGTCTTTGGACAGGTAATACTGAGACAGCAGCAATTTAGGCAGGGGTGTCTGCTTGCTATCGGCAAGGGTGTTGAGGTTGAAGGCCAAGACTTGGGATTCACACTGAGGCATCAGCGAGAGGCTGCGAAGGACGGAACTCCTCTTCGGGGCTTGGACAGGTATGCGGCTCTCGAACCGTTTTGCGGCCCGGATGCCGTCGAGGGTTCTGTTCTCAACGAGAAGCGCGGCGATTTTTGCCAGATGCGATTTGCCAGAACCGAAATCGCCGGAGATCCAAACGCCAATCTCGGTCGTCTGTTTCAGGAACGTCTCGGTATAATGATCAAGGAAGTCGTCGAGGTACTTTTCGATGGTTGGAGTGACCACGTAGCTGCCGATCTCGGATGCGAGTTTCTTCTCATCCTGGCGTTCGCCAACTTTGATGACGGGCTCGATTTTTTCTTCGACCTTCGTTTCAAAAATGTCTCTGATCAGCATTGCCGTGGCCTCCAGTTAAAGGATGTCACCTCGATACATCAATTCTTCCTGTTTGTTGAGAAAAAGATAAACGCGGGCCTCAATCAGTGTTACGGGAATTAGGACGACGGGCCGGACCGTCGAGCGCGCTCTGTCCGCTGTCCCAGAGTTGTTGCATTACGGCTCGTGGACTTGCCGCCGGGAACAAAGCTCCTGTTCGCTCCAGAACAACAATGGGCCTCTTGACGCCCTCCTTCGCTGAGCGTTCCCTGACGGCAGTGGCGACCGCGTTCCATTCCACATATTGCCCAGGTCGGATTCGGGATTTGATCCAGCATCGGCTGAGCGATTGCCTGAACGATGTTCTCGCCTCCGAGTTCATCAAGAACGGCCATCGTGATCTTGAGGACGTCGATCGGGTGAATCTCGAACTCCTTGCCGAGCGTCCCGCCAGTTGGGTGTGCCATTCCTTGAGTACAGCAGCCTCAGCATCGGGCGGGTAAACGACGGCGAGAAAGGAGGCGCCGGTGTTCCGTCCAATGTGGTCGTAGCGAGTCTTCACCCGCTCGATTGCCTCGCGGATCTTCCAAGGCCAATCTACGTCAGTGCTCATTTTCCCACCTCTGGCATTCGTATCAACTCTAGGCTGACAGCTCGCCCAGATTTCTCAAACCGTATCCAATTCTTCTGAGCCAAATCGCTGAGAGCCCGAGCAATCTCCGGCTCGGTCAATAGAAATAGCCGCCAATCGGGAGCTTCGATAATGCTCGCACTCTCCCGTCCTTCAGCGACCAGTATGCAAAGCAGGTGAAAGACTGCTTCGGGTGATACTGCGGGCCGCTGGATCTGCTTGTTCCTAACCCCTTTCAACAGACCAAAGTCCCGAAGGGAGGATAGCGCGTTGCTTGCGAGTTTCTTCCTCGTCGCCTCACGCCACTGCTTGATTTCGGGATAATCGGCGGTGTGTTCTTGCAAAAATGACAGAAAATCATCTGGAGTGAGGTTTGTCGTCTTGCGAAGCCAACGCTCCCGCACCGGCCCTGTCACGACTCAAAAATCAAACGGTCACGCAGCGCAAAAAAAAGATAAGCAAGGGAGATGAACTCCACTGATTGAACGCCGCGCCGTGCCGCCCTTACAAGGGACTGCACCACCCCATTCAGAAGCACCATGTTCAGGTAGCGGTGATCGATAGCTGACAGGATTCTCTTGCGGGAGGCAAACGAAGGCTTGTGGAATACGCTTCCCTTCAGCACCGCCTGACGCACATCGGCAATTCCGACGCCATTTCCAATGAATGCGAGAACGGCATGCGTTTCTTTGATCAAGCCCCCACCGCTCGACGTGTTGCGAGCAGCAATAGTGGTGTCTCGAATACGAGCACACTGTTTCAGCGCATCCGATACGGGATCGATGACGATGACCTGTCTCATGAATTCTGGCAGCGCGGTAAACGACTAACTGTCATTATGAAGGTACACGGACGAAATCCCAAACCAATTTTGTTCGGCGCTAGAATCGGAAACTTGCCGTTTGCATTTCGCGGCATGATCAATGTCCGTGTTTTCCCCAGTGTCTCGTTTGTCCCCTTTGTGTCCCCTTTCCGGACTTCGAGAGCAATGTCCTGGTCACGCCCTGTTTCCCAACGGTCGGCGTGGGAAGTTGAGTGGCGTATTTGGCGGGTTTACGACGGGTTTGATCTGAACGTCTGTTGCTAGCTGGCGACCATCGGACGATTCCCGACCGTACTGCGAGTCGCTCACCTGACGATTCGGCCCGGAAAGCTGACGATTGTCTGACGATTCCGCTTCGTGGCGAGTCGGGCGATTCCGTCTCAACCGCAGTCGCTTTCGGTGGGTTGGTTGGTGGTGGTCGCGGATTTAACGATTACGGGGAATTGCTTTACGATTACTTAACGATTCGGTTTGATGGTCAGGACGTACCTGGTTGACCGTCCTTTGCCTTGCTGCTGGGCGAGTCCAAGTTTCACCAACAGGGCAAAATCACTCGCCACGGTTGGTCCGGTCACGCCAAAGAGTTTTTGACAACGGCGACTGGTTAGGGATTCACCGCGAACCAGCAGGCCAACCATTTTCTTCTGCCGCTCGTTAAGCTGTTTCTCCACCGCTGGAGTCACTGTGAGTTGGGTTTCAGGCACCCGGATGCGGTCGAGGTCATCGCCCGGCCCGGGGAACGTGACTTGGAAATAGCCGGTGTCACTGCCGAGCAACGGCTGGTTCAATCCGTGATCGAGCATCTGGTCACGCATCCGGCGAAACCCACTGCCGCGCTCCTCGATGCGATGGAAGTAGGACAGGCACTGAGCTAAGACGGGGTTGCGGGAACAGGGCCGATACTTGCCTTTCCGCAGGCGCTCGAAAGTGATCGGGGCGGGCGGCATGCCGGGACTGGAGACGACCACCCGGTCAGCGAACACTTCCAGCATGATCTTGCGCCCGGCGTCTTCGTATTGTCGATGTGCTGCGGCATTGACCAAGGCTTCCCGCAACGCCTCGACAGGATATTCGTCCAACCGAACGCGGTTGAGGCCAACCACCTTCATCGGGTGCCGCGTGTTGCGGTCGATGAAGGCGATGGCGCGGTCAATAGCCAACGGCATGGGGCCACGGATGTCTTCGTGGTCGCGCGGCTGGCCGTCAGGTTCCGTGGTCCGGTATGCGTCCGCCAGGATGCGGCATTGTGGGAAAACGGCTGACGGGTCTTTCGACAGCAGCACAATGCCGGCTGCGGTGGCGTAGTGCTCGTTTGACTCCGGGTCGTGCCAGAGGAGGCCGCGCAGCGACGCCCCAGCCAAAAGGTCAGCCGGGGAAATGTCCTCGGGGTTTCTCGCCTCAGCCGCGGCGATCAGCCGTCGAATAACAGTATGGTCGAGATTCTCCCAAGACAGGCGTTTCATCGGCTGCGACTCGAAAGTGGAGGTAGCTTCGATGGTCTGGTGTGCGATTTCGTTCTCGTCTGTGGAAGGTGCGACGCCAAACTGGTCTTTGAGCAGCTTTACGAGCGCTGCCCGGACTTCCTTCTGCAACTCGATGACATTGCCAAAGCGCTTGTACTTGTAGCCATCGGAATCCAATTCCTTTAGCAGGAGGTCGGTGCCCTCCTCGCGCTTCATGTGACGCTCGCCCTTGATGAAGGCCAGTACGGGCAGTTTCCGTTCCTTGGCGCGACGGTATTCTGCATGAGTGATCGAAAGCTCGCCAAGAGGCGCACCGTATTGCACCGCGACGATGAGCAAGTAAACCTCACAGGTATCGAGGGTTTTGAGACATCCGTCCAATGCCTTGTCAGCCGAAGCGGGCTCGAACTCATAGAGCACAGGAGCACAGTGAGCCGTAAGGAAAGAGTCGGTGTTCAGAAGATTCTGAACGATGACCCGTTCGTCTTCCAATTCCTTTTGGACGGAACTGACGAACACTCTCAGCATGCTCATCCTGTCCGTTGCTTCATGCCGCTTGACTCGCATCAGGTTGAGTATCACGAAGCCTGACCTGCGAATCCAGTCGATTCCATGCTCTCAAAACCATCGCCTCCTGAACCACCGGGAGACCTTGCCGTTCGGTTCGATAGGCGGCAAAACAGTGCGCTTGAAGCCATGTTCGCAATGGACCAGAACTGCGGTGTGCTTCGGCAGTGCGCGGAGAATGTGGGTCTTGATCTTGTGTTCTTCGTGCTCAGCGTAGCTGCGGTTGGTTTGGCCGGCGGAAACGCCCCATGATTTCTTGACAACCCGCTTCTTGCCAAGGAAATCGGCGCTGTCCAGTGCGCCCTCCTCGTCGGCGGCTTTGAAAATGATCCGGTTACGCAGATTGAGCACGAGCACCTTCGCCTTTTCCCTTCCCAACGCCGGTAGGAACGATGTAGATGATTGCACGGCGGCAACGATGGTGGCGTTCGCTTCGCGGATCACGTCGATCGTGTTGTAGTCGCTCATTCCTTCGTCGTTCGAGGTGACGAATCGCTGCGCTTCGTCAGCCCACAGAATGAGGAGATTCTTGTCTTTACGCTGTTCCTTTGGCTGGTCGAAGCGCCGCAAGACGTGCGTGTAGAACAGCATCTTCAGGAACGTGTTCACGTACCGACGTTCGGTTTGGTACTTCTGCGGCATGGCGACGCAGATGATCTTCCCTCGGTCGATGTCACTGAACTCGAAGGTGTTGTTGCCGGGACAAAAGACCTGGGCAATGTCCGGCGTGAGGAAGTTGTGCAAATAGTTGGCGATGGTCTCCTTCACGCCGCCCATCTGTTCCGGCGGTTGGGTGCGGTAGCGGAACTGGAGATGCTCCACGAGCGCGCGGCGACGCTCGGTCGGGTAGCCTTCCGACAACTCGGCGAGCGTGTCGTCCAATTCCTCCTCGTTCAGCAGTAGGTCGTGGGCATTCTCCAAGGTCACATCGGCCTGAACTTCGCGCAGGGCCTCCAACGCGTGGGCGATGTGGGTCTGCGCCTGGCTCTTGAAGAATCCCTTGTCGCCCTGTTGATTGAGGCTGGTGGCGGTATCGACGACGAATTTGGCAAACGTGCTGTACGGGATGCCGGTATCGGACGTGAGATTGTAGGTATGGGTTGGTTTCCAACTGAGGAGCTCGTTGTCGGGCCTGATCTGGAGCAGGATCAAATCGTTTTGCCGGTTGAAATGCCGGGCCATCTCCGAGAGCGTTTCCCAAAAAATGCCCTTGTCATCAATGCAGAGGCCGCCCCAATGCGGTTCATTCTGGAAGACTTGATACAGAAGCGGGGTAATCCCGGAGCGGGTTTTCCCCGAGCCGGTGTCGCCGGTAATCAGCCAGCCGCGACAGAAATCCTCCCGTGACCACGACAGTCCCTTCAGGTGCACGATGGCGTTGCGAGGCCGGCGACGCGTAGCCGCAATCGCGTTGCCCGCCAGAATCCCGAAAATCACAGCCAACGTCCACGAGAGCGGTGGAGCTAGTCTCAGGAGAAAGTACGCGCCGGCGGCCAGGGACAAGCCGGCAATTGTGAATCCGAGATACCGGGCGTTGCTCACCGTGCGTACCTCCCGATCAGGATGCCCGCCAGCAGGGCCAACGCAGCACTGAACACCAAGGCGAATATCGGGAAACGGTTCAGGTCGCTGCGAATCTTCGGCACATCCCGCATTTCCTTGATAATGTCAGCGGCGCGTCCCGTGAAGTCGCCGCATAGCCGCTCCAACTGTTCCATCGTACTGCGGAAGTCTTCAAACGACGGGGGTTTCGGTCCGTTGAGTTGGGTGTGGGTGAAGTAGATTTCCCACAATTCCACGGCGGCCAGCGTCGGATCGCCGTCCTGAACATTGTACTTCTTCTGCCATTGCAGAATGGCGTTCTTCAGCGCCTCTTTTGGGTCGGCTTCGCTCATGGCTCACCCGGCAAAATGATCTGACGGATGGAGTTGATTTGTTCGTGGAACTGCCGCTGCCAGTTCTTGAGCCGCTGGCGGTCCATGAGGGAGAATTTCTGGTGCTGAATCGCCGAGCCGACGGGCAGGTTGACCTCATGCAGCAAGGCGACCAACCAGTCGTGAAGTTTGGGCATGGTCATTTCCTTGGCAGCCAGTTCGTTCAGCAACCGCTTCCGGGTTTTGCTGGCGTCGTAGATCGCAAAGTGCTCCGAGAGGCCGCGATTCTTCACCACCAGATACCGGCACCGGTTGTTGAACGCGTTCGTGATGATTCGGATTTGCTCCACGCTGTCGAGGTCGTGATTCACCGGCGACACCACCGTCAGAGCGGCGCCCATACTCTTGAGTACATCGAATACCGTCAACTCGGCGAAATAGTTCACGAACACATTCGTTGAGGCGGCGCGACAGTCCACAACCACGAGGCGGGTGGTTTCAAGGGCGGCAACCAGTCCGTCGAGTTCCCGGAGGTTGGCCAGATTCACGAACCGAGCATCCGGGTGGAACCGTTTTAGTGTCGAGTTCTCGTTGTCCGTGTCGATGGCGACATGGGGCGTCTGTTGGTCTTTCAGGTACTGGACGAAGTTCGCAGCAAAAAAGCTTTTCCCGACTCCGCCCTTGCCGTTGAGAACGAGATTGATCTGCTTTTGCATGGCTAAACGGTGTTGATGTCAGCGATCCGGGGACCGCCGGCATCTTCCTGGCGCGCAGCGGATGGAGCCGGCGTGTCGCCTTCGCCGGACTGTTTGGCGCGTTTGGTCGTGCGCGCACTGTCCGCGTTGGGTATTCGCTTCGCCTTCGGATTGCTGCGCGGAGGTTGCTTTACAGTTCTGGCGGATGCCTTGCGGGATCGGCTCGACGGAGGCGTCAACTCCAGCACCTCCAGGCAAAACCGAGCCACGGTGAAGTGCGAGACGGCAACGTCAATGTCGCGCAGAATACTGGCAATGGTTTCGTAAGATGCGTGCTTGCGCCTCAGCTCCGCGATGCCTTCTTTGTACGGCATAAGCAGCGGCAGCTTGCCTGTCACTTTTGGCACGTAGTTTCTGACGGCGCTGGCGAATTTGATCTGCGCCGGATCTGTGACGGAATGCTTTTTCATAGCGTTCAATCTCTGCGGTCGCACCATCGTGAAAATCTAGCGGGAGCTAGAGGTAGTGCGTCTCTTGTTTTCATGCGCTCCAGTAAAGCGCATCCGGCAGAAAATGTTGTTCCCAAATGGGAACAAGTTTCGCGGTGGGAAGTGATAGAACCCCTCACATGCTGTCGCCGAAAACGAAATACAGTCTCGATTAACGCCAAGCAGTACTTTGAGGAACACCTCTGTGCTGGCGATTATTACAGCGAAAGCGAACGCGTCCTCGGGCAATGGTTGGGAAACGGCGCTGAGCTGCTGGGACTGTCGGGCCGGGTAGGCCAAGAGGAATTTCTTCGCCTGTGCGACAACCTCCACCCACAGACCGGGGAACGATTGACGCAACGACTCAAGACCACCCGCACGGTTGTCGATGAGACCGGTCGGGCCTATGAAGTGGCGAATCGGCGAATCTTCTTTGATTTCACCTTCTCACCACCCAAATCGGTTTCGATTGCGGCCCTGGTCGGCAATGACCCGCGCATTGTGGACGCCCACCACCGTGGGGTGGAAGCGGCGTTGCGGGAACTGGAGCAGTTCGCGGGAACGCGGGTGCATGCGGGAGAACGAATGACCGACCGCACCACCGGGAACATTGTCTGTGCCATCTTCCGGCACGACACCTCGCGGGCGCTTGATCCGCATCTGCACAGCCACTGCATCGTGTTCAACGCGACGCGCGACCCCGTCGAACACCGCTGGAAGGCCTTGCAGACGTTTGAAATGCTGCGGGCGCGCAAATATGTGGAGAATGTCTATTACCACGAGTTGGCGCGTGATCTGAAACAATGGGGCTACCGGATTGTCAACCACGCGCGCGGTGACTTTGAGATACAGGGTGTTTCCCCGGAATTGTGCGACCGGTTCTCCAAACGGCATCGGGAAATCGATCAGAAGACCCGCGAGCTCCTGGCACAGAATCCCGAACTGGCTGGTGGGAACATGGCCCGCATCCGCGAGAACGTGGCTGAGAAGAACCGAGCGCGGAAACTCAAGAACGTTCCACAGGCAACGCTCCAGACACTTTGGGCAAACCAGGTTTCCAAAACTGAACAAGCCGCGATCTCGGCGTTGCAGCATGGTGCGCCGCTCAAGCCGGATGAGTCGAAAGCGGGCGATGCACGGGCCGCCGTCACCTGGGCGGAGGAGCACCTGTTCGAGCGCCGGTCCGTTGTTCTGGAGCACGAGTTATGGCGGGACGCCTTGGAGCACGCGCGCGGTCAGAACATCACGCTCACGGCCATTCGACAAGCCACGCGCGATCGGGATTACATCCGCGGCGCCGTTGGCCCGTTTCAAATCTCGACCCGGGCTGCTTTGGAACGCGAATGGGACATCGTGTGCCTGGCGAGAGACGGGAGAGGGCGGTTCCGCCCGTTCCACAATGACTTCTCGTCGTCCAACGTTGCTCTGGACAAGGATCAGCGGCGGGCGGCTGAGCAGATCCTGGCATCGCGCGACTTCGTCACGCTGTTTCGCGGCGGGGCCGGCACCGGAAAGAGCTTTGCGCTGCGGGAGGTGCGGAATGGCCTTCGGACAGCCGGGCATTCCCTGCAAGTACTGGCACCGCAACGTCAGCAAGTCATTGACCTGGAGCGGAACGGAATGACGGGAGCCCAAACGGTGAGCGAGTTTCTGACGAAGCAGGACATGCCTCGGGGTGCCGTCATCATGGTGGATGAGGCCGGTCAGATTGGCGCGAAACAGATGCAACGACTGCTGCGTTTTGTCCGAGACAACAACGGCCGTGTCATCCTCTCTGGTGACACGCGGCAGCACGGCGCGGTTGAGGCATCCGATGCGCTTCGGGCCATTGAGAAATACTCCGGTCTACGAGCGGCAGAACTCCAGCAGATCCGACGACAGGACCCCGCTCGCGCCCGGACCAAAGCGGAGCAAGCGCAGATCATCGAGTACCGGCAGGCGGTAAAGGAAGCTTCCGAAGGGAAGTTGGTGGAGTCATTTCGCCGTTTGGATCGGCAGGGCGCAATTATGGAGTGTGAGTCCCTCCACCAGCAGGAGGAGCTTGCGGAGACGTTCCTCGAATTAGCGGAAAGCAATCACTCGGTTGTGGTGGTTTCGCAAACGTGGTCGGAGATCCGTCAGGTGAATGACCAGGTGCGCTCGGCCCTGAGATCGCGTGGCAGGATCGGCGCGACCGAGCAGGTCGTGACGGCGCTGGAACCGGTCGATCTGACGGCAGCGCAGAAGCGGGATCGGCGTTTCTACGATGAGAACAGCGTGGTGCTTGTGAACCGTGACGCGGGCGGTTTCAGGAAAGGCGAAACGGCACGTCTCGTAACCATCACCCAGACCAGCGTGGCACTGGAAGGTGGGGAGAGAATACGGACAGTCCCGTTCCGATTCCTGGACCGGTTGACGGTTTGCCAGCCTCGCGAACTCGCGTTGGCTGCGGGCGACCGTCTGCAACTGAAAGCCAATGGCCGCACCCGGCAGGGCCGTCGTCTGGCCAACGGCGAGCTGGTCACCGTGGACAGAGTTCTGAACGGTGGCCGCGTCAGGCTGCAGGATGGACGCATTCTCGAAAGCGATTACCGGCAGTTCGTGCGCGGCTTTGCCATCACCTCGTATGCGTCGCAAGGCAAGACGGTCGATTACGTCCTGTTCTCCGATTCGACGGTCAAGGCCGCGACCAACCAGGCAGCAGTGGTACGTGACGATTTCGCGGGGGCGCAGGGGAATACGGGTTTTCACCAGCGACAAGGAGCAACTGCGGGAAAACATCTGCCGGTCCGGTGATCGCGAATTGGCCTTGGACATGGCTGGGGCGCTCCGGCAAGGGATGGACGCGAGCGTGAGTATCGACAAAACACAAGGCATCGGACGATCATCTTCCGTTTGAGGAAACCTATGAAACGAAGCCAAAGTAAAGACGCCCCTTCGGGTGACTCGCCGAAAGGGAATTTTCTCTCGTGGAGCAGAGCCGTTCAGCCCAGGTGTCTGCGGGTCGAATTGGCTGATGGAACCTTCTTTGTGCTCCCGTATCAACATCTGGTCTGCGTGAGATTTGAGCCGGGAGCAGACGAGGCGATCAATATCACCATCTCTGGCCACGAGGTGAAGATCACGGGCAAGAACTTGCGCGAACTGGCCTTGGCGTTTCAAAAGTTCACGGTTGATTGGGTCAAAGAATTGCCAAGACGCTACGTGGCGGTTGCCAATGGCGAGGGCGTCCATATCGCCAGCATCGCGGTCACCAAAATTCAAGCGCAACAACGACCGGATGTCCCCCTATGATGCGAGGCCCAAGTTCGTCATTTTTAGCTTGCAATTTATGCCGTCAACCCCTTATAAGTACTGGGTTCCCTGTGAGGGTGGGAGAAATGGAGTTGGCGTATGCAGGGTGACACGCCAGCGAAGCTTGAAGGGCCGCAGAAACGGCAAGCGTTGATCGTGGACGATCATCCCTCAGTGCGGATGTCGTTGCGATTCGTGATCAATGGCGAGCCGGACATGGTCGTGTGCGGTGAGGCTGAGGATGCGCAACCGGCCTTGGCGATGGTCGAGCATTTGTGCCCGGACATCATGGTTATCGACATCGCGTTGAAACGATCTCACGGGTTGGATCTGATCCGCGATCTGCATATTCGCTATCCGAGCCTGCGGATGTTCGTTCATTCCGCTCACACCGAAGAGTTGTACGCCCCGTTGTGTTTCCATATGGGAGCGCGCGGCTATATGAACAAAGGCGAGGATGTCCAGACCATCGTTCACGCCATCCGGACCATATTGGACGGCAACATATACTTGAGCGCGCGGATGCTGAAGTGGTTTACGAGTTGCGCGATGACCCGCGAAACGATAGAGCCGCGACATCCACTTAACAGTCTCAGCCCCCGTGAATTGCAGGTCTTCGAAATGTTGGGGCGTGGGCTGGATGTCAAGGAGATCGCCGAGCAACTCACACTCGACCACAAAACGGTCGAGCTATACCGGCAACGGATCCGGGTAAAGCTACAACTGGGAACGTCTCCCGCTGTTCTTCGAGCTGCGGTTTTGTGGACAGATTCGCCGCCAGCGGAGACGGAATCGGCTCCGGTCTAAGGGTTTGCCTACCCGTTTTGATGCAGTGGCTGTGACAGGGTGGCACAAATAGCCCTGAATTTGTCAAGTACCCTACTCCTTTTACCTACACGAGAATTTGCCTTTTCCCGTCATGACGGATTTCGCGCGCCGCGTTAGAACAAGCGCGCGATGGCGACCTCATTGTGCATAGTTGGCGGTGCAACGCTGTGGAGCCCGATC
>CAVYAC010000040.1:0-13686 GCA_963766065.1 uncultured Verrucomicrobiae bacterium
CACTTGCTCTGCCAATTGAGCTAACGGCGCACGTGTTCGCAGGCGCGGTAAACTACCAAAGCGGGCCGGCAAACGCAAGGGGGACGAATCGGCGACTCGCTGTGCCAGAAGCCCTACGGGACAAGCTGCACACGGTAATAGCGCGAGGGAATATTCGTCGCCGCGCCGACATCGGTGTAATTGGTTGACGCCGTGACGGTATTGGTGACGGTGAAGATGGCCGCGAAGTTGTTCGTGGCGTAGCTGCCGTTGGCGGTTCCCGCCGTGGCTTGCAGGACGTTGGTCAGGCCGAGACCACCGTCGTCCAATTGATCAGGATATTGTTATTCGAACTGACGATGCTGGTGATTTGGAACGGCGTTAACACGGCGCAAGGACCGCCGCCATCCAACGGACAGAGCAGGCCGGCGACAGTCAGGGTGTAACCGGAGCAATAGTAACCGGCGCCCATCCCATTCACGACCACGGTGAAGTTGGTGTGGGCAGGAACGGTGAAGGAATAAACAAATGCCCCCGGGCCGGTGTAGTCCCCTTGGATACCTCCCATGTCACCGAGGTAGTTTGCTGCGCAGAGACTGCTGGGATTGTAACTGCCAGATACGCCCCCGAGAAAATGGAAGTGTAGACATTAGTGCCGCAAGTTGTGGAGACGGTCACCGACACGCAGACTGCCGAACTGCTTGAGTTCGTGTATGAGTAAGCGTTATAGGCGACCGTACCCGCTCCATACGTGCCGGGCAGGATTTCGGAAGACTGCAGGTACTGTTGGTGCCACTGGGCCACAACGCGCCGCTCTGCGTCGGGCTGGCGCCACTCAAGCTGCCGTTCGTTTGAATCGTTGGGCACTGGCAGGTGGGCATTGTAATGGTGTTGGTGACGGAGCCCGCCGTGTAGGACAACACCAGTGACAACGGGATTGGCGTGCCACAGACGAATGACGGTGAGGTGCTGATCTGGAATGGCGTGTTGTTGGTGGTGACGGCACCGGAAGGGAGGTTGGCATATGTCGAGTTGGACTGGGTGATCGTAACGCCGGGCGTACTGGTCGTCAGCGTCGCGTTGACGACGGTGGCGGTTCCCTGGCCAATGTTCACGACCGGGAGGGAGAGCAGAACGCAATCGTCATAATCGATCACACCGTTGGCATTGCCGCCGCTCACAACCGAGCCGGTGCTGATAATGTAAGGCTTGCCGCTTCCCAGCGACAGAAGTGCCTGCATCAAGTTGGCGCCGTTTGGAGAGCCCCAACCCGTGCAGAGGTCGTAACCAGGGACGGCGGAAAATTTGGTCGTGCTGCCGGGGTACCATTCATTGTTGCCGACGGTGATGTCGTGAAAACAGTAGGCGTAGTTAGGGCCTTTGCCGATCGCATAGAGGGCTGGGTTGAGGAAGCCGACCGGCGACGCGCTGTTGATGGCAGCTTGCTGATTGACCAGCGCTATGAACCCCGCCCAGAGCGGCGCGGCGCAACTGGTGCCGCCGAACGACCCGGCGCTTCCGTCGTCGTAAGTCACATAAATATTGTTGGCGGTCATCGCGACATCGGGAACGTTACGGTTGACGCTCGAACCTTGATTGGCGACCGTGGCGACGCCTTGTTGCCACGGCGGGATCGAGTAGTAAGTGCTGACCCCGCCGCTGCTACCCCAATCTCCCCCGTTCGCATTGGGTGTTCCCTCGTTCCAGACCAACTCCGAGACGTAGCTGCCATCAGGGCCGGTCGTTGACAAGTCCGTTCCGCCGCATTCGGTGGTGTTGGTGCTGTCGCTTGGAAACCCAATGGCGCCGGTAAACGCATCGCTGTCGCCGACGGCATTGAAGAAGGATTGCCCGTGCATGGCCATCGTTACTAAAGCCTGTTCGCTACTGGGGTCGGGCCCCCCCCGCTCCACGAACAACTGACCTGCTTGGCCAGATTGTCGTCGGCGATCTGGGTGAGGATGGTCACCCACGGTGTCACGCCATTGGTGCCTTCGTAAACCAGTATCTTCGAGAGGCTCGGCGCCATCGCAATCGCCATTTCAATGTCCAGGGACACCTCGCCGTCGCCGGGTCCCGGCGCGTACGGGCCGCCGTTGATGTAGATGTTGGTCAGCGCCATCGACGGCACACCGGCCAAGTGTAAATAATTTGTGATATCGATGGGGAAATAGTTGTCAAACTCGAGCACGGCGACGGATTGACCGGTCCCCTTAAGCGACACCCCGGGCACGTAGGCGGCACGAAAATCATTGCCAAGGTACACACCGCCTTCTGTGCCGGCGAGGGGCTTGACCCGGGAGTTGGGATGCGGCAATGCGTAATTATCCAGGCCGGATATGTGCAGAAGCGGCACCGCCAGGGAGACCGACGGTTCAACGTACGGCGCGTAAAAGTTGCGGTTCTCGGTCGGGTGCGGATAGACCAGCAGGGTCACGTTAAACGCCTTTTCGATGTTCGCCACCGTCCCCGCCACGTCCAGCACGGTGCGACCGGGATGCTGGCCGGTCACCGCCAAGCCATTGGCTTGGGCAAAATTGACGACCGCCTGGTAATCGGCCTCGGTCGGGCCGAACCGTTCCGTGAACTGTTCCGACGTCAGATAGTGCCGGAAATTCGGGCTGGCCGGGTCGTAAATCTGTTGCAGAAGTTGGCCGAGGGCCGCCTGGTTGCGCAACGGCAACCCGATCGCCAGATGTAATACATTCGTGGCCGGCAGTTGGCTCAAGGGTTTCAGATTCAGACTCGTCACAACTTGTGGTATGTGGCCGCTCAGCACCTGTCGTTGTTGGGCAATGGCGGAGGAAATGGTGACGTTACTGAACACCACTGCAAGTAGCAGAGCGCATCCGACACGCCATACTGGAGTATTTTCACTCACAGCCACACGCGGGCAGACTAGCCCGGACGTTCCATAAAAATCAACCAAAAACCGGGCATCCACAGTGAATGCCCGGGTCCCGTCTGGCGGCCGAATTACTTTGCCATGTAGCGAATCAGGTTGACGCAACGATTCGAGTAGCCCCACTCGTTATCGTACCAGCTCACGAGCTTGAAAAACCGGCTGTTCAACTCGATGCCGCTGCCAGCGTCGAAAATACTCGAGTGCGCGTCGTGAATGAAGTCGGTGGAAACCACCTCGTCCTCGGTGTACGCCAGGATGCCCTTCAGGTACGTCTCGCTGGCCTTCTTCATCAGCGCGCAAATCTCCTTGTAGCTGGTCGCCTTCACCGTCTTGACGGTGAGATCGACGACACTCACGGTCGGCGTCGGCACGCGAAACGCCATGCCCGTCAGTTTGCCCTTCACCTCGGGAATCGCCAGGCCCACGGCCTTCGCGGCGCCCGTGGTCGACGGAATGATGTTCTGCGCCGCCGTGCGGCCGCCCTTCCAATCCTTCTTCGACGGGCCGTCCACCGTCTTCTGCGTGGCCGTGTAACTGTGGATCGTCGTCATCAGCCCTTCCTCGATGCCGAGGCCTTCCTTCAACAGGACGTGAACCACCGGCGCGAGACAGTTCGTCGTGCAACTCGCGTTGGAAACAATGTGATGCTTGGACGGGTCGTACTTGGTGTGGTTGACGCCGAGTACGATCGTGATGTCCTCGCCCTTGGCCGGCGCCGTGATCAGCACCTTCTTCGCGCCCGCGTCGAGGTGGCCCTTGGCTTTTTCCGCCGCCGTGAACAGTCCGGTCGACTCGACCACGAGTTCCACGCCCAGCGCCTTCCACGGCAGCGCCGCCGGGCCTTCCCTGACGGCAAGACATTTGATCTTGTGGCCATTCACAACCAGTGTGTCGTCTTCCGCCACGGATGGACTGGATTTCTCGCTCGAAACCGTGCCGCTGAACCGGCCCTGGGTCGAGTCGTACTTCAGGAGGTACGCCAAGTTGTCGGCGGGGACGATATCATTGACCGCCACGACCTCGATGTCCTTGCCCAACAAACCCTGATCGCAAATCGCGCGGAACACCAAACGCCCGATTCGTCCGAAACCATTGATGCCTACTTTAATCGCCATGTGTAATTTCTCCTTATCATCATCATCAGTGCAAACTACGGGGCAAAACTGCAAGAGAGGGCAGGGACTGCCACAGCTCGCAACGCCGCCACTATCCTAAGTCAACCCACCAGACCCGTCAAACGGAAACCGGAAGCCACCGTTGACCGGGTCAAACTGGCTCCGAAAAACCCACCGGGCAACCCATCCGTAGCCGCAGCCGACCGTTCCATGCCCCCCAACCGAACCCATCCAGAGGGGGGACGAACCCAACGAGAAAATCCAAAACAGAGAATCACAACCACCAGTCCCACAACCTCATCCATACGCATTCCTGATTCGGGAGCCTTGGGTTCGTTTCGCAAAAAGTACCTTTCTTGGCTTTCCCATTTATCTGGCCGCGCTCATCGAGCGCCGACCCGCCGTATGGCCGTTGTAGGCCGCGTGCCCTCACGCGGCGCATTCTGCATTGGAGGGTGAACCTCCCGGTGAGCCGCACTCCTGTCCCCCTTTCTCCCTTCTTCCCTCAGTCGCCCGTTATGTCAAAGAACAACCAAACCGCCCCGACACCAGCACAACTACCACCCTGCGTCCAGCAAGAATTATGCTTTAACGATACTCCACTTTATCCGCCGCCCCATTTTCCCCCGGTTGTCATCCTGAGGTTCTCGAAGGATCCCTGTCGTTTCCCGCCTGCCGCGCTGAACGCTTCCCGCTTTCGCCATTCCCGCCTCCGGTCGGCCGCACTCCCCTCCCTGGAGGGGATAAAGGGCGGCGGGGAGAATAACGTTACTTCATCGCCTTCTTCAGCGTCAGCAGGCCGAGCCGCCACGGGATTTGCTGGTAGCTTTCCGGCTTATCATCCTGAAGGATGCCTTGGATGAGGAATCGCAACTTTCCCGGATCGACAGTGAGCGTCTCGTCGTTGGAGTCGCGGATGAGCTCGCCGTGGCCGATATTGTCCGCCCAGAGCGTTCCTCCCCCCGCGGCGGTGACGTTTGCGGCGCCGGCGAAAGGATTCTTCTCGGTGTCCGCCAGGCCCGTCCACTTGCCGTCCAGCCGGTCAGCGACGTAGGCTTTGAAATATCGGTGGTCGCCATGTCCTCGCGCCTCGATGATTGCCAGATACTGATTCGCCCCCTTCAGCCGGTACACGCGACCGGCCTCGTAAATGTCCGCCTCCAGCGCGACCTCGGGGTGATCGAACCCGTTAGGAAAGTCCGCGAGGGGCGTCCACATCCGCCAGAGCTTGCCGCGGTTGTTGGTGTAGAAGAAATACGCACGCTGATCGTCGCAGATGATCCAGTAATCAATACCGCCTTCCTTGCGCGGGTCCGTGGACGAGCCGTCCAGCATCGGCTGCGCCTTCGTCCATGACGTTGGATCGGCGATCTCCGTGGTCGTGGAATACGCCAGCCACATCTTCTTTGATCCCGGGACGTTCCATCTGGTAGACGAGGTACCATTTCTTCTGCGGACGGAAGTAAAAGACCTCTGGGGCGCAGTAGTACTTGCTGTCGCTGATCCTGAGGATGGTCCGCGGCGACTTGTCCGCGTTTTCCCACTTGTCGAACCCGACGTACTCCGTGGCTGTATGTCCCGGGCACTTGCTCGACATGAAAACGTGCCATTTCCCCCCGTCATAGACGATCGACGGGTCTTTCACTGCGCGTTCCGGGTCCACGGCGCGTGTGTTCTCGGGCGTAATGAGGGGTTGCGACAGTTCCCACGAGAACGGGGCCGCCAGTCTGCTCGGCGCATTCTTTGCGGGCGAATCGCCCGCAGTTCCCGGCGCATTGCCTTGCGCAAAGACTCTCAGCCCTGCCGGTATCGCCGCAACAGCCAGAAACGTCATCCGCAACAGTCGCCCGAATCTCATCGTCTCACCCTCCGTGGAAGATTAGAATCCCACTTTCGCCATTGTGTTATCCTGCAAATCGCGCGTCAACAGGATACAACATGCCCAGCCTGATGGCCTTGAGCGCGACGCGGCGGCGGACCGGCTCCTCGGCTCGGCCATGTGAACGACGGTAAAACTTCCTTCACCGATTTCCTGGAACTAAGCGTCCAACAGTGGGTAGTCCTGAGATTCATCCGGAACGTGTCGATCAGGTTGAAGGCACGACCGCCGGTTGGGTCAAGCGCGCGATTGATTGGCCTAAGGGGGATTGCAAGGTTCGCAAGACGCGGCGTCGGGCGCAGGTGGTCGGCATGGTCGAAATCCGGCGGGCGTAGCGGTGGGGCAGGGGAGCGGCAGTCCAGCGCATGCGCGGAGCGAGCCGCTCCTTTCCTCATCGCGCCCCGTCACCCTCGTTCCTCAAGCCCCTTGGCGAAAATCCGGCCGAAGAATTCGCTGTGGTGGTTCAGCGTCCATCCGACCCCCGGCTGATCAACCCAGCCGGGACCAACTGACCCGGTCGCCGGAGGATTCAGTTGGCGGCAGCGCCCACGATTTTGACCGTCGTCACGCTGGCCTCACCGATTCCGTCCTGGGGAAAGAATTTGTTGGTGGTGATCGCCGTGCCGGCGCAGTACACCGCATCGAAGTTGCCGGTCACGTTGCCGAACGTAATGGACCCGGACAGCACCTGCGCAATCGGCCCGTTGCTCCCTTCGTACTGGTCGGCCAGGATCGGCGAATCGTTGGCGTCCGCGGCGTCCACGGTGCTGTACTGGATGCTGACCTTCAATTGCGCGCGGTTCCACTTGAGTTTGATGACGTTACGGCCCGATTTCGCGAAGTCATCCTCCATGGTGATGAACGTCGCGCTGGTGCCGCCGGGCTTGTAATCCGCGGCGTCACCGAGATCGTCGCCCGTGCTGTAGTCGTTGCCGATGGACACTCCGAACCAGGTGTCCTCGTTGAACTGGGTGATGTCAATGCCCTCGAGCGAGAGGATCGCAGTCAGGGTAAAGGCATCGGCGCCGTAAATCTGGCAGCCGTAATCGCCATCGGACCGGCTCCCGCCACAGACGGGTTGGTCCTCATACTCCTCGGCGAACACGAGGGTATTGGCACAGACGGGCTTGTGCAGGGGGTTGTGATTGGTGGTGATGATGCTGACCTCATTATTGGCCAGGTCGGGGTCATTGGCCGAGGAACCCACCACGGCGGTATTGGTGAGCAGGGCGCGGTTGGCGGCGAAACATTCGACTTCGCCCGTGATCACCAGCGCGCTGGATGCGCCCGCGGTCAGCGTCGGAAAATCAGCGGTCACCATTCCAACCGTGCCGGTGTCGCAGGAACCATTCACCCCGGCATCGCACCCGATGCATACGATTTGCGGAGGCAGTGTGTTGGTGAGCACGACGTTGTCCGCTTCATCCGGGCCGGGATCGTGACGATGATCGTATAGACCACGTTGCTGTGCGTGACCGTCATCGCCGGGGTGATCGTGCCACTCAAGCCCAGATTGGCGCCCGAGGACGGCAGGGGCGCGCTGACAACGCCGTTCGCCAGGCCCCAGCCAAACAACAGGACGCATCCCGCGCCCAGGAAACGTCGAATCCTCACCTGATCAATCCCTCGAACCGTGTGCTTCTTCATCGTTGCCGCTCTCCATTACGGCTGTTCACATGGGGCGTCCAACGGGGTGATCGCTCTACAGCCAAGTAAATCACTCAACCAGACGGGAGGCAAGCAAAATCACCGGGTGTCGGCACGGCCACGAATTGTTTCGCCGCCGCCGGGGCGACCAGGGGCCGACGCGCTTCCGCCACACACAATTGTCCCCGTAGCGAGCCGCCCAACTACGGCTTCACCGTTGTCACACCCGCTCGTCGAGGCCCTTGGCGAAAACCCTGCCGAAGAATTCGCTGTGCTGGATCAGCGTCCATCCCACCCCCAACTCGATCAAACCAGCCACGACGTGAACCGCCACCGTCGAGTGCTTCGTTCCGTTCCCGATCAATATCCCGCGCCTTCTCCCGAAACGGTTTCTCCCGCAGCATCCTTCATAATCCTCAGGCTGCTCGACGTGCCGACACGGGTCGCGCCCGCCGCGACCATCTTCAGCAGGTCGGCCAGCGAGCGCACGTTGCCGGCCGCTTTCACGCCCAGTCCCTTGTCGCGAACGATCCGGCTCATCAGCGCCACGTCTTCCACGGTCGCGCCGCCCGAGCTAAACCCCGTCGAGGTCTTGACGAAGTCGGCATGGGCTTTCACGGACAATTCGCAGGCGCGCGCCTTCTCTTCGTTGGTCAGGAACGACGTCTCCAAAATCACTTTGCTCTTCGCGCTGCCGTCCTGGCAGGCTTCGACCACGGCGCGAATGTCCCGCAACACCAGTTCGTCATTGCCGCCCTTCAGTTCGCCAATATTAATGACCATGTCGATTTCCTTCGCGCCCTGGCGGATCGCAGCGCGCGTTTCCATCGCTTTGGTCTCGGGCGGTTGCGCGCCGAAGGGGAACCCGACGACACAGCAGATTTTCACGTTCGAACCCGCGAGAAGCTCGCGCGCCAACGATACCCACGTCGGGTTGATGCACACGGAGTAGAACTTGTGCTGGCGCGCCTCGCGACAGAGTTGCTCAAGGTCAGCGCGGGTGAGATTGGGACGCAGCCCGCTGTGATCGATGAATTGCGCGATTTCTCTAGGAGAAAACTTCGGCTTGGGGACGGTGGCGGCGATGGGCGGGTTGCCCGTGGCGGCAAGCAGTTCCTGCACGCGTTTGGCAACGCGTTCCAGGTCGCTGGCGGATGGGTTCACGTGTGAGTCCTCAATGGTTGGTCAGTCCTTCCGAGGTTGTCTGGTCCCCTGACATATCGCTGACAGAAGCCATCTTCAGGGAAATAGAGCCTCGTTGCAATCAAGAAACAAGACGATCCTCAGGCCCGGCGGGCGAATCCACCACCCCCGTCCGCCGCGAGATGTCCATGCGGGAAAACTCCCGCGGCAGGACGGCATTCGTGTCGGGAATCGTGACCGGGTTCCCGTTTGCGCCACACAGACGGACGGAACGAGCCGACATTTTGGACTTTGAACCCCGCCCGACGGGCGATAGTCTCCCCTCATGGCATTGGAATTTTCCAAGTATCACGCGCTGGGGAATGACTATATCGTCATCGACCCCCAGCACCTCGGGTCACCGCTGACCACGGAACAGATCAAGGTCATCTGCCACCGCAATTTCGGCGTCGGATCGGACGGCATTCTCCTCGGCCCGTTGCCGGCGCAAGCCGCGCAGTGCGCCCTTCGCATTTTCAATCCCGACGGCAGCGAGGCGGAGAAAAGCGGGAACGGGTTGCGAATCTTTTCGCGGTACCTCTGGGATCGCAAACTCGTAGGTGACGAGGAATTTTCCATCGAAACCGCGGGCGGCCTGGTGCGCGCCACCGTGATCGATGGCGGCCGCGCGGTGCGCGTCGAAATGGGTCAGGTGAGTTTCTGGAGCGACAAGATTCCCGTCACGGGTCCGCGCCGCGAGGTGCTCAACGAAACCATTGCCGTGGGCGGACGCCCGTTTCTGTTTTGCGCGGCGACGATCGGTAACCCGCATTGTGTCCTGCCATTGCGGGACATCGACGCCGGGATGGCGCGGCAATTCGGGCCGTTGCTGGAAACGCACCCGAATTTCCCCAATCGCACCAACGTGCAATTCCTCAAGGTGCGCGACCGCCGAAACATTCAGATCGAGATTTGGGAGCGCGGGGCGGGATACACGCTGGCGTCCGGGAGCAGCAGCAGCGCCGCCGCGGCGGTGGCCCATCGGATCGGTCTCTGCGACCGCTCCGTTTCCGTTCATATGCCCGGGGGCGTCATCGCCATCGAGATCGGCGAGGATTATTCGATTCGGATGACCGGCGGAGTCACCCGGGTCGCAGACGGCGTCATTGCTCCGGAGATTTTCGATGGAAGTAACCCCTAGAAGGGTATCACGCTTGCTCCGGGCGCGCCCGCGTGTTAGGGTCGCGCCCACCAAAACGAAGGGAGATGCTCATGCAACACTTTCATAAAACCGCGATGACCCGGGCCGCCTGTGTTTTCATTGCCGCATCCGCCGTGGTTGCTTCCGCACAGGGGCTCAAGACAACACAACAGATCGTCGATTTTGCGGAATCGAAGACCGCCGCCTACAAGTCTTGGACGGCGGATTACACCCAGAGCATGAGCATGTTTGGCACCCGCATGGAGATTGGCGGCTCCGTGGTGCAAAAGCCGCCGCATCGTGTGTGGATGCAGCTCGATATGCCGATCATGGGCCAGCACAGCCAGATGACCATGGTCCTGGGTCAGGACGGCATCATGTGGCAGGTCATGAAAATGGGGACGCAGCAGCAGATCATGAAAATGGACATGAACAAGCTCGGGAGCAACGTCCTCGCGCACGCCGGCATGCAGGGCAATCCCCTCGATCAATTCGATCCCGCCAAGCAATTGGAGACCACCAAGGGAATGTGCGACCTCAATGTCGGCGCGACCAAGGAACTCGGGAGTCAGCCGATGTATGTCCTGGAAGGCGCGTTGAAGCAGGCCGCCCTGACCAACCAGCAGTTGGCGTCATTGGCCGCGATGGTGGGCAAGACACGCGTCTTCATCGGGCAGACGGATGGGTTTGTCCATCGACTGGAACAGTACGACAAGTCCCAAACGAACCTGGTCATGGCCATGGAGTTCAAAAACCTGAAGTTCAATCAGGACGTGCCCGACTCCACATTCGTGTACCACCCGCCCCCCGACGCTCAGGTGATGGATCTCACGCAGATGATGTCACAACGCTCGCAGCCGCAGGGGGGAGATGTTGCCCCTCCCAGTTCACCTCCGCCGCCTGCAACCAAATAATTCAGGCGGTGATCTCGCGCTCGATCACTTCCAATAACGCGTGCAGAATCAGCGTGTGCGCCTCTTGGACGCGCCCGCTGTCCGAGTTGGCGATGATAATCTCCAGGTCGGCTTTACCCTTGGCCTTCCCGCCATCCTTGCCCAGGAGCGACACGGTTTTGACGCCTTTGGCCTTGGCGGCTTCCAGCGCGCGAAGGATGTTCGGGGAGTTCCCACTGGTGGAAAAACAAACCAGCAGATCGTTCGGGTTGGCCAAGCCTTCCACCTGACGGGAAAAGACATTCTCAAAGCCGAAATCGTTTCCAATACAGGTCAGCGCCGTCGGGTCCGCCGTCAGGCTGATCCGGGAAGTGACCGGCGGTTGCTGCGAAAGCGACCCACGAGCTCTTGAGTAAGATGCATGGCGTCGGCAGCGCTGCCTCCATTGCCGCAGGCAAGGATTTTTCCTCCCGACCGGAGGGAGGCGACGGCTGCCGCCGCTATCCTTTGGAAGGTAACCTCTTCACCCGCCAATGCTTTCAGCGTACGACAGGCATCTTCGGTGATTTTCGACAGAACAGATTCCATACGTGTACCTTAGCGCGGTTTTTGTTGAATGCGAAGAGAAAAATACGTGGTAGCATTCTTCGCGCACGCTTCGTAAAGCATGTCACAATGTAACAGATTGTAACAAAATTCTTCTTGAATTCCAAGTGGCTATTGGCTTTGATACTACCACCAGTAGGGATCACGGGTCGCACTGGGTACTACTTATGGTCGTGTCGCGCTAGAAAAAGATTGAGTTTTGCCATGGATAGGTTTCAGACACAAAAGATTACACGCCAGATGATCGACAATTGGCCGGTGGCCAGATCGGGCCTGAGTGCGCGTGTTGTCCATTGCTTGGAAGAGGCAGGCGTCGAAAATATCGGCCAACTCCGCAGCTGGGGCGATCCGCAACTCCTGAACCTCACCAATTTCGGTGCGACATCACTGGAAAACGTTCGCTGGTTCTTCAATTGGACTCGTCGCCTCGAGGACGGTAACGGCCAGGTCGCCAACTTTCGCGCGCTGTTGCGGGAGTTTCTCAACACTCAGGAAGTGTTCGTGATCGAGCAGCGCTACGGCTTGACCGACCCGCTGTTCCGTCCCCACATGAAGCGGCGCACCCTGCAGGAGATCGCCCGCATGCGTATTCGCGTTACCCGCGAGCGCGTCCGCCAAATCGAGGAATCCGCCATCGCGACCCTGCGGTCGAATCTTGCCCGTGCCGTTGCGGAGACCCAGGAAGTGTATTGGGCCAACCGGATCCTGTCCGGCAGTTGCGTGGTGACATCCGCCGAGTTGGGCGGATGGATCGATGACCCGAACCTGGGAGGCTATCAACCGTGGGGATCGCTCTTGTTGGTCAGTGAGACGCTCGAGCGGATTACCTTTCGCCACGATTACTTCTCCGTCCTGCCGGGGCTGGTGCTGAATCAGGTCGAAAAACAAATCCTCCAGCTTCTCCACGCGTCCAGGGAGCCCGTTCCATTTGAGAAAATCCTCGCCAGCGTTTCCGATGAACTCAGCTTCCTCAACGGCCAACGCCCGCGGTTGGTGACGGTGCTTCTGGATCATCATCCGGAAATCAGCGGCACGGTGGACCGTCGCTACTTTCTCCCGATGGTCGGGGCGCCCTTGGTCATTGTCGATATCCTGCGCAGTCGTCAGGAACCAGTCCACTTCCATGAGTTGACGCGCCTGTACAACGACCGCATGCAACCCCACAGCCGCAAGGGCACCGGCTACATCCTCCGGGTCCTCAACCTCATGCCCGAGGCCCAGCGGGTTTCCCGCGCCGTGTACCAGTTGAAAGATTGAGCCGCCGGGACACTGCGTGCGCTTGCGTTTGAGGAACGCGACCAGCGATACGCCACCGGGTGCGGCCAGTACAAACGCGGACGGTTCGGGAATGAACTCGAACTCGAAATTGTCCAGGACGAAAGTATAATCTGCCGAAGGGCCACAGGCGGGCTCGCAAGGAGATCACCGACCCGCCCGCAGCCGCGCCAATGCGCTCCTGGCAGCCGCAAAATCAGGTCTAAGGCTCAAGGCCTGCTCGTATTGCTCTTTCGCTTCCGATACCTTGCCCTGCTGTAATAAGCTATCCCCGAGGTTTTTGTGCGCTTCAGCGTTATTGGGATCGATCCGCAACGCTTCCTGGTAGTGCGCTATCGCATCCCACAGCCGGCCCCGTTCCATCAAATTGGCTCCCAAATTGTTGTGGGCCTCGGCGTACTCGGGCCTGATCCGCAACGCTTCCTCGTACTGCGCTATTGCATCCTGCGTTCTCCCCTGTGCCGACAGAATGTTCCCAAGGTTGTTGTGCGCTTCCGCGAGGTCAGGATTGAGTTGGAGTGCCTCTTCGTACTGTCGTCTGGCGTCTTCGGGCTTGCCCATTTCGTTCAAGGCAACCCCCAGGCCGAACCTCGCCTCTGCGCAATGGGCGTCGAGTCGCAGTGCCTGCTCGAACTGTCCGGCCGCGTCCTGAAATCTACCTAGCCCGATCAGCACAAGCCCCAGCCGCATCTGTGCCTCCCACTCTTGCGGCGCAATTGCGACGGCTCGTTGCGCAAAGGGGAGTGCCTCGCCGGCCCTTCCCTGATCCAACAACTCCGTGGCCAGCGCCCGATTGGCCTCTGCGGAGTCCGGGAACTCCGCCAATGTGGCTCGCCGCATCGTTTCGTCGTTATGCCAATCCGGTATCAGACGACGAGTGCCGACGGCGAAGGCGCACAGTTCCCACGCCAGCAGACCGACCAGCACGCCCCGGACCGCCGCCGTCGAGCGTCGCCACAACCACACGACCGCCGCGCCGACTACCAGCAGCACCGGCAACATCACCACGTAGGCATAACGCGCCGCCACCACTTGCCGGCCCCCGGCCAGACCGCGGACATGGG
>CAVYAC010000041.1:0-21739 GCA_963766065.1 uncultured Verrucomicrobiae bacterium
TCCCGCCCCAACCTTTGGCACACTCCCCCCGACCCTATGACTTGGCCCCAATTCAAGAAAAAGTGGTCCCGCTACTCCGGCAAAGAATCATCCGCCTACCAGTCGCACTTCAACGACCTCTGCCAACTCCTCGGCCAACCCACCCCCACCCCTCAAAAAATCGCGGAACGACCCCCGAAACGCCAAGGGGTTGCAGGTTCCTGCTTTGCCTTGATTCCTAAATCGGCGGGGGCATACTGGAAAGCATGACCACACTACCCATCGACAGCTTTGCCTTGATTCCTAAATCGGCGGGGGCATACTCACGTCGTCGGTGTTAAATCGCACAACGTAGCTTTGCCTTGATTCCTAAATCGGCGGGGGCATACTCGCCCTCCTGGAACGCGTAAGCGCTCCGGCGCTTTGCCTTGATTCCTAAATCGGCGGGGGCATACTACCTGCTTTCGGATACTCAGCTGGTCGCGTGCTTTGCCTTGATTCCTAAATCGGCGGGGGCATACTCACGTCGTCGGTGTTAAATCGTTCAACGCAGCTTTGCCTTGATTCCTAAATCGGCGGGGGCATACTGCTGCGCGCCTTCATAGCGGCCAATCTGCTGCTTTGCCTTGATTCCTAAATCGGCGGGGGCATACTTTGCGGACACGGCGGGCCGTTAAATCTCATGCTTTGCCTTGATTCCTAAATCGGCGGGGGCATACTACACAACGTTGGGGGTTCGAGTTGCGCTTGCTTTGCCTTGATTCCTAAATCGGCGGGGGCATACTGAGTTCCAAATACGATTCGCCGTCTAGCTGCTTTGCCTTGATTCCTAAATCGGCGGGGGCATACTTGGATGCGACCGCACCCGCAACACCTGCATGCTTTGCCTTGATTCCTAAATCGGCGGGGGCATACTACGTCGGACAAATTGGTTATGGAAGCCGTCCTGCTTTGCCTTGATTCCTAAATCGGCGGGGGCATACTCTTCCATGGCAGCACTTCGGTGCATCAGTAGCTTTGCCTTGATTCCTAAATCGGCGGGGGCATACTCCTCGATCGCTAAAACGCCAGCGCTCTCGATGCTTTGCCTTGATTCCTAAATCGGCGGGGGCATACTCGCCGATTGTAAGGCTCGCTCGCAGCGGGCTTTACCAAAGTTGTATTTGTTCAGGCAGGTCTTCCGCCTCGGTTTCCGAGGCGGGGGATCCCTGAATTACGAAGGATCGCTCCCATTGGGCGCGGGTCACGAAGACGGCCCGGACGCTGCCCTCTTCGGGAAGATTCTGCTTCACGCGACTGAGATGAGTTTCCTGCCTCGCAAACGTCACGCATGCCCGCGCGTAGACGCTGTACTGAATCATCTGGTACCCGTCATCGATCAGGAAATTTCTGAAATCGGTGGCGCGCTTGCGCTGCTCACGGCTCATCACCGGCAGGTCAAACGCGACGATTAGCCAGCCCATTTTGAATTTCTCGGTGTCCATGGCTTGTACAGCCGCGGTTGTTTGTGCAGCACCGCCCGGCGAAAGCCGCGCACGACGCCTTCGATGCAACCCTGCACCTCCAGCGTCAGGTCGAGGTACTCCACGCGCTCCAAAGGGAACGCCGTGACCCATTTGCGAAACTCCTTACTGACCTGCCAGTCTTTCGGGTCGGGGTGCTCTTTCGCCCACTGATACACGCGCCAATCCACGCATGGACGAAACGGCTCCATCAAATCGTACGCGAGCGGGGTACTGCGCTCGCGCGGGGCGTGGGAGATGCCGAACGTAGGGTCAAGCCCCACGCCGAATAATTTCTGGAGGATCGTTCAACAATAGCACTGCGTATCCGTAATTGAGCAGATCGTTCAACCCCCCGCCCTCGCGCTCGCGAAGAAACTCTGACTGCCCGACGCTCCGGCCCAGAACCTGCCAGAACATTCGTGCGCAGATCGACTCCTTGTGATCCTTCTTGCCGAACGCCGTGCCGCGAAGCGATTCCAAGCTCTTGTCGGATGGCGCAATGTGCTGAACAAGGGCAAACTGATTCTGACACTTGGCGTCCACGGTCCTCTGCCAAAGTTGTGCCCGCACTTCCTCACTCAAGGAAATCTGTGCGCGGCACAACAGCGTGTCCGTCGAACGATTGGCTGGTAGCAAGAGGCTGACCGGCTTAAACGACTCACAGATAATGAGCGCCACACCGTGCTTGGCGGCCTCCACGATCAATTGGCTGTGGATGGATGCGGAAAAGCTGTTGATGATAATGGAGGCAACATCCTCCAACGGCACCTTCTTCTCGCCGTCGGCGGTCTTGCACGTCAACTGCCCGTCGTGACAGCTAATGGAGCATTGCGGGCTATCGATACTGACGATGTGGTACGACATGCGTACAGCTTCTCATGCCGTCCCGACGCCTAAATCGTGCCAGCTTAGGGCCGCCGAATGACCCACGAATTCCACTTGCAAGAGGAAGCCGGCGGGTGTATGAAGTTTTTGTCTTGGCCACCTGACACCCGGGTGTCAGTAGGCTTTGAAAATATTCGTTAAGCTGACGCTGTCGATTGAAGCGGAACTAGCACGAAAAAGCTGGTTGAACCGCTGCGACTATCGGAAGTGTTCGGATATCCTAGGGCCACACCGCCAAGACCTTCGGCTGTGGACTGCGCCACCGCGGTGGTGCAACTCCACGGTCGTCGCGCCTACGGCAATTGAGAGTTCATGTTATGAACGTCACCATAACTGATATTTTCAGCTTTGCCTTGATTCTAAGCCTAAACGGTAGACTTACCGTTTAGGCTTTGCCATTTGCTCGGGTCGGCTGGATGGCGCACCCCGTCAACGGCAGGGTGAGGATATGAAGGATGCCACTAACCACTGATGCAAGGGCTGCCTCGTGTTGAACAATCGGGACGGACCTTTCTGATCTTCTCGCCGCTTGCTGGGTCCAAGACTTCTTCTTCCGTGCTGACGGTGTCCGGCTGTCCGTAGATTTACTTTGACTCCGCTCTTTTGGTTCTTAATGGAGGTAACTTTCCACACGCCCTTGTAAGTGCCACCGTTGACTCGGACAATTTGACCGTTTCGCAAAATGCGCGGCAACCTCCCGCCGTTACGGTCTATAAGGCTTTTCTGCCCGTCAATTCCCGTGAAGATACGTTTGTGGACCAGATGCCATGGGATGACGGCAAGTCTGTCGGTCTTCTCTTTTGCGTGGTCAAGAATGGCTACACCGTAATTGTCTGGGATGACAAGCGCGCCCTTGTTTGCTGCGAGCTTTCCGGCGCCGTTTGTCGGCATCAAACCGAGCAGCTTGAGCTTTTTCTCAGGAACATTCTTTTTCTTCCTAGTGCCGTCTGCTTGCCGGATTCTCTGTCGGAGAAGCACCTCGTCACCCTTGCTTTGCAGAACTCGCCAGATGTTCTGTTCAACGCGCAGTCCGGTCATGCGCTTCGGGATGTGCTGCACAACACGTTTCTCGGCCAGCCGCTTGCGGAGCTGCTCCTTTAGCGGCCCGGACATCTCCGCCACTCGAAAGCCCTCGGAGGTGTAATTAAAGATGCCGTGCGTTGCCGCGCGCAGTTGCTCCTTTTCGACATCGGTGAGATTGCGCTTCACGATCAATTCCCACACGCTGCCGTTGCTCGGAATGAAGTGCGCGGTCAGGCCAAGCACGCACGCATCGAGCGCGTGATGCAGGTGCGTGATGCCCCGAATATCTGTCTTCGTTTTGACTTCCCCACCCTCATCCAGCACTTGGGGGCAGGCTTCGCTTAGACAGCCAAGCAGGTTCAGCCCCCGACGTACCGCTCCCGTTACCGAACCCGGCATTGAGACAATCGGCGGCGGCGCCTTCTCATCGACGAATGCGCCTTTCAACATCTGGGCACCCAGCCGCACGAGTTGCGAAGTCTGCGTCAAATCACGCGGAACGAACTCGCCTTCCTCGTACTCGCGCACCCTCATCAATTCCTTGCGCCGCTTCTTTCGCTTCTGGTCATCATTGTGTCCCTTGAAACTTTCCAAGGCTTCGACGAACTCTCGATAGCGACTAAGACTGACGATGGACAAATTCGGCGCGTCCGGCACTGCCTTGCCCTGTTCATCTTCAACGAACTTCAGAGCCGTCCGCTTGCCCTTCCACTTGTTGACTGCCGAAAAGGTGATTACCAGCGCTTCCAAGGCATCGGACATGCGCTGCGACCGCGGTACGATGTGATCCTTGTCCACGCGACGTGTCAATAGATCGACCGGCTCATACTTCTGCCCCGTGTACGGGCACGTCCAGCCAAGGTCCTCGGCAATGCGACCTTTGCGAATCAATCCCGCGCCAATGCTGACCGGTCCGCCGTTAAACTTCTGGCCCTCAAATGCCTTTCCCAACTTTTCTGCGACGGCGTGATGATTGGCGACGCGCTGACCGAGTTCCTGCGCTTTTTCTTTGGCGGTCTTGCCGGACATCCTGCGCAAGTCAGGGTTCACTTCGATGGTGATTTTGGTGATGCGAGATTTATCGCCACCCGCGTATTCCTTGATGACGTCCCGCTGCACCCGCTCCAGAATCAGCAGACGATGGCGGACCAGATGATTGTTGGTTTGCTCGGCTAGCGAACGATTCAACTGCGCCCGCCGCATCTGCTCGGTGACGAACAAACAGCCGCCTTCCTCCTTCGGATGTTTGCCGGCCATCACTTCCTGGAACGCCTTTTGCAGAACCGGGCGTGCGTAGGCGGCGCGTCCGCCGAGCCTATTCGCAGCAACTGTCTCGCCAAGGATCGATTCGACTGAAAGCTGGCTGTCCTTCTTCCGTTTCTTCGTGTTGGCGGTGTCTAGCAATCGACGGACCTCATCATCAAACGCTGAAACCGGTTCGCCGAGAGCCTTCGCTGCTTCGTAAAGCCTGCCGAGTGTCACTGCCTTACCCCGCCGCAACTGCCCACGCGCCCGTTTCTGGATGCGCTCCGGCAATTTCGGAAACAATGTCTCCCACTTTCCCGAATTGAGAACCTTCTGGACAGGGTCAAGCAGCAGTGCCTCTTTTGCGTCGGGATGCATCAGCATCGCTTCGAGATTACTTCGAGCCGCGCCTGTGACTGCGAGGACAGCGCTGGCAAACTCCTTGGCAGTCAGGCTGCCCTTTCGCCGCATGACCGCGTCAATGGCGATACGTTCGTCGGCTTTCAGGGATCGCAAGACCTTTTCACCCGGTCGGGCAACCTGTACGTTCGCCAGTTGCATCGCCCAGCGGAAGTTCAGAAATTCGGAGCAGCTCCGCGAAGGCACCTTCTGTCCCGTGACAGGGCATTTGGAGATGATACGATTGTCAAAGCGCGGTACAAGCTGTCCGAAAAGAAGTCCGCCGTGATACCGCTTCGGCAATTTGAGCCCTGTGCAAGAAATCTCGTTCCAGTTGTCGCACAACGATTTTTCGAGTTGCGCGTTGACACCCTTGAGTTTCCCAAAATGCGCCTGCAAGATACGGCGCACTTCCTTCTCGACGACTTCGCGCGGGAAGGCAGCATTCAATCCCTTGAAGCGAACCATCGAAGACCCCTTTGCGCCGAAGGGATCGACACCGAGTTCCTTGCAGAATGTCTCGGCCACCGTGCTGACCCCGTGCTTTTGCAGCAGGCTCTTCGCGTTCTCTAGCTTTTCCGTGTCTTCTTTTTCGGCGACCAGATCGATCTCCGCCCCACTCCACCGTTGGTTTCCGTCGTACCCGCGATTGTGGGCATACCAGCGCAATACATCCCAAAGCTCCGGCCATGTCAGTGACTTACCCCCGCATAGAACGCGTGCGGCCAGCTTCCACGGCCACGCGCACCCGGACGTGTCGAGTTGGGCTTGAGTCAAAACTCCGAGATGCAATAGCAACGCCTTCATCCGCTTGATGCGTTGCCTTGTGGAGCGAATGTGGCGACGCTGACGCCGGTATCCTCGCCGCGCGCTGGCCAAACAATCATCGGCGCGAAAGATCACCACGCCGCAGCCTTTGATTTCTACATCAGGATTTACTTGCAGGACGGCCCAGCCGATGGAACTGTGACCGACGTCGAAGGCGAGCGAGAGGTCGGCAACTTTTGGGGTTGCGCTCATGCCCTGATTCTGATACTTGTGCGGGTGGAATCAAGACAAAGTTAGATAACGCAGACCGTTTCCCTATCCGCCACGCGGATACATCGGTTCAAAAGCGTTTCTGATTACGAAAGAGCGGGATATGCCTCCCGCTCTTTCCTTTTCTGGCTTCCGCTTCCAACTTCTGACTCCTGACTTCTGCCCCCCCACCCCCCTCCTCCAAGACCTCCAGGCCACCGATTCCAAACAACCCTGACCTTCCGCCGTCTACCTTTCACCATCAACCATCTCCGCCTTCTGTCTCCTGACTTCCAGATTCTGGATTCTGTCACCCGGTCTCCCGTCTTCCGCTGTCTTTCACGATACATTAGTTACTAATGTATCTGCCTCATCGTTCCCATCCACGATAGATGTCACTGACACATATCGTCCCCACCGCACTGTTTTATGGATAGTGCTATCCATAATTTCCAGACGCGCCCGGAGCCTGCCCTGCCTGCGGTGAGCGACGTCGAACCGAGCGGAGCCGAAGGGTGGTATGCTAAAAATTTAGCACGTCACAATCCGCACCGCCTTCACCCGCCTCCTGAAAGACCTCCGGGCCACCGATCCCAAAAAACCCTGACCTTCCGCCGTTCGCTTCCTGCTTTCCCCTCTCTGAACTCAGTCTTCCGCCCTTCACCACTCCATGTGATTGGTGTCCGCTTCGTCTCCGTCGTGTACCCCCTGATTCCCGCCCTCACCCCATGATACATTAGTTACTGATGTATCCGCCTCATCAAGCCCCCACCGTCTCGACCGTCTTCGTCTCTTCTCCACGCCCGGAGCCTGCCCTGAGCGGAGCCGAGCGGTGGTATGCTAAAATTTTAGCGCGTCACGACAAACACGTTGTCCAAGCCCTCACCGCCTCCCAATTTCCACATCCGTCAGTGAACCATCGTCCCCAAATGCCACGCCCCGGCCTCCACCTGCCGGAGTTTACCCCGACTCCGAGGTCGGGGTGACTTCGTGGTGAACATCCGTGTGAACCGAGTTGGACGGAGCCGAGTCTTCGAGACGCGCTGAAGATCTGCTGACAGCGCAAACGCCGCGCCCCTGCTTTCGCGGCAATCTGTGGCTCGCCCCTCCCACTCCTTCCTCCAACCCTAGGCGCTCGTCCTAGCCCGGATTCGTCCCTGCGCCCAGTTGCTTCCCCACGGATCCGGACTACATTTTCGTGTTGATGGCGAGGTGTTGGATGATGATCAATGGTCCATCGGAGGAACAGATTCGGGCCCGCGCGTTCGAGCTTTATTTGGAACGCGGACGCCAGCCCGGCCACGATCTCGAGGACTGGCTCCAGGCCGAGTTTGAACTGACCCATCGGCCGTTCCGCATCGCCCATTTGCTGCCGATCCAAATGCGGAGAAACCTTTCGCTGCGTCAGCGTGGTCCGTTGTCCGTGCGCTTCTCCAAACACTAGCGGGCACTCTTCGCCCGCTCCCTCACACTCACGGACAATCGACACGCTGGCGCGACGATCCCGTTCAGGGATTGTGGGATGGCCGGCGAGAGCGGTGCGCCCGTCACTTCCTGCCGAGGATCGCTTTCGCGGCCGGCGAGTCTTTCATCGGAAGTTTCGTGCGGCGGATACCGTCGAACTTGTAGAGTGCGCCGGCGACGGCCGGCGCCGTCGGGATCAGGCCGATTTCGCCGACGCCCTTGGCGCCGTACGGGCCGGCGGGTTCGTGCTCCTCGATGAAGATGCATTCGACCTCCGGCATGTCCTTGGCGCGGAGGATGCCGAGCGCGCGCAAATCCTTGCTGACAATCTGGCCGTCCTTGAGTTGCAACTCTTCTGTCAGCGCGTACCCGAGTCCCATGTGGATCGAGCCTTCGATCTGGCCTTGTAGCAGAATCGGATTCATCACCTTGCCCACGTCGTGCGCCGCCACGACCTTTTTCAACTTGCCCGCGTCATCCAGAATGACCACCTGCGTGGCGAATCCATACGTGATGTGCGTCTTCACGTTCGGGCCGGTGTAGCCCAGCGGGTGCGTATTGTTCACGACGAATTCGCCGGACCATTCGTTGCCCGCCAGCTTCTTCAAATCGTCCCTGGTAATCGCGCCGTCGCTGCGGACTTTTTCCAGATCGGGTTTGAACTTCGCGCACGCCGCGCGGACCGCCTGGCACCCGAGCAACGTCCCGCGCGAGCCGGTTGTCTGCGCGCAATCCAGCGCGTAGCGCGTATCCGTGACCACCCGCACAAAGCGCGGATTGATTCCCGTCTCTTCGCAGAACGTCTGGAGCTGCACCGTGAACAACCCCTGCCCCATCTCGGTAAATCCCGTGCGCACCACGACCGTGCCATCTTCCTCGACCGTGATCATCGCCCGTCCCGCGTCTTCGCCGCCGTTGCCGATGCCGACGTTCTTGATGCCGCACCCGATGCCCGCAAACTTGGCATTGCGATAAACGTCCTTCACCGCCAGCAGCGTCTTCTTCAACCCGACGCTCGCCCGCAACACCTGGCCCGTGGCAAACATGTCGCCGACCTCCAACGCGTTGCGCCAGCGAATTTCCCAGCCATCAATGCCCACTTTCTCCGCGAGCATGTCGATCACCGTCTCGATCCCGAACGCCGCCTGGTTCGCGCCGAACCCGCGCATCGCCCCGCACGGCGGATTGTTCGTGTACGCGCCGACCGATTGAATGTCCACGACGGGCACGCGGTACGGCCCGCACGCATGACCGCCCGCCCGCTCCAGCACTTTGGTACCGACGGACGCGTACGCGCCCTTGTCGCCAATCGCCCGCACCTTCACGCACGTGAGATGGCCGTCCTTGTCGCAGCCCGCCCAGTATTCAAATTTGATCGGATGCCGTTTCGGATGGAACCGCGTGCTTTCCTCGCGGCTGAACGTCGCTTTGCAGGGCCGCTTCGTCAGCCACGCCATCAGCGCGACATGCGGCTGCATCGCGAGGTCTTCCTTGCCGCCGAACGCGCCGCCATTGCTGACCAGTTCGACGTAGAGTTTGTGGCGCGGCAACCCGAGCACGTCGGCAATCTGGTCGCGGTCGTCGTACACGCCCTGCCCCTGCGAGTACACGATGAGGTGCGCCCCGTTGGCCACCGCCGTGAGCGCCGCGGCCTGTTGCTCCTTCGACAAATTGCCGAACCGGGCCGAGGTCGCGCCATCGGTCAGCGGAATCGCCAGACACGACTCGGGTTCGAGGAATGCGTGCTCGATGTGCTGGGTTTGCACCTTGACGTTGACCGTGTGCGCGGCGTTCTTCCAGGCGTCGTCGAAATTGCCGCGGTTGATCCCGGCCTGGCACAGCTTGTTCGGTTTCGGCGGATGCACCAACGGCGCGTCCGGCGCCATCGCCTCCTCGGGCGTGAGCACGGGCTTCAGGACCTCGTACTCAAGCTGAATGAGTTTTGCCGCTTGGCGCGCGGTACGCTCATCGTCCGCCGCGACCATCGCGAGGATGTCGCCGACGCAATGGGTCTCGTCGCCCGCGCCGATGAACACCGGCCAGTCCCGGTAAATCAGTCCGACGCATTTTCGCCGGGTACATCTCGCGCCGTGATGACCTTTATGACCCCGGGCAACCGTTCCGCCGCGCTCGTGTCGATCTTCAACACCTTCGCGCGCGGGTGCGCCGAGAACACGAATGCGCCGTGCGCCATCCCCGGCACCTTCAGGTCGTCGATGTAGTTCTTGTCACCGAGCGCCTTGTCCGCGCCTTCGTACAGCATCAGCGATGTGCCGATGCGTCCCGACTGGTCGAGTTCGGGGAATTCACCGCCCTGTCGGACTTTCCCCGCCAACTCGATGGCGTCCACGATCTTGGTGTACCCGGTGCAACGGCACAGGTGCGGGCCGAGCCAGCGGTTGATTTCGTCGCGCGGCATGGCGGGATTCTGGTCCAGCATCCATTTGGCGCGCATGGCGATGCCGGGAATGCAGAACCCGCATTGCAGTCCGCCGGTCGTCACGAACGCCCGCGCCAGCAGGTCGCGCTCCGCGGATGGAAGACCTTCCAGCGTGGTCACGGTCTTGCCCGCAACGGTCTTGGCCTTGACGACGCAGGACAGCACGACTTTACCGTCCACCATCACCGCGCAGCAGCCACATTGCCCCATGGGTTGGCAGCCGTTCTTGGGGGAAATGATGTCGAATTTGTCGCGAAGCAGATTCAGCAACATCAACTCGTCGTCGACTTCGGACGACACAGGACTGCCGTTGAGCGTGAACTCAACGTCCCGGGCGGTTGCGACTGCGACCTGCGTGCTACCCTGCACAGTAGCATGATACGCCAAAACTCGCCCCTGTGAAAGCCTATTCCTGTTCGTCGAGCACGTCGTAGATACAGACCAGGCCGGCGATTCGACCCTGTTCGTCGCGATACGGGATCTTGCTGATCGACGCCCGCATCTTGCGCCCTTTGCGGTCGGTCAGGACCTCCGCCCGGTGCAACACGGCGTGTTCGGATGCCAGCACGGCGGTGTCGTCGGCATGGATCTGCGTCGCCACGTCGTGCGAATAGAAATCGAACACCGTCTTGCCGACCACCTCTTCCATGGTCCCCACACCCAGGTAGGCCCGGTGCGCAGCGTTGGTGAGTAGATACCGGCCCCGGGTATCCTTGATGAACACAAGGTTGGGCAGGTGATCCACGAGCGTCCGCAACTGATTCCGCTCTTTCGCCAACGATATCTCGGCCCGTTTGCGCTCGGTGATCTCGCGCGAAATGCCGAATGTGCCAACGATGGCGCCATCCTTGTCTCGCAGGGGCATCTTCGAGGTTGACACCCATCGCTCCGCCCCGTCCGCCAGGGGAGATTTCTCTTCCACCCCGATCACGGGTTGGCCCGACTGGATGATCCGTTGTTCATCCCCGAAGGCCTCCTCGGCATGTTCCTTCGCGAAGAAATCGAAGTCGGTCTTGCCGATGGCCAGCGCCGGATCGCTCAGGCCGAATCGCTTGGCCTGCGCCCGGCTCGAACGCAGGAAGCGTCCCTTCACATCCTTGAAGTACACGCTGTCCGGAACGTTGTCCAACAGCGTCCGCAGCAGGAACTGCTCGTGTTCGAGTTCCCGGGTCCGTTCCCGCACGCGTTCCTCGAGTTCGACGGTTGTCTGGCGCAACACGATCGCTTCGCTGCCGTACCACGCCGCCAGCAGAGCCACGAGCGCGACCGCGGCCAGGCCGACCAGGCTGTTGCGCAATTGCCTGTCCGCTTCCGCGAACGCGATCGCCGTCGGCACGCTGGCGGTCACATAGGTCTCGGTTCGCGGGGTCTTGCCGCCCGCCGGGTAGAAGGCGTAAATGCGTTCGACACCCGCGGCATCCGGGCGCTGGTCCGTCCCTCGTCCGCGGAACGACGCGACCTGCTTGATCCGGTCCGCCTCGGGAGCGAGTTTTCCCACAGGATTGTCCTTCGTGGGAGTGTGGGCCACGGTGACACCGTTGCGATCCACCAGCGCGAGGTCCACACCTTCGGGCGCCATGACCAGGGACAGCACTCGTCCCAGGTACTCGACATCCAGTGATGCGAACACGACCCCCTGGACCTGGCCGCCGTCACCGAACAGGGGATAGCCGAAATTCAGGAACGGACGGCTGCTGATGCGGCCCACCTGGTATTCTCCCACGGCAAAATCCCGCAGTCCCGAGGCCTCCTGAAACCATGGCCGGTCCGCCACGGAGACCGGCCCCGTTAACGGCACCGCGCTGCAAATGACATTGCCGTCGGGGGACACTACGCCGAGATTGGAATAGACCTGATACTTCCCCAGGAGTTTCGCCAGGGACGCCGCGCACCGCGTGGGGTCGCCACTCCGGACACCGGGCAACTCGGCCACGGCGACAAGCAGTTGATGGGCGCCTTCGATGACACGCCCGCAGTCGGCGGCGGTCAATCGCGTGATGCGCGCCATGTCCTCCTGCGCCTGCTCGATGGCGGTCGCCCGCTGTTTACGGGCATTGTAGTAGATCAACACCAGGGACGGAATAATGGCTATCAACACAACCAGGACAAGACGCCCACGCAAGCCACCGAGAGAGCTACGGTTCATGGCACAATCTCCTTTCATGCATTCGAATCCCGCATTCGCATGCTACCCAACAACCAACGAAAACGCAATCCTGCGCTGACCAGTCCGGGAATCACGCCACGAGGCGCGTCCCCGTCTTGCCGTCAAGCGCCAACGGAAGGGATTCGGGACTGGTGATGAGCGCTTCGGTACCGCCGTTCTCGATGAATTGGATGCAGGCCTGGATTTTGGGCAGCATCGAGCCGGGTTTGAAGTGGCCCTCGGTCACGTACCGTTTGGCTTCCGCGACGGTCAGTTGGTCGAGTTCTTTCTGGTTGGGCTTGCCGAAATTGAGACACACCTTTTCGACGGCCGTGGAAATCACCAGCAGATCCGCGCCGATTTCTTTTGCGAGCACAGCGGCGGCTAGGTCCTTGTCGATTACGGCGGCGGAGCCGCGCAGATTGCCCTGATCGTCCTGCACCACGGGAATTCCCCCGCCGCCGGCCGCGACAACGATACAGCCATCGGCGACCAATTGTTTGATCACGTCCGCCTCGATGATGCGCGACGGTTTGGGCGACGGCACGACGCGCCGCCAGCCGCGCCCGGCATCCTCGACCATGGACCACTTCTCGACGCGGATGCGGTCCTCGGCTTCGGCCTTCTTGTAGAATTGCCCAATCGGCTTGGTCGGCTTCTGAAACGCCGGGTCGTTCTTGTCCACCAGCGTTTGCGTGACAATGGTGGCGACCGATTTCTCCAGTCCGCGCCGGCGAAACTCATTCTGCAGGGCCTGCTGGATCTGGTACCCGATGGCTCCTTGCGTGTCCGCGCCAATCGAGTCCAGGGGCACTTCATGCAACAGTCCCCGCGAATGCTCGCTGCGCAGCAGGATGAACCCGACCTGCGGGCCGTTGCCGTGGGTGATGACCACGCGAAAGCCGCGCGCGACGAGGCCGGCGATGTGGTGCGCGGTCTCGACGACGGCGGCGTATTGGTCGGCCACGCTCCGGTGTTCCTCGTCCTTGATGAGTGAGTTCCCGCCGATGGCGATGACGATTGTTTTCATGAGTTGGATTTCGGTGCCGACAGATTATCCCTTGACAAGAACTTTGCCTAGTGAATTGTACGAATCTCAGGAAGGCGGAAGGGCGAGGCACAGTTTCACACCGATGCCACGAATGTTCATTACGAAGGCCGGGCTGGATCGGTTGGGGACGGCGTTCGCTAGCGGATTGGTGAATGGCGAAGCGGTGAGAACCAGTCCCGCTGTACTTGATCCTTTCGGTATCATTTGTCGTCTTCACCTTTTTTTCCTCTCCAAAAATGTCACAGCTCGCGCAATTTGCCGATTCGCTGCTTTCGATCAATTGAAGCACAAAGGGAATTGGAGATGTCTCCAGAACAGGCGGGTGAAATACAGATAAGTAATTGATGCACAGTCTATTACGGTGGCAAATGGTTGGTTGCGATATTCATGAACGACCACTGGCAGGCCAATTTGGCACTCTTCGCAAGAACTAAGGGATTGACGAAATTGGCCTTCGCGGGTTTAATATGGCCATTGGTCTTGAACTGCAGCGCTCATTATGGTAGAGTGTTGCAGGTATAGGATTTGGTGGTGTTCGGGTAGGGCACACCAATAAAAGGGCATTCAGGGTACAGGTATGAAAAAATTAGCGACCGTTTTTGTCGCTCTCGCACTGTTTATTGCCGGGTCAAACGCTCACGCTGTGACCGTCTCCGTGACCTACAAGACCAATGCGCTCACTAACATCAAGAAGGAAAAGGGCGAGATTTTGCAGGCATCGGCAACGTTTGTCGTGTCGAACCTCCAACTCTTTGTCACGCTGTCAAACACTGGCACAGTCGTCCCCAAGAGTCCTGGTGACATTCTAACAGGGGTCTTTTTTGATATCGCAGGAATCCAGTCTTTGAAACCCGTCTCCGCGACGGTCGCGCCCGGCAGCTCGGTCATTGGTCAGCGCCTGCCGACTGGCTTCGACGGGAACGTCGGCGGAGAGTGGGCGTACAAGGGTGATTTGGTGGGTGCTCCGGGCAGGAGATACCTACGGGATCTCCAGTACGAAATTGTCATTTTTTAAGACAATCGACTTGTTCCCTGGCGGGAAAATCCGGGGAACCAGCCCGCTCAGCGGCGCCCAATTTGGTATCACGACACTGGACGACCTCGTTCCCAATAAGCAGAGCGGCATCAATAAGGGTCTCGTCCGAAGCGCGGTCGTCTTCGTTTTCAACATCAGCGGGCTGCCGAGTGACTTCACGGCGAATGACATCAAAGATGTCACCTTCCAATACGGTACGAGCATCAAGAGCGGACTCGATATCACGGGCCAAATGGTTGCTCAGATTCCCGAACCCAGCACCGTCACTCTCATCGCGCTGGGTCTGGTCGGGGCTCTCGCGCTCACGCGATCCCGGACGCCTCGCCGGTAGTGCGCCGGCTCACACACGAGCGGATGAGAACACTCTGATTCCGCGTGTCTTCTTCTCGCGGTCAACTACGGCGCGCCTGCTGAACAAAGCGCTAATTGTAATTGTTGTCGTGTCACGTGGAGAAAGCGGCCGCCCCGGCCCGTCAGGCATCCGGTTCCTCCCGTTGGCACACCCGTACCGCGAGATAGACCACCACGACAACGTTGACCGCCAGCAGGCAACCACGCATCACGGTCGTGTGTCGAACCAGCTCGTACACCTCAATCGGAATGAACGACGTGGTGATGAATATGGTCATGTACTCCGCCCAGACTTTTTCCATCAGCAGCCCGATCCCCTCTGTCAGCAGCAGCCCCGAGTACACAAATGTGGTCGTGACGATCAGCTTGAGGTCGCGCTGCTTCACCACCCCGATCGCCACCAGCCATCGCTGGATGAACCGGCTGTGCACGTGCACGTCCGCCTGAAACACGTTCGCCCAGTGTGTCATCACTTCCGTCGCGTCCCTGTTGATCAGGGTCAGCGCACCCACCCCGACAAAAAACAGCAGCAGGCCCTTGATCAGCTTCAGGATCGCGATGGCAATGAATCCGATATCGTGGCGTTTTTTCGTTCCCATGCGGCGGTGCTACTATCGCAATAGTTCTGGTGAACGTCGAGCAGTGTTATTACGCGGCCGCTTTCCTGGAAACGCTTCACACTCAAATCACCGTCGATCAAAACACTCGACGTTCCTCGCCACCAAATCGCCACGCGAGAAAGACGAAGATCTCTCTGTTGCGGCCAAGCGGTTTTCAGGGTTGACCGCCCATGACGAGGGACAAAATCGCCTTCACCGTGTGCAGGCGGTTTTCGGCCTGGTCGAACACCACGGATTGCGGACCGTCGATGACGGCGTCCTCGACTTCCGCGCCGCGATCGGCGGGCAGTGGGTGCATGTAGCAGGCTTCCTTCTTCGCCATCTTCATCCGCTTCTCGGTGCACACCCAGCTCTTGTACTTGTTGAGGATTTTCATCCCCTCTTCTCGGCGCTTGTCCTCGGGCACGCCCTGATCCTGGAGATACTGGTGGCAACCCCACGACTTCGGATAGCACACCACGGCGTCTTTGAACCCGTCGTCCATGTCGTGGATGATTTCGAACTTGGTCCTGTTCTCCTTCGCGAATTTCTTCGCGGCTTCGACCGTGCGCGGCATCAAATTAAATTCCTTTGGGTGCGACAACGTCACATCCATCCCGAATCGCGGCAACAACCAGATCAATCCCTGCGGCACGCTGAGCGGACGCGCGTACGCGGGCGCATATGTCCACGAGACCAGACATTTCACGCCGCGCAGATTGTTGCCGTACTTCTCGCGCATCGTCATCAAATCGGCAATCGCCTGCAGCGGATGATCCGACATCGTCCTGCAAGCTTACCACCGGAATACTCGCGTGCTCGGCCACTTCCCGCAGGTATTTGTTCCCGATGCCGTAGAAACAGTTGCGAATCGCGATGCCGTGGCCATAGCGCGACAACACTTTGCCGGTGTCCTTCGGCGTTTCGCCATGGGAAATCTGCATCTTGTCAGGGGTCAAATCGTGAGCGTGACCCCCAAGTTGCGTCATGGCTGCTTCCGTTGAGTTGCGCGTGCGCGTGCTCTGCTCGAAGAACATCATGAACAGCGTTTTGTCCTGCAACAGGCGGTGGGGTTCCCCCAGCGCAAAGCGGCGCTTCAGGTCGCCCGCCACGTCGAGCACGGTTTCCAGTTCTTCCTTCGTCCAGTCCGGCGTCTCAATATAGTCCTTGGCTCGCAACAGCGTCTGCATGATCGATGCGGTCTCCTCGTATGGGTTGATTCAGGCAAGAAATAACATCGTGCCGCACGGGAGGCAACCAGAAATGCGAAGCACGGCAAATGTGCTGGATGCCCTGCGTGCGACCGCCGAGGAATCCCTTCTTTCGCTCTTGCCTTTCCAGAGTTCTTCCGTTACCGCTTTCAACGGAAAGGAGATGTTTCGATGAAACGTTTGCTATCTTGTTTGGCGATTCTGCTGATGGCCTCGCTGCTGAGCGTGGGTTGCGCAACGAGTTCGGGCGGAGGGCGCCAGTCTACGGGCGCGACTACCAACTCCAGTGGCAGCCCGACCCCGCCACCCGGGGAAGTTATACTCCGCCGGTCGCTGTGCCACCGGTCGAATCCGTGAAGGGTGGACGCGCGTTCGGCGTCGAAACGGCACCGTGCGCCATGACGCTGCCCACACCGATTACTGGCTAACAGCGCTGTGGACAGGGACGGCTGATTTCACAGCGGTGGCAATGATGCCCAACTTCCGCGGCATGGCGTCCTGCTGCCTGAGGAGCATCAGGTCCTTTGTTTGCACACCAAAGCGCCACTCTTGGTTGACTGTCTTCACCGGACCTCCCCAACGGTAGGCCGTCAGGTGACGCTCGATGGAAAACTCCAATCCGACCTGGGTTTTCTTCCACGCCACCGCTCGCACTTCAATCCTGCCCTGAGAAAGTTTCTCCGGCATGCCGCCCATCGGGTAGAGACGCTCGACATAACGACTGAATAAATTCTTGAATTCGTCGGTCGGCTCGCGCACCCCGTCCCAAGTTGCGTACGCTTCCAGAAAGGCCTTTTCAAGCGCGGGGAAATAATGAGGCCCGCAATAGAACTTTCCATGCACATCCCACCCTCGGCCGGCCAGTCGGCCACAGTCCGCCCACTCACAAGCCCTGTCGCTCATAGCCATCTCCTTCGGGTGCCTTGGGGCACATACTAATCCCCGCCGTCTCTGAATTCAACGGTAATCTGCGATGTCCGGGTCGAGATCGAGGCGTTCGACCACGCCGCTTGCATCCATGCCGCGCTAGAACACCCAGAGACAAACCCCGGCCACGGCAATCGCCGCGCCTGCCCAGCGCACCACCGGCACTCTTACTGATTGCAGAAGCCAAGCCGTCCCGATGCCACACGCCTGCAACCCGACCGTCGCGAGCACGAAACCCGCGCCGTAGGCGTAGCCAACCGCGTTGGCGGGCATTTCCGTGCCATGCGAATGTCCATGGAAAAACGCCAACAGCCCGACGATAGCCATGCTGACAGCCAGGAGGAACCGCGCCGCCACGGCAACCAGGATTCCCAGCACGAGTACCGAAAGCAAAATACCCTCTTCGGTGAATGGCACACGAAGCCCGGCCCATCGCCAGCGCTCCCCCCAGCGCCATCACGCCGACGAAACTCGCGGGCACCAGCCACCGTGCCCGTCCGCCCAGTTGCACCGCCCAGAAACCAACGGCAACCATTGCCAGAATGTGATCGAGCCCGTGCAGCGGATGCGCGAACCCGCTGCCAAATCCTCGGACGTTGCCGGGAATGATGTGCGCATGAGCCCCCGCGGTGGTCAGCAGCAGCAAAACCGCGGAAATCAATAGTGAACGCGAAATCGTCTTCATGTCGTTGAGTCTATTTCTCGCGGTGCCAGTCTGTCAAGAAACTTGCAGACCGGTTTCAATCGCCCATCGCGCTTTCGCTCCCTACTCCGCCAACAGCGCCCTGACCTGCACGGCGAGGTCCGCGCCGCGCGCCTGGGTGGTGCGCACGACCCCCTTCTTGTCCACCAGCCAGGCGGCAGGAATCGCGTTGATTCCATAACGACGGCTGATGTCATTGGCCCAGCCTTTGCCGTCAAAGTACTGCGGCCACGTCATGCCGGCTTGTTGGGTGTACCCCAGCAACTTCTCCTTGCTCTGGTCGAGTGAGATGCCCACGATTTCAAAGCCGTCTTTGTGGAGCTCGTTGTACGCGGCGACGACGTTGGGCATTTCCATGCGGCACGGACCACACCACGTCGCCCAGAAGTCCACCAACACCACCTTCCCACGAAGCCTCGCGATGTCAACGTCCGCACCGTCCACTGCCTTGAACTTCAGATCGAGAGGCGCCTTGGCGAGTTGGCGGGTTCACTCGAGAGACTCCAGTTGCTGTTGCGCCATGGCGGCAACGTGGATGTCCTGGCTGGTTTCCAAGGTCCGCAACATCGATTCGGCTGCGTTGGGATCGCGCGGTTCGAGGAACGCCGCCAACTCCATCTGCAAGACCGCGGTGCGCTGGTCAGCTGGATAATCCTTGCCCAACTGGGCAATGTCGGCCTCCACTCCCGCGAGGTTTCCGTCGATACCGTCCCGCCTGGCCGCGCCAGTGCTTCCAAATGCGCTTTCGCGACGAGGAATTTCGCGTCAGCCTTGACCGATGCCGAGGCATCCGCAGCACTGACAACGTCCCCTGCCGTTTGCAGCACTACGGCATTGTTCCGAGGGTGGCCTGCGACTTGTGCGCTCAAGGACTCGATTTGCGCCCGCAGCAACTTTGCGTCCCACCGCCGCGGATCGTTTCCAAACCGGGTCTCGAACTCCAGCAACGCCCCGCCCAAATTCCGCAATTGCTGGATATACTGTACCCGGTCATTGACGGGTGGCGTGTTCTCCAGCGTCTGCAGGTGATTCCACAATTCATCGGCCGTCTTGTACTGCGACAAGTCCTCGCCGCGGACCAGCCCGATCGGCGCTACCGTAATGAGGATCAGGAAAAGAATTCGTCTCATGTGTGCACAGCAACCAGAGATTCAATGACACCGACTTGCCCGAAAGTCAACCATTGCTGACATTCCGTATTGCGCTGATTTGGACCGACGCCCGAAACTTCTCGACTTCCCTCCCCGCTTTTGATTTACTGCCGCTGCGGAGAACCTCAGCGGAAAGGTCGCAGGGAAAGGGAGTAGACGTGCAGCGTCGCACCGTCCGCCGCCGCATCTTCGCCGGGCATCCTCGCCGGCGCGCTCGGACTGTTTTTGCCGCCGGATGCCCAAGCGCAGACGATCCCCGCCCCGCCCTCGAATCTTACCGGGACGGTCGTGGCAAGCAACCAAGTCAATCTCAGTTGGACGGACAATTCCAATAACGAAACCGGCTTCGTAATTAACCGGGCACCCGACGCTCCGATCGAACTGTTTTTCGTGCAAATTGGCAGCGTCCTCTCCAACGTCACCAGCTTCGTTGACCTCGGCGTCGTAACCAATCACGCGTATTGGTACGGAATCCAGGCCTACAATTCCGCTGGGACTTCGGCCTACTCCGGCACCATCCGGATCACATTCCCGCCCTGCCGGCCGCGCCATCGGCGTTGACGGCCACGGCGGTGGCCACCAACCAGATCAATCTGGTGTGGTCGGATAATTCCACGAATGAAACCGGATTCAAGGTCGAGCGCGCCCTCGACAACGCCGTGCGCCGGGCACGTGGTCGCAGATTACGATGGACTCTCGAATCTCACCGCCTACAGCGACACCACCGTGTTGGGAAATACCCGGGACTGGTATCGGGTCCGCGCGACCAACACCAGTGGTGATTCCCCGTACAGCAACCAGGCCAATGCCTCCACCGCGTCCGCCCCGAATGTGTGGATCAATCCAGCCAGCGATAAATGGGAAATCGCCACCAACTGGTCCCAGGGCGTGCCGTCCGTCGCGCAATCCGTCTGTTGATCAATAATCCCAACACCAAGACCGTGACCATCGACTGCCACGACGGTCGCCAGCAACAGCGTGAATCAGTGTATGACCGTCGCCGCGCTGACCATTTCCTCGCCGGCGGGTACCACGAACCTCCTGAACGTGGCCAATAGCGGCACGTTAACTCCGCTACGCGTGGTGAATTCGGTGACTGTGACCAACGGCGGCGTGATGAACATAACCAACGCGGCGCTTCGGGTGGATGGCACGTTGGGAGTCGATGGCGCGATGACGCTGCAGTCCGACGGACGACTCGCGGTATCGAACTCCTCGATGTACGTCGGCGTCGTGTCCACGGTCAAGTCACGATGACCGGCGGCTCGGCCGTTTTGCGCACCTTGATGGTTGCTTCGAACGAGTATTCGGCGGGGACATTCACCATGACGGGTGGAAACATGACGTATTCCAACGCGTGGTTTGGCGTCGGCTCCAATTCGACCGCTTCCGTCTGGCTGACCGGGGGCAGTTTTACGACGACCAACAAAGTATTCTCGTTGATCGTTGGGAGGTATGGCAACGCACAAATGACGGTGTCGAACGGAGCAACATTGACCAGTTGGATCACGTGGCTGGGCTACGGGAACTCAGCGGTTGGCACGTTGACGGTGGCCGGCGGCAACGCGGCACTGGGTGCGATGAATGTCGCCAATTACAGCAACTCCACTGCGGCTGCCTGGGTATCCGGCGGGCAGCTCTCGACGACCAACCAGGGCCTCTACGTCGGGACGCGGCCTACAGCGTTGGGCAGATGACGATCTCGAATGGCACGGTACTGACTGGGAATTCGTTCGGCGGCACTGCGTTGACCGTCGGTGGCAACCAGTATTCGACGGGCACTCTCACACTTTCCGGAGGGACCCTGACCTCCATGGGCCCAACGGATAACGTGATTGTTGCCTTCTCCTCCGGTTCGACAGGTTCGGTCTGGATCAGCAGCAGCACGATCACGGCCACGAACGGCCCCGCCAATCTCTATCTCGCGTTGTCCGGCTCGGGTCAGATGACGCTCTCCAATGGCGCGGTCACGGTCGGCAGTTTCTATGACGGCGTCATTGGCGGCTCGGGTACGCTCACCATGGTCAACGGAACTTTTTCCATCCTGAGCAATTCAATCGTGAGCTACGGCGGCACCGGGTCGGTGTGGGTCGCCGGTGGCCAGTTGCTGGCGCCGAACGGGTTGTTTGGTCGGCAACGGCAACCCCGGACAAATGACTGCGTCCGGCGGAGTCGTAGTGGCGCGCAACATGATGATTTCCTCCAACAACGCCGCCAACACCAGCACGCTCAGTATTTCGGGCGGACAAGTCACGGTGTACGACAGCCTCGTCGTCGGCGATTGTCTGTCCAACGCCATCGGCGAGATCACCATCTCCGGCGGGATACTCTACGTCACCAACGCCGCGCACACCGGTGACATTGACGTGCGTGGCGGGACGCTCTCCCTGAGTGGTGGCAGCATCGTGGCGGATGTGCTGGTGATGACGAATACGTGCGGGGTGTTCGTTAACAACGGCGGGACTTTCACGTTTGGCCGCGGCGTGTTTCCACCAAACCAGAGTTGGATTGGGGATGGCATCCCGGACGGTTGGAAGCAGCAATACGGCCTCAGTCCGTTCGATTTCAATCTCGTCAATGAGGACCTTGACGGGTCCGGGTTCACCG
>CAVYAC010000042.1:0-31962 GCA_963766065.1 uncultured Verrucomicrobiae bacterium
GCCCCCGCGCTTCTCGGTGAACGCGTACATGTACTCGATGTTCAACCCCGCCCGATCGACAATCTCCAGGATCCGCGACAGGCCCCCGGGTTCATCCGACACCTCAATGGCCAGCACTTCCGTGACCCTGGCGACGAACCCGGCCTGCTCGAAAACCGTCTTCGCCTTCTCCCAGTCTTGCACGATCAGCCGCAGGATGCCGAATTGTTCGGTGTCGGCCAGCGACAGCGTGACAATATTAATCCCCGCCTTGGTCGCTTCCGCGCACGCCGCGCGCAATTGACCGGGTTTGTTTTCCAGGAAGACAGAAACTTGGTGGATTTTCATAGTTTGCGTTTGTCAATCACGCGTTTGGCCTTGCCTTCACTCCGGGGAAGGCTCCGCGGCGCCACCAACCGGATCGCCACGCGAATCCCGGTGATGGTCTCGATGGAATGCACCAGCTTCCGCTGCAAGTCCTCCAGGACCCGCACCTCATCACTGAAAACTTCCGTCGTCACCTCCACCTGCACCTCCATCTGGTCCAGGTCCTGTTCCCGCGTCAGGACGATTTGGTAATGGGGCAGCGTGCCTTCGACCCGCAGCAGCGCGGCCTCGATCTGCGACGGGAACACATTCACGCCGCGAATGATGAACATGTCATCGCTGCGTCGCCCGATTCGTCGCATCCGCCGCAGGGTCCGTCCGCACGGGCAGGGTTCGGCAACCAGCGCCGTGATGTCCCGTGTGCGATACCGAATCAACGGCATCGCCTGTTTGCTCAGCGTCGTCAACACCAGTTCGCCTTCGCTCCCCGCGGGAAGTGGTTCCAACGTCTCGGTATCGACGATTTCCGCGAGAAAATGATCTTCAAAAATATGGAGCCCGTTTTGGCAGGAGCATTCAATCGCCACGCCGGGACCGATGATTTCCGTTAAACCATAAATATCGTAGGCCTTGAGACGACTTTCCGCCTCGATGCGCTCGCGCATGCCTTGCGTCCACGGCTCGGCCCCGAAGATGCCCGCCCGCAACGGGAGCTGCTTGAAATCCACACCGAGTTGCGCCCCCTGGTCGAGCAAGTGCAGGAAGTAACTCGGCGTGCAACAAATGGCCGTAACCCCGAAATCTTTCAGCACGGTAATCTGCCGTTCGGTGTTGCCTCCCGATATGGGGATCACCGTCGCCCCGAGCGCTTCCGCGCCGTAATGCGCGCCAAGACCGCCGGTAAACAGCCCGTACCCGTACGCGTTCTGCAGGATGTCACCGGCATGTAACCCGCATGCGGCGAAACTGCGCGCGATGACCTCCGTCCACACCGCAATGTCCTCCCGCGTGTACCCGACCACGATCGGCTTGCCGGTCGTGCCGCTGGACGCATGCAGGCGGACCACGTCGCGCAGGTCGCTCGCGAACAACCCATACGGATACGTGTCGCGCAGGTCGGTCTTGATCGTGAACGGCAGCTTGTGGACGTCGTCGAGCGTGTGAATGTCCCGCGGTTTCAATTTGCGCTCGTCCATCCGCTGCCGAAACAATTTCACATGATCGTACGCACGCGTGACAATCGCCTGGAGCCGTGCCAACTGTGTCGCCTGCAGCGCCGACGCGGACATGTAATCGGGTGCGCTGACGGGATGACGTTCAGTGGTGTCCATGGATCACACGGTTTTTCGCCCCAGCGCGAACGCCTGGAGATTGGCGGCGTGCAGCTTGTCGGGAAACGCCGCGCCGATGGCCTCCAGCCAGACCGCTTCCGGGAAGTCCAGATGCTGGCTCAAAACGCCGAGCAAGGCAACATTGAAACTCTTTTTGTTGGTCAGCTTCGCCGGGTCCACGGCGTCAGGCGCGATCAATATGCCTCCGGAACGCAGTTGATGGCGGTTGACCTCAATCTGGTCGGGTGCGACCACCACGAGGTAATCCGCTTCGCCGGCCGGCACCATCGGGCTGAAGACTTCTTTTCCAAACCGCACGTCGCTGCTGACCGAACCGCCGCGCTGGCTCATCCCGTGCAGTTCGCTCTGTTTCACGTCCCGCCCGCTTCGGAACGCCACGTCCGCGACGATCCCCGCCGCCTTGAGCACCCCCTGGCCACCGAGGCCGGCGATGACGATGTTGATGACGCCGTCGTTCATTCTGGTCCGTCCAATACCGCCGTGCACGCCTGGTTGGCGGCGCGCTCGTATTCCTTGATCTTGCCGGCGATCAGCAGGCACGGCCGGCGGGCAATGATGAGATTGAGTTGCCTGTTCGCAAGGCACGCCTGCACCAGTTGCGCGAACTTCCGGGTTGACCGACGGATCGGAAACGAACACGTTCTTGAGGCCAAGCGCCCGTCCCAGATCCTCGAACGACACCTTGCCGGTCGGCTCGTGTTCCAAGGTCCGGCCCGTGCCGGGATGTTCCTGGTGACCGGTCATCGCCGTGGTGCTGTTGTCGAGAATCAGCACGACGTGCCCCGTCGGTGGCGGGTTGTAGACCATCTCCACGAGGCCCGTAATGCCGCTGTGCACAAACGTGCTGTCGCCGATCACGCTGACCACGCGCCGCGCCTGTTCGGTCGGCAACACGTGGCGCAGCCCCAGACCGACGCCGATGCTCGCCCCCATGCAAACGCAACTATCCATCGCTTCGAAGGGCGGCAACACGCCCAACGTGTAGCAGCCGATGTCTCCCGCGACGATGCAATCGAGGTTGTGCAACGCCTCGAACACGTTGCGGTGGGAACAGCCCGGACAAAGTTGCGGCGGCTTCCCGGGCACGGGAGCCGGTTCCGGCGAGGTGTCGCCCGCCAGGATCCGGCGCACGCGCGCGACGCTCAGTTCGCCGAACCGGTACATCTCCGGCTGGCTCTCGACCTTCACACCCGCGGCACGGATCGCCTCGGCCAGATACGGATCGCCTTCCTCGATCACGAGACAGCGATTCACCCCCGCGGCAAACGCGCGGATTTTCTCCAGCGGCAGGGGATGGGTCATCCCCAGCTTCAGGAAAGACGCCCGAGGCGCCGCCTCACAGGCATGGAGGTACGCGACGCCCGAGGCGATGATGCCCAGGGTCGTATCGCCCGGTCGATCGCGGTTGAGCGGCGATGATTCGTTCCACTGGCTGATCTCGGCCAATTTCTTGCGCAGCCGCCGATGCGCGGGCTTCGCGTTGGACGGGATCATCACCAGGCTTTTGACATCCCGTTCAAACCGTGGCGTTGGCGGCGGAGAAATCGTTCTCGTGGGCAGGACGACGGACCTGGAGTGGCACACGCGCGTGGTCATCCGCAACAACACCGGCAAATGCCAGCGCTCGGAAATCTCGACCGCCGCCAGCGTGAAATCATACGCCTCCTGCGCGTCGGATGGCTCGATCATCGGCACGCCGGCGGCCACGGCGTAGCGGCGGTTGTCCTGTTCGTTCTGGCTGGACGTCAACCCGGGATCGTCCGCCGACACCACGATCAACGCGCCGATCACCCCCGTGTACGCCGCGGTAAACAACGGGTCGGCCGCGACGTTCAGGCCGACGTGTTTCATCGTCGCCACGGCCCGGGCCCCGGCAAACGCCACGCCCAGCGCCACTTCGAGGGCGACTTTCTCGTTGGGTGCCCATTGCGCCCGGCCGCCGATCTTCGAGAAATTCTCCAGGATTTCCGTGGACGGCGTGCCGGGATAACCCGTGCCCAGCGCCACGCCGGCATTCAGCGCTGCCAGCGCCACCGCTTCATTGCCGCTGAGGAGGAGTCGATGGGTGGTCGTCATTGTGCAAATACCTCGGTGACCCACGGCGGTGGTCGGATTGGTTTGCCGGTCGGATCGGTGACCGCGTGGATGGTGTAGCCGCGAGCCACCGGCGCGCCGCTCTCGGACTGGACAATCTCCACGTCAACGCGAAGACGCACTTTGCCCACCAGCGAGCCCCTGCTCGTCATCTTCAGCAAATCATCGTAACGCGCACGCCCTTGATATTCCACGTGCGACTCCACCAGCGGCAGGAACGCGCCGCGCCGCTCCATCTCCGCGTAGGGCAATCCGCATGCGCGCAGCAATTCCGTGCGTCCGCATTCAAACCATTCGAGGGCGCGCGAATTGTAGAACGTACCCATCTGGTCGGTTTCGCTGTAGCGAACCCGAAATAAAATTGTGTGTTCCATCAAACCAATCCACCACCATGGAAACACAAACGGGAGGAAACAACAACGTCAGGTTATCAGAACACGCCAGGAAATCAAGCGCCTACGCAAGATGAGATCACAGATGGCCCATGGACAATCAAGCGGCTAATTGACGAAGTGACGCAATACTGATAAGCTCTGGCTGTGAGCCGATTCGCAGTAATTGCGATTCTTTCTGCGGGCTTGCTCCTGAACGCAGGCTGTGCGTCGGGTGTGCCTGAAATACCTAAAACAACGTGGGACTGGACGGGGGACTGGAAAGATTGGCACCCCACATACAGCAGCAATAACGCACGCGGTGAGGATCTGGGTGTTGAGGAGGTAAATGGACGGGGAATGCAACCCGCTCTTCCAGATGCCCCCTAGTTTGCGCCAGCCAATCTTGTCGGTAGCAACAATCTGTTAGATCACGACCGGCCATCGACCCCGATCGCGATAATCATTGACAAACGGCATGAGATTGTGAAAAATTTCACTAAGTCCCTGCGACCGCGCCGTGGTTTACGGGGAGCGCCACCGTGAAGCTCAAGAGTTTCTTAGATAGATGGTACTGCGATTGCTCGCCGGATCCCGGTGATCTTCCCGATCCGCGCCGTTCGCCCCGGACCATTCCCACAACCCAACCTTTCCTTCTTCGGTTTCAGGGAACAGGAGGCCCGTCATGAATATCCAGGAACTCCAGAAACTCAGAGAGCGGGCACAACGACATGTTGCCTTGCGTGGAGCGAAGAAGAAGTACCGCATTGTCTTCAGTATGAGTACCGCAGCCATTGCCGCCGGCGCGCGCGATGTTATGACCACCACACTCGATGAACTCGAAAGGCGCGGCATTGACCACGTCGAAATCGTGGTCAGTGGCGACACGGGGCTCTGCGTCGAGGAACCTGTCGTCCGCGTCGAGGGCAAAGGCGGCGTGATGGTCACGTACGCGAAAGTCACACCGATTGCCGCCCGCCGAATCGTGGCCGAGCATTTGGAAGGCGACAAGGTGGTCGAAGGTTTCGCCGTCGGTAAAGTCAAAGGACCCCGTCAAGGCAAGTGACGCCAACGAAGGAAGGGAACTATGTCCATGGCCACCAGCATCCAGCACGACCAGGCCACCGCGACCACAGAGCCGCCGGTTGACTTCGGCCGCCTCACCCGCATTTTGGAACAATTTAAGGGCCAGAAAGGGGCCCTCATCCCGATCCTCCAGCGCACTCAGGACCTTTACGGCTACCTGCCGCGCCCGGCGCTCGCATTCATCTCGAAACAAACGCGCATCCCACTGAACCGCATCTACGGTGTCGCGACGTTCTATGCGCAGTTCCATCTGAAACGCCGCGGGCGCAACCTCGTTCGTATCTGCGACGGCACCGCCTGCCACGTGCGTGGTTCAGGGAGAAACCTCGACGCGCTCCAGCACGCCACCGGCGTCGCCGCCGGCGAAACCTCGCCCGACTACAAGCTCACGCTCGAAGTCGTCTATTGCCTCGGTTCGTGCGGCATCTCGCCGGTCGCACTGGTGAATGAAACGGTTTACGGACGGCTCAACTCCGACACGCTCATTCAACGTGTCAAAGCACTCGACTAACCAGGACCACGCCATGGCCAAACTCCATACCATCCAGGACCTGGCGCAACGGCGCGAACAATTCCAGCAGGCGCTGACCGCTCGCGCCCAGGCTCGCGCCGCCATCTTTGTCGGCGCCGGCACCTGCGGCATTGCCGCCGGCGCGAGAGACGATGCACGCCATCCAACAGGAACTCGCTCGCCGGAAACTCACAGTGCCCGTTGCGAGCGTCGGCTGCATCGGCATGTGCGCCAAGGAACCGCTCGTGGACATCCAGCTCAACGGCGGTTCGCATGTGTTTTATGCCAACATCCAGCCCGACATGGTGCCGCGTCTGATCGAGGAACACGTCGTCAACGGCCGGCCTGTCCGGGAATGGGCCATCTGCCGCATGGCCGAAACCGAACCGCCTGCCGACGAGCCGCAGGCCATTCAAAACGTCCCGCAATTCCGTGACCTGCCGTTCACCGGCAAACAAATCCGGATCGTGCTCTCCAACTGCGGCATCATCGATCCAGAAAAAATTGAAGAGTACATCGCCCGCGACGGTTACCGCGCGCTCGCCCGCGCCCTCGCCGCGTGGTCGCCTGAGGAAGTCATTCGCGAAATCAAGGAATCCGGCTTGCGCGGCCGCGGCGGCGGGGGGTTCTCGACCGGCATGAAATGGGAACTGTGCCGCAAATCGCCCGGCGACATCAAGCACGTCATCTGCAACGCCGACGAGGGCGATCCCGGCGCGTTCATGGACCGGTCGATCCTCGAAAGCGATCCGCACGCCGTCCTCGAAGGCATGGCCATCGCCGGTTACGCGATGGGCGCGCGGGAAGGCATCATTTACTGCCGCGAAGAATACCCGCTCGCCATCGACCGGCTCGAAGCGGCCATCGCGCAGGCCACCGACCTCGGATTGCTCGGCACGAACATCCTCGGCACCCAGTTCAGCTTTGACATTGTTCTCAAAGGCGGCGCCGGCGCCTTTGTTTGTGGCGAAGAAACCGCCCTCATCGCCTCCATCGAAGGCCGCCGCGGCGAACCGCGTCCGCGGCCGCCGTTCCCCGCCGTCAGCGGTCTCTGGGGCAAACCGAGCAACATCAATAATGTGAAGAGCTACGCGATGGCGCCGCGGATCATCCTTCGCGGCGCGGCGTGGTTCAAAACCATCGGCAGCCCCAAATCGCCCGGCACGGCGGTCTTCGCGCTCACCGGCAAAGTCAACAACACCGGCCTCATCGAAGTTCCAATGGGCATTCCGCTCGGCGATATCATTTTCGACGTCGGCGGCGGCATCCCCGGCGGCCGGTCGTTCAAATCCGTCCAAACCGGCGGCCCGCTCGGCGGTTGCCTGCCGGCCTCGTCGCTGAACACGCCCGTCGATTTCGATTCGCTTCAGGAAGCCGGTGCGGTGATGGGCAGTGGCGGCATGATCGTCGTGGACGACGATACCTGCATGGTCGAACTGGCGAAATACTTCCTCACGTTCGCCGCCGCCGAATCGTGCGGCAAATGCGTCCCTTGCCGCATCGGCGGCCAGCGCCTGCTGGAAGTGTTGACCCGCATCACCGAAGGCCAGGGCACGCGCAACGATCTCCAGACCATCCGCGACATATCCGCCCACATGATGAGTTCGTCGCTGTGCGGCCTCGGCCAGCGCACACCCGGCCCTCTGATGTCGGTCTTGCGGTTCTTTGAACAGGAAATGCTGGCCCACATCGACGAACATCTCTGTCCGTCCGGCCAGTGCAAAAAGCTCGTCCGCGCCAAGTGCGTCAACACCTGCCCCGCCGGTGTGGACACGCCGGCGTATCTCGCGCTCATCGCGCAGGGCCGGTATGCGGAGGGCCTCGCCATTCATCGGGAACGCAATCCGTTCGCCATCATCTGCGGGCGGGCCTGCCCGGCGTTTTGTGAAACCAAGTGCCGTCGCGCCGAACTCGATGAACCGATCGCCATCCGCATGACCAAACGGTTCATGGCCGAACACGAACTCGGAGCGCCGTGGACGCCGGAACCGCTCGGCACGCCCGAGCAACGCCAAGCCGCGGCTGGCAGGAAAGTGGCCGTTATCGGCGCCGGCCCCGCGGGGCTCACCGCCGCGGTGCGCCTGGCCCAACTCGGCTACGGCGTCACCGTATTCGAAAAACTTTCCGTGCCCGGCGGCATGATGAGCTGCGCAATCCCGGAATACCGGCTCCCGCGCCAGCCGTTGTTCCTCGAAATCGACAACATCAAACGCGCCGGTGTCGTGATCCGCTGCAACCAGACGCTGGGCAGGGATTTCACGCTCGACGAACTGTTCGACAAACAAGGTTTTCACTCCGTCGTGCTCGCGATCGGCGCGTGGCGCAGCCGCCAGCTCGGGATTGCCGGCGAGGACAAACACGGCGTCATTAACGGTCTCGATTTTCTCCGCGAAATCGCGCTCGACTCGTGCCGGCGGGCTCTCGGCGGCGTTTCCGCGGCCAACATCCCCGACCTGCGTGGCAAACGCGTCGGCGTGGTCGGCGGCGGCAACGTCGCCATCGATGCCGCCCGGGTGGCATTGCGGCTCGGCGCCCGCGAAGTCCACGTCATGTACCGCCGCACCGGCGACGACATGCCGGCGACGCACTTGCCCGAAGAAATCGAAGGCGCGCTCCACGAAGGCATCCGGTTTCAGACGCTGGTCAATCCGGTTGAGATTCTCGGCAACGGCGCTGTCACCGGCGTGCGGCTCATGCGCCAACGGCTCGCCGAATTCGACGATACCGCACGCCGCAAACCGGTCGCGATGGAATCGGAAAGTTTCACATTGCCGCTCGACTTCCTCATCCCGGCGATCGGCCAGACGCCGGATTTATCGTGGATGAAACCGGACCAACTCACCACCACGCGCGGCCGGACTTTCGTCGTCAACGAAGCGTTCGGCACCAGTCGCCCGGTGTGTTCGCCGCGGGCGACGCCGTGACCGGGCCGGCGACGATTGTCCAGGCGATTGCACACGGGAATCTCGTCGCGGTCGCCGTGGATGAATGGCTCCGCACGGGCCAGATGTTGAAGCCGCGATTCGTTACGCCGCGGCACGACGTCGCTCCGATGCATAATTTCGACGACTTCGCCGGCGCGCATCGCCCGACCATGCCGCGTCTCAGCGTCGCCGAGCGTGACGGCAACTTCAAGGAAGTCGAGCTTGGTCTGAGCGAGGACGTTGCGCGGACGGAAGCGAAACGTTGCCTGCGGTGCGACCTCGAATGGCTCGACCGGATGGGCCTGCCGCGCCCCGAACCGGTCACTGCCGCCAGCGGAGAGACACCATGAACGATCTCCCTCTCGTCAATATCACCATCAACGGCCGACCCGTGCAAGCCAGGGCCGGGCAGACCGTCTATGAAGCCGCGACCGCCGCCGGTATCCACATTCCGGCGCTCTGCTATCATCCGCGACTCAAACCGGAGGGCGCCTGCCGCATTTGCCTTGTCGAGATTGAAAAACAACGCTCGCTTCAGCCGTCGTGCACGTTCCCCGTCGCCGAGGGCATGGTCGTGCGCACCGATACGCCCGCCGTCATCACGTCGCGGAAGGCGTCGCTGCATATGATCTTCTCGGAACGAACGCATTACTGCATGTTCTGCCCCGCCAGCGGCACCGGTGAGACGACCGACTGCGAATTGCAAAAACTCGGCTACGAGCACGGCCTCAATTGCTGGACGTACGCGCCGAATTACAAGAAACAGTGGCCGGTCGATGCCTCGCGGGAGTTTTTCGTGATGGACCATGGCCGCTGCATTCTGTGCCGGCGTTGTGTCCGCGCCTGCGAAGATATCGCCGCCAACCACACCCTCGGCCTCAACCAGCGCGGTGCCCGCGCGATGATCAGCGCCGACGACGACGTGCCGTTCGGTGAATCCACCTGCGTCTCGTGCGGCACCTGCCTGCAAGTCTGCCCGACCGGCGCGTTGCACGATCGCCAAAGCGTCTATCTCGGTCACGAATCGCAAATCAAGCGCACGCCCGCCACTTGCGTCGGCTGCGCGGTGGGTTGCGGCATCCACGCGATCACGCGCGACAATCATCTGCTGCGCGTCGAAGGCGATTGGGACGCTCCCAACGGCGGCCTGCTCTGCTCGGCCGGTAGGTTCGAAGTTGTCCAACCGAAACCCGCTCGAATCCTCCAGCCGCAGGTCCGTCGCGATGGCCGGCTTGTGGAAACGAGTTGGGACGACGCGCTGGCGTTGATCGGTACGAGATTCAGCGAAGCGCACCTCGTCGCCGGCGTCGCATCGCCCCGGCTCACGTCCGAGTCGCTGGCGGCATTCGAGTGTTTTTTCCACGACGTGCTGGAGAGCAGCGAAATTGCGTTGTTGTCGGGCGAAGTCCCGCCGCTCGATCTCGGCACGATGGCCTCGTTGCGTGACGTGGCCAATGCGGATTGCATCGCGGTCATCGGCGGCAACCCGCTTCAAAACCAAAAGGTGCTCGGTCATCTGGTCCGGCGGGCGCTCGACACCGGGGCGCGGTTGATCATCGTCAATGACGAGACCACCGGCATCGATGACTGGGCCGAACTGCAACTCGAACTCGAAGACATCTCGTTCCACGCCGCGTCGCCGTTCGAGCGGTTGAAGACCACCTACCATTTGCGCGTCAGTGGCATGCTCGAATTGAAGAAAACCATCGCGCCCGCACAGCGGCCGGTGGTGCTCTACGGCTCCGGTCTCAGCAGCAGCGTCTATGCGGCGCTGCGAACACTGCCGACACAAGCGCGGTTCCTGCCGTTGGTCAAAGGCGCCAACGCCGTCGGCGCGGCCCGACTCGGCATTGAGGCGCGGCCGGTGCGCGGCGACGCGCTGTATGTGTTGCTGGGCGATGACCTGGGCCATGGCCAGCCGCTGCCGCAAAGCGACTTCACCGTCATCCACGCCGCCGTCCGTTCCGCGTGGACCGATGCCGCGGACGTCGTGTTGCCCTCGCCGACCTGGGCCGAGAAACGCGGCCACGTGGTCAATCTCGAAGGCCGGCGGTTGCCGGTCGTGCCACTGCTGCAGGCGCCGGCATCGGTGGCGGCGTACGGGCAGACGTTCGTGAAACTGGCGGAACGGATGGGGCAGACGTTGTTGCCCGAAGCGCTTGTGCACCTCGCGGGACCGGAGTAACGAAAGGATTGACCATGCCGAACAAACCCACTGTCGCCAGCGATTGGCTCGCCGGTTGTGCCGGTTGCCACATGTCGTTGCTGGACATCGACGAACGGATCGTCACGCTCCTGGAGCAGGTCTCGCTGCACGCGACGCCGATCACCGACTTAAAACATCCGCCCGAAAGCGGTGTGGACGTTGGCATCCTCGAAGGTTGCGTCAATAACTCCACCGGGGAACACGTCGCCAGGCAGATGCGCGCCCGCTGCAAAGTTCTCGTGGCGCTCGGCGATTGCGCGGTGTTCGGCGGCGTGCCGACGCTGCGCAACGGAGTCTCCTGCCGCGAAGCGTTGCGGCGCGCCTACATTGAAACCGAAAGCACCGCGGAAGGCCGCGTGCCGAACGACCCGGAACTCGCCGTCATGCAGGACGCGCGGGCCCTTGACCAGGTGGTCCCGGTGGACGTTCACCTCCCCGGCTGCCCGCCATCGGCCGACACGATTTTTTTCGCGCTCACCGAATTGGCCGCTGGCCGCAAACCGGCGTTGACCGGCAAACATCTCGACTGGCATTGACACGACCATGGCGAACACAATCACCATCGAACCGGTGACCCGCATCGAAGGTCACGCGAAAGTCACGATCCGCCTTGACGACGCGGGCAAGGTCGAGCAGGCGCGGTTTCACGTCAACGAATTCCGCGGCTTCGAGAAATTCTGTGAAGGTCGGATGTTTTACGAGATGCCGCTGATCACCGAACGAATCTGCGGCATTTGCCCGGTCAGCCACCATCTCGCCTCGGCCAAGGCGTGCGACGAAATCCTCGGCGTCGAACCGCCGCGGCCCGCGCGTTTGCTGCGCGAACTGATGCACATGGGCCAGACGATCCAGTCACATTCGATGCACTTCTTCGAACTGGCCGGTCCCGATTTGATTCTGGGGTTCGACGCCGATCCCGCCATCCGCAACGTTGTCGGCCTGTACCAAGCCGACCCGAAACTCACCGTCAAAGCGATCACACTGCGAAAATTCGGCCAGGAGATCATCGCCAAACTTGGTGAACGCCGCGTTCATCCCAATTTCGCCGTGCCCGGCGGCGTCACCAGGGCGCTGGCCGCCGCCGACCGCGACGCGATGCTGTCACAGGTGGAACCGATGATCGCTCTGGCCCAGGACGGCATCGCTCTGATGAAAGCCTGGATGGAGAAGCACGCGAAGGAAATGGAGACGTTCGCCGCGTTCCCCACCGGCTACCTCGGCATGGTCACCGACGACAACGCCGTTGCCCTCTCCGACGGCGCCTTGCGGATGGTGGATGCCCAGGGCCGCCTGATCGAACGTTTCGACGGCCGCCAGTATCTTGATCATATTGCCGAACACGTCGAGAACTGGAGCTACCTCAAATTTCCCTACTACCGCAAACTCGGCTGGCCCGGCGGCGCCTACCGCGTCGGCCCGCTGGGTCGCCTCAACGCCGCCGAGAAAATGTCCACACCGCTGGCGCAAAAGGAATTCGATCTGTTCCGCCGCTTGCGCAAAGGCAAAGTCATTGAAGGTTCGCTCTATTACCATTACGCCCGCTTGATCGAGAACCTGTACGCCATCGAACGGGCTCGCCAGCTGCTCGAAGACCCCGACATCCTCTCCACCGAGATCCGCACCAACGCTCGGCTCGCCAGCCGCGAAGGCGTCGGCGTTATCGAGGCGCCGCGCGGTACGCTTTGGCATCATTATTGGGTGGACGAAACCGGCCGACTCGAAAAGGTCAACCTCATCGTTGCCACCGGCAACAACAACTACGCCATGAGCCGCGCCGTCGAGGAAGTCGCCAAGATGTACATCAAAGGCGAACCAGTGAAGGAAGGCACACTCAACCGCATCGAAGCCGCCATCCGCGCCTACGACCCCTGCCTGAGTTGCTCCACCCACGCCATCGGCCAGATGCCGATCGTCGTGGAAGTCTTTGACGCGCGCGGCAACTTGCAACAGATGATCTGTCGTTCGTGACGCCCTGTGCCATACCGCCATTCTCCTGCTATCGTTGACCTTCCCCTCGCCGATCTTGTCCCGCCACGGCGGCTTCATAGCCGATGGGCTTTTACGATCCGAAGTGGTCGTGAACAGTTCCGCCCACAAGCGTTCGGTGGAGGTCTGCAATGGTGTCAGAGTAATTTGATTTTTCTGACATTGTGACACTCTCCAACCTCTCAATGCACCGGAAGCAAACAATCACAACCTATTTGACATCAGCATCTTGTGCGACAAGTTCATTTGATGGCACCCAGGTTGCTAGTCATTCGGTGTCAAGCGTGGCCAAAGTCAAGTTATTCCGTTTTGGGTGATGCTCCGTTCGACCATCGTGATCCAGACGTTTTGTCAACCTGTGTCGCAGAGCCAGGAATCGGGTTGCTTCAGAATCGTCTCGTCCCGGTCGGCCCGGTGCTGCTGGCCGCCACAACACAACCGAGAGGTTCTATGATTGAGAAGAGCACGGAGAATCAACCGCAACAACAGGCTTCGGCGGAGGCGCGGCCGAAATCTCGCATTCAAGACGCCGTGATCCGGCTGGCGGGCAATTCGCAGGATGGGATTCAGGTAATCGGCGGTTTTCTCGCGAGGTTGGCGGGCCGGACGGACATAGATGTCATGACGTACATGACGATCCCCGCCACGATTTCGGGCGGGGCGAGCATCTATCAGGTGCGCCTGGGCACCGGCGAGATCCTGAGCGCCGGTGACGATGTTGATGTTCTCGTTGCGTTTTACCAACACTCGTACAACGACCACATCGGCACTCTCCGGGAAGGCGGCATCCTCCTCTACGATTTGGATCAAGTTCAACCGGACGCTACCGATGCGCGGCATCGCGCCATCGGTGTGCCGATCACCAGCCTGACCGTCGAAGCGATTGGCGGTACCGCCAAAGACAAGGGCAAGAACATGTTTGTCCTCGGTCTGTTGACCCGATTGTTCGACCTGGACCGTGCCAAACTCGAGCCGATGCTCCGCAACCATTTCGACAAGAAGGGGACGCCGTCGTCCACGGGGTCATTGACGCCTTCAGTGCCGGCTACGGATATGATATCGGCAAGTTCACTGAAATCTGCCGTTTCGAATCACCGACAACCACGTCAACAACCCCGCGCGTTGTCATGGATGGCAACCAAGCGATTGCCTATGGCGCGGTAACGGCCGGTATCCGTTTCAGTGCGAGTTACCCCATCACCCCGGCCACGACCGTCATGGAAATTCTGCGGGCCGAACTGCCAAAGTATGGCGGCACGCTCGTTCAGGCGGAAGATGAACTGGCGGCGATTGCGATGGCCTGCGGAGCTTCCTATGCGGGCCAGCCGGCGCTGACCAGCACTTCCGGCCCCGGGCTGTCGCTCAAATCGGAAGCGCTGGGCTGGGCGGTCATGGCCGAGATACCGGTCCTGATCATCGATGTCCAGCGCGGTGGTCCGGCCACGGGGTTGCCCACGATGGTCGAACAGTCGGATCTCAACCTCGCCTGCACCGGCACCCACGGCGATGCCCCGCGCATCGTCCTCGCGCCGGCATCGGTGGAAGACTGCTTCTATACAACGGTCGAGGCGGTGAACCTGGCCCGGCAATACAGTTGCCCGGTGATCATCCTCAGCGATCAGGCGTTGGCCACGCGCATCGAGGCATGGAAAATGCCGGCCTTGCCAACGTTGATGCGCGATCTGGCGCCGAAATTCGAGCCGGTCGGGCCGGATTTCAAGCCGTACCGGATCACCGACGAAGGAATCCCGCAGCATGCGCCACCGGGAACGCCGGTGGTGGACGGCCGATTTCCGATCGTCACCGGCTTGGAGCACGACGAAGCCGGTCAGCCCAGCGCGCAACCGGAGAACCACGCGAAGATGGTCGCCAAACGTCGCCGCAAACTGGAATTGCTCGCGTCGCGATTGCCCAAGGCCACCGTCGATGGACTGTCCGAAGGCGACGTATTGTTGGTCGGCTGGGGATCGACGCAGGGACCGATTCGCGAAGCGGCGGCGCGCGCGCGCGCCGCCGGTCGAAGCGTCAGCGCCTTGCATCTGCGCTACATCCTGCCGTTCCAGCCGGGCATTCAAGAGATTCTCGACGGCTTCGGGCACGTATTCGTGGTCGAGATGAACGACCAGGATCAATATGGCCGGGGACAACTCGGATCCCGGTTGCGGTCGGCATTCTCTCATCCGGACATCCGCGGGATCACCAAGACCGATGGACTATCGTTCAAAGTCCGTGAAATTTTGCAGCAGATGGAAGCCAAACTTGCCCAGAGCGCCAAGGAGCAACCATGATCGCCTCCGCCAAAACTGAGTTTCGTCCCCGTTACACCCGCAAGGAACTAACCGGCAACCAGCCAACCTGGTGTCCCGGATGCGGCGACTTCGGCATCCTGTCGATTTACCTGAAATTGATGGAGAAACGCCAGGTCCCGCTGGAGAAGATCATCAGCGTGTCCGGTATCGGGTGTTCGTCGCGCTTCCCGTACTTTGTGAATGCGCACGGCGCGCATTTTCTTCACGGGCGCGCGCTGCCGTTTGCCTCCGGCATCTCCCTGTCGCGACCGGACCTGCATGTGTTCGTGTTTACCGGTGACGGCGACGCGTTGTCCATTGGTGGCAACCACCTCGACCACGCCGCGCGCAAGAACATCAAGATGACCTGCGTGATTATGGACAATTCCGTGTACGGGCTGACCAAGCACCAGACCTCGCCCACGTCGCCGGTCGGATTCCGGTCCAAGACCGACCCGACCGGTTCGCTGGATCGACCGGTCAACCCGATGAAGAAGCTCATCGCGGCCGGGGCGACCTTCGTCGCGCGGACCAACTCTCATCTGCCAAACCACGTTTTGGAGATGATGGATCAGGCCATCGACCACGACGGGTTCTCGGTCATCCATTGCCTGAGCGAGTGCGCCCAGTTCTACCCGGGCGCGTTCGACAAGGCCAATCCGCGAAAAGGTGGCGCCTTTGACCTGGTGCCCGCCAATCACGACGTGACGGACGAATTGGCCGCTTACAAACTTGCATTGGCGCCGTTCCCGGGCTACTTCGGCGTGTTTTACCAGACAGCCCTGCCCACCAAGAACGCACTGGAAGCCAGGCTCATTGCGGACACCAGGCAAAAGACCGGGAATGCGTCGCCGCTAGAGGTGATGACGAAGACGCTCCAACAGTTCTGTTAAGGCCGGGGCCCCAACGCCTGTTCCCCATTGTGGAAAAGACGGAACCAGCCCCGCACTTGGTGTTGTTCCGCATCCAGGCGCCGCGGGTTCCAACCAAACCTGACGATACAATTCGCTTCTTGTAACCGAAACTGGGGCTTCTCTCATGCCTCAGTGCGACTGTGCGCTGCCCACAAGCTTATCTCGAACAAAAGCGATATCCCCGCGGAGCCCGTAGAATTGGTCCGCGAAGGAGGCCGGGACTTTCATTTTGTTGACGGCCTTTTCGATACGATCAAGACGGTTGAGCAATTCTTCCCGCTTCTCGGGTGTCGAGGCCGCGACCATTTCCCGTTCGAGCGCCAGCAGCGCACGGTACGACCGGTGGAGCCGTAATTTGATTCGCCACCGATAGGCTGTCGGGATGAAGCGCAGTCCCGGAATCAACACGAATATCATCGGGACAAATACAACCAGGATCCGGTTCACCCGGCTGGCCAACCAGAATGGAAGCGACCGATAGAGAAAACTCTTACCCGATGCGTAATAGCGCCGCGCTTCGGCGCTGATGTGAAAGTCAACCTCCAGCGGAGCCGGAAACTCGCCTCGGCGCTGGAACAGGGTGGCGCCGCCATGCACTTCATGCGCGGCCTCAAGCAACAAATCGGACAGGGCGGGATGCAAATTGGCTCGCGCAATGAGTTCGACCGTTGGGGCGATCAGATAGACATCCTGGGCAGGAATGTCCTTCCCAAAATCAATGGATCCCTTCGGAAGCTCCAGCTTGTTCAGGTAGTGGATGCGGCGCGTATAACCGTCCGCCTGCGTGAAATTGAAAAGCCGGATTTCCGGTGTCCGCAGTAACGTGCGCATGTTCTGTGACGAGGCGGAATCCCCCATCAAGAACACGGCGTCAACGTTGGTTTCGAGCAGCGCCTTGGTAGCGCCTTCGCCATCCAGATCCAACAGCACCGGCGCGCCTCCGGGTTCGATGCCGTTGGCCTCAAGCAGGGCAAGGGCGAGAGTTCGAGTTCCACTGCCCGCGGGACCGATCGCCAGCCGTTTGCCGTTCAGTTCGGAAAGCAGATTCATCGGCTCGGGACTTCGATAGAACACCAGCAACGGTTCGTAGGCGACACTCCCGAGCGAGACCAGTTTGTCGGTATTGACTCCGTTGGTCACTCCTCCCTGAACGAAACCGATGTCAACGCGAAACGAAGCGTCCCCCAACCGTTTGAGATTCTCCAGCGAGCCCTCGGACGAAAGAATGTTCAGCTTCACGCCGCTACGAGCCAGAATCTTGCGGTATTTCTCAGCAGTCGCCTGGAAGGAGCTGCCTTCGGGACCGCTGGTGATGGTAATGGTGCTGGGCGGAGCCGAGTGAAAGAACCAGAAAACGGCGAATATCATAACGGAGCCGACCAAGAGAATGGCACTGATCGCGGCGGCGCGACCAAGTCCAAACGTCTCTTTGAACACCGCCAGAACCCGGGTCAGACCGGGGCTGCGTGTCATGGATGACTCATCGTTTGGCAATGTCATAGGATTCGACGATCTGTTCGCAGACTCTATTGTTGACCGGAATTGGCAGGAAGCGCAAAACAAAAAGTCGGATGGGATACAAATTCAGCGCTCGCCGACGCGAATCATGACTCTCCGCCACGGAAAACTGAACCGGCTCAGATCGAGAATCCTGTTTCCACCCGTCGTCAATGTCGCGTGGGCCGTGAAGAGAATGCAGGCGATGATTACCTGCTACATCCGTAGCCTCGCCGAGCGAACGCAGGTTGAGAAACCGTCCACGAAGCTTGGCTTGGATTGGATCATGCGGCATCGTGATCTTGTTAGAGTGGGTCTTCAACACCCTACAGTCTACTGAACCGCCCCCACGCTGACTCCTCGACAAGCGCGCCAGCCATGATACCTCCCATTGGAAGGTATCAACCCGTCCCGCCTCGGTGTTCTCTGCGTCCCCGAGCGAGGTGTGGAAGGGGTCGGCGCTTTGCTAAAGCGGCCAGCGAACAGGGCCACCACCCGACCCAGCCATTTCCGCCTTCTGTTTCCCAGATTCCGCCCTTCGTCGTTCACGTCTGAAACTCCCAGATCACACATCAGCATCACCACGACCACCACCGCATACCGCAATTATGGATAGTGCTACCCATAAATTCTCAAGCCAGGTCGCAGGGAGTGGCGCGACACAACGACGCCACACACGGACGTTGCCCTTCCGCAGCCTCTTTTGATTTTCCCTTCCGTCCGTTTCGCGCCTATGCTGTCCGTTTATGAATTCGGCCACAGCTTCGACGGCGCGGACGGATAAACCGTTTGGGTTTGCCGTCTGGGCCGCGATGATCGCGGGCGCTTGCACGTTTCTGAACGTCTATTGCACGCAACCGCTCCTGCCGTTTTTTCAGAAATTCTTTCACGCGACCGAAGTACAGGTCAGTTTCACCGTGGGCGCCGTCACGCTATCGGTCGCCATCATGGCCCCGGTCATTGGCCTGCTCGCGGAGAGCATCGGACGGAAAAAAGTCATCGTGCCCGCGCTCTTCGCCATGGCCGTGCCGACGTTGTTGGCGGCCACCGCCCGAACCCTGTCCGAACTCATTTTCTGGCGGTTCCTGCAAGGCGTGTTCGTCCCCGGCGTCATCGCGGTGATCATCGCTTACATCAATGAAGAGTTCGCGGGCCGTACCGGCACCGTGATGTCCGCCTACGTCGCGGGAACGGTCTTCGGGGGATTTCTGGGACGGTTCCTCACCGGCATCATCGCCGCGCGCGGGAACTGGCATGCGGCGTTTATCGTGCTGGGCGTCCTGGACTTGTTGGGCGCGTTCGCCGTGCGCCAGTGGCTCCCGTTGGCCACGCATTTCGTTCCCGGCCAACATGTGTTCCAATCCCTCCGCGACACGTGGGGGCATTTGAAAAATCCGCGCCTGCTGATGATTTGCGGCATGGGCTTCACCGTCTTGTTCTCGCTGGTCGGCGTGTTCACCTATGCGAACTTTTTTCTCGCCCGCCCCCCGTTTCTATTGACCACCGCCGGGCTCGGCAGCGTCTTTTTTGTCTATTTGTTCGGCTGCATCGTCACCCCGTTGGCGGGACGATTCCAGGACCGCCACGGTTTTCGCCGCACGGCGCTGCTGGCGGGGGGCGTGACCCTCGGCGGATTGCTGTTGACGCTGGTTCACTGGCTGCCGGCGGTCATCGCCGGGCTGGCGGTTTTTTCCTCCGGCGTCTTTGTCTCGCAGTCGTCGGCAACGGTGCTGACCGGCCAGATAGCCGACCGCGCCCGTTCGTCCGCCGCCGGCCTGTATGTGACTTTCTATTACATCGGTGGCAGCGTGGGCACGGCCCTGCCCGCATGGTTCTGGCTACACGGCGGCTGGCCGGCCTGTGTCGGCCTGTTCGTGGTCACGAGCCTGGTCACGCTGGCTCTGGGGTTGGCTGGCGGAAAATCCGCCGCCGCCGCCGGGGAAAAGATTTCAGGCGAGATCATGGACACGGCCATTTGAAAATTTCCACAACGGAGTCCAGAGTCACATTTCAAGGCCGTGTCGCCCACATCGAATCACGGTGATTCCCGCGTCGCAACGCGCGAGCTCTGCTCAATCTTCCTTACGTGCCTGTTGACACGCGCGGTGCAACTCGCATAACTGTTGTCTCACGTATCCCATGCGCGTAATAACTCTGGGGACTGGAGATGCCTTCGGCTCGGACGGCCGCTTTCATTCGGCTGTTGTCGTGCGGGCTGGCAACAGCACGGCACTGGTGGATTGTGGCCCGTGCATCCTGCCCGCGTTACACCGGTCAAAAATCCCTCCCGACGACATCGATTTTATCCTAGTCACGCATCTGCACGGCGACCACGTCGGCGGCGTGCCGATGTTGCTCCTGGACTACCAGTATCGCTCGCGACGCAAACGGCCGTTGGTCGTGATTGGCTCCGCATTATGTCGCGCGTGGCTCGAGGCCCTGACGGAGATGATGTTCGCGGAGGTGACGAAGAGTCACCGCCGTTTTCGCGTCGTCTACAAGACGATCCGCCCCGGGCATCCGATTTCCATTCGCGGGATGCGCATCCGCGCGTATCGGATGAAACACATCGACCGGGAACGGTGCCTCGGATACCGCATCGAGCACCGCTGCAAGGTTCTGGCCCTCACGGGGGACACGACCTGGTGTGATTCCATCCCCGCGATGTCCCAGGGAGCCAACCTGCTCGTGAGCGAATGCACGAACTTCGACCGGCAGACGCCGGTGCACTTGAGTTACACCCAACTTCAGGAGCATCAGGCGGAGATCGGTGCGAAGCGGATCGTGCTCACCCACGTCGGGGACGATCTCCTGAAGAACCGCGCCAAGGTTCGACACCACATCGCGCGCGACGGCGAGCAATTTGACGTTCTGAAAGATGGGGAAATGGCTTCCCCATGGCCGGGGACGCCCCGTCCGGGTTTATGAGATCAGAGGCTGGAAAGAAAAACACTCGCAACTCCCGTCCGCGCCAAGCTGAGGCTGACAAAACTTTAGAACCGTATCTGTAACGTCAGGTTTGGACCGGCGCTGAGGACTTTGTAGGAGAATGCATTGAGGCTGGAGTTGTTGTTGGCGAACAGGGCGCTGGCGTTCAGCGATGCATATTTGTTGATGCGCCAGATCAACGACGCGGAAACCGTCTCGGTAATGTCGCTACGGTTTACGTCGAGGTAATCCTGCCACTGGGCCTGTGCCAGAACCTGGAGATACACATTCCGCACGACATCCATACTCGCCCCCAGAAAACCCGTGTTGTCGGCCCGGGTGAGAACGGATGGATACGAAACCCGCCAATCAAACTGATAACCATAAAAGGGCGCGATCGGTTTGAGAATCCCCGTCCACCGGGGCAGGAGCGCATTGTAGTCGCAACGCAGACCGATCCTCACATCCGCCATTCCGTAGATCAGCGTGTCACCCGTCGTCAAAGTGAGCCGCTCGTACGAGCCGTCGCCGTACAGGGTCCAAGCCGACGACGTTTGTTCTTCATGATAGGGAATCGGGGGCTTTACCAGCGTGTACGCCAGGTCCACGCCGGCCTGGTCGCCATCAAAATCAAACGCGCTGTTGGAATCGTAGCGGTCGATGTAATGCTGGTAGTACAACGTGGTCTTGAGGTCGTTGAACAGCCTCGGGGAATACGACGCCCCGAAAACCTGGTCGAGCACCATGTCCGAGACCGGTTTGTGATCCGTCAGCAGGATATTGGAGTCGTAGAGGTATGACGTATCGCTATAGGCCTGAAACGGGGTATACCGCAACGCTATCAGCGGATGGAGCGGGCCCAGCTCATCCCGATAATCAGCCTCGTCCGGCTGCGATTGCGTGGACGGCGCGGGTCCCAACTGGCCAAATTCGCGCTGGTCGATCAGGAACAACTGCGGCTCCTGCGCGCGCGCCATGGACGCCGCGAAAAAAAGCGAACACCAAAAAAGTTTCACGCTGCCACTTGTCCGCGAGACCATGGATTTCCTTTAGCAGCCCTCACTTGATTGAACTCGGTGTCGGTTGGTTGGCCCCAGCGATGTTGTCGAACTCGTAAAGCAACAAGCCGTCCCGCGATCCCGAGTCGTTGTAGGGTGGCGTTTGCATCCCGGGAATTTCCGGTACGGGGAATTGGGCGGGCAAGGTTCCTTGTTGCGTGCCGCGGCCGGTCCAATAGAAGGACGAGTGCACCAGTCTGCCGTCCTTCAACGCCCGGAATTGCTTTTCAATGACCGCGTTGATGTCATCCAGGCCCGGCCACGTGCGATGGAACCCGGTGAAGATGGTCGCGTTTTCCGTGAGCGCCTTGACGTCGAAATCGAACGGCGGACTGAGTGTGGACGCGCCCTCGCGCTGAAAGATCCCCTGGCCGGCACGCAAGGACGACGTGTGCTTCCCGTTTGGGAGCACCACGCTGGCTCGCGAACCTTCCACCAGGAGGAATTTCGTCCAATGCTGCGTGTTGGCTCCCTGCGGACGCTCGATCTCCTCCACGGCCACCGTGCAGCCTTCCACCGCGCCCACCACCGCGCGGGACACGATGCGCAGCCCCCCCATGCCCTTCGGGATGAAAAACACGCTCAACCCACTGCGCGTCTGTACCTCGCGGCTCTCGGGGGCAAATGTGAACGCGCTGTGCGACCCCAGCCGGGTCAATGTCCCATCCGGAAATTCCAGCTCGGCCATGGAACTGCCGCCCGTCTTCACCACGTCCCGCCCCTGCACCACATCTTCCACCTTGGCGGCGCGTTCCGATCCGTCGGCCGCCTGATAACTCACCTCGTTCTTCAGCTCGCTGACCGTCGCGCTCTCCAATGCCGTCGGCGAACCATTCGCCGCAGGCAGCAGCGGGAAGGTGATCAGGGCGCCAACCAAAAAAAATGAGCCTCGCCATCGATTCATGAGTGGGTCTCGAGTCCTCAACCCCGTTGCTATTATAGCTCGGCTGCGGAGTCAACACTAAACCACCCGAACCTACTCGAAGCTACCCGAAACCACCCCTCACCTCGTCCGCCCCTAATTTGATTGACAACCCGCCGTTCTCGTGTCTTGCGCCTACAATGCGCCGGGCCTCATGAACCGCTCCCCCGCCTGTGCTGTCGAGAACCGCCGCCATCGCGTCCGCCACTGCCAATCATCCCACCCGCGAACCCATCCTCCGCGGCAACGTGCCCGCGTAGAAGAATCCGCCCCATCAAGCCAACGCCCGCCTGACCCGCTCCACGCACCGCCCCGGATTCTTCACAAGATCGTGTTCCCACAACCGGACGACCCGCCAGCCATCCCGCCGCAACGCCCGATTCACAAACCGATCCCGCGCCATGTTCCCCGCCAGCTTCCTCGCCCAAAACGCCTTCCCCGTCCTGGCCGTCGGTAGGGCGATCGCTCCGCGAGCGCCGCTCTTCCTTCGTGCCCATTCGTGTGAATTCGTGGCTCGCTCTTCCGCCTTCCCCATCGAACTCTTCCTCAACCACTTTCTTGGACTCGAATGCACCGGACACCCATGCCAGAAACACCCGTCCACAAACACCACCACCCGCTCCCTCTGAAAAATGAAATCCACGGCAATCTTGGTAGCGCGAGCGTCCCGCTTGCGGTCGTATTCCCCGCCCGTTCCCCTCCTTGGAGGGGTAGGGGTGGGTAAACCCGCTTTCCGCCCAACGCTCAATCGAACGACCCTCTGCCTCCGCCAGCCGGAGATATGATTCGCCCGCAATAATTTCATCAGCGCCACCTCCGTATCCCTGTTCCCCTTGCCCCTTATGCGCGACATCACCTCCGACCGCTTCCGCTTGGTGAAGACGTCAGGCATCAAACGCCCCCCTTTACGACGGATGCCAGCCGTGTTATTGTTCCACCACCATGATCGTTCCGCTTACGAAAGTGCACGTTCGACGCGACGAAGACGGCGTGTGGATCGCCAAATCCACCCTCCTGCCCGGCTGCCACGCCCACGGACGCGACCGCGGCGAAGCCCTCCTTCACTTCCAACAAGCCGCCAAGGCGCACCTCGAAGCCCTGCTGGAAACAGGCCGCCCCATCCCCTCCCTTACGTAATCATCTTCTGAATCCGCGCGACACAACGCTCCGGATTCTTCGCAAGGTCGTGTTCCCACAATCGGACGACCCGCCAGCCTCGTTTCCGGAGCGCACGGGTCACGAATTTGTCACGGGCAACGTTCGCGGCCAGCTTTTGTGTCCAGAATGCCCTACCGGTGCGCTTTGATTTTGCCGGGCGAGAAGAATCCTTCATGGAACTTTTGCGAAGCCATCTGGCTGGGTTGGAATGGATCGGACACCCATGCCAAAAACACCCATCCACAAACACCGCCACCCGCTCCTTGGGAAATGTGAAATCCGGCCGTCCCACAAGATTCTGATGTCGTCGCCACCCCGTGATATGATTCGCCCGCAATAATTTTGCGAGAGCGATTTCGGTGTCCCTGTTGCCGCGCCCCCGGATCCGCGACATCACTTCCGACCGCTTGCGCTTGGTGAAAACGTCAGGCATCTCAACCCAAGCCCGCAGTCAAATCACCCCAGACCTGCGCCATCGAACCATCGCTGGATCAAGATGGTCAGTAAAAAAGTCCTCGAACGAAATAACATTGGGCGCGCTCTGGTATGCCTGGACCGTCTGCTTCAGGTTTGCTGGGACAACAAGGCAAATCCGGTTTCCCAACATTTCAGCCGCTTGGCTCGCTGTAACTTTTTCGTCAATAGTCGCTAAGAAGAGCGCCTTGCCTCGGACACCCTCTGTTGCTATCTGGCGCCATCGTTCGCGGACAGTTCGTTTGACTGTGAAGATAATGCAGTCCGGCGCGTTATTTCGGTAATGCGCCTCAGAGGGTATTAAGAAGTCCGGCTTTCCGTTCACCACGCATTGCTCTTCGAACGGGTAACCACAACGCCTGAAGAGCCCCTTGATCGTTGCCTGAAACGTGCTTCCCGCCCTCGACCTCCGCGACTGCGTTAAAGAGAGGAAGAAGCTGTTCAGTTCCCTGAAGACTGGTGCATCAGCGGTTCTCGTTACAAACTCGCGTATGACACCTTCGCCGACCCTCTCCTCTTCACGTTGGTAGGTCTCGTAACAACGCCGCTCTATGTCCAAGAGTAATTCGCTGAAATTTGCCCTTAAAGCCTCCGCCGACAAGTCGCCGCGTTGACGACAAACCTCCGCGATCACCGCGGCGGAAATCGCCTCGACCCCCGTGATCTGTTCCGAGAAATCGTCAAATAGGGACATGCTGACCTCCACGATAACGGCCACGCTTTTCAGAGCTGGTAAGTACTAAATCTGGTCGACCGCCCGTGGGCCGGTTCATGCATCCAACGACCGATGCCGCCAGTCGCTCCACAACCGGAACGACTACAGAATTCCCAAACTGCCGGTAGGCTTGGGTGTCGGAGACCGGAATTTTGAAGTCCTTTGGAAACCCCATTAATCGGGCACACTCGCGAGGTGTGAGGCGGCGAGGGTTTTTGCCCCGCCCCTGCGAGATCAAAATCTCAGCTCCGTCTTTGTGGTACCTGGCACTAAGAGTCCGCGCCACATCATCGGCGGTGAACAATCCAAAACCAAATCCGTTACCTGCGGCGCGGTGCTTCGCCGCGTAGTCCTGCAGGTACTTCCACAAGTGATCCGTTAGCGTATATTTCGGGGCGACTTCGTCTTCGAGAATTGACGACAGCTTCGGTCCCTCAGGCGGGTATGTCGGAAATTCGAAATAGCGCCAAGGTTTGAAGCCGACTATAAAGATACGCTCGCGGTGCTGAGGTACGACTTTCTGCGCATCTATGATTTTGAAATACACTGTGTAGCCAAGGGCCTCAGTGAGTGTGCGGTAGATCACGTCAAACGTGTGCCCTTTGTCGTGGTTCTTCAGATTCTTCACATTCTCCAGGACAAACGCCGCAGGCTGGTGGTGGTCGATGATATCGGCTATGGAGAAGAACAGGTTGCCCTGCTTGAGATCCTGAAATCCGTGCTTTCTACCAAGACTGAGTTTCTTGGAAACACCCGCGATACTGAAGGGCTGGCACGGAAAACCGGCGCAAAGTACATCGTGCTTCGGAATGTCGGCAATTGCGACAGAATGAATATCGCCGTGCGGCTTCTCACCAAAGTTTGCCTCGTAGGTGATTTGCGAATACTTGTCCCAGTCGGAAGAGAACACACACTGAGCACCAGCCCGCTCAAAGGCGAGTCGGAAACCGCCAATACCACAGAACAGGTCGATGAAGCGCAGCTTTCGCTCGGCTTGATACTCGGCAGAGTCCTCCCTGACGGCGCGCCGCTTCGTTTTGCGTGGCCGCGTCATCCGCGTATCCCGTTCGTGAGTTGGGAGAGGGAAATTCCCAAAGCCCTAGCGATGCGGAAGACGTTTTTGATCCCGGGGTTGCGTGTGCCGCGCTCAATGTCGCTAATGTAGGTGCGGTCGAGGTCTGCCCTCTCCGCGAGCACCTCTTGGGAGAATCCCCTTGCTTCCCGTTGCTTTCGGACGCTCCGACCAAATGCAATGAGGATGGGGTCATGTTTCGGCATGACCCATAGTTGACACGTTTGTCGGAAATCAGTCTATCGACGATGAGTGTCATTCTTGCGGACGGCAGAATCGCCGCCGGCGATGATTCAGATTCGGCGGGAGGGGACTGGGCGGCAATAGACTCGCCCCTTTATCATCCGTGTCAATTCGTGGCTTTACTTCAGCCAGCCGATCTTAATGTCACGCTGGACGGCTTTGAACTCCGGATGCCCGGTAAAAAGTTCGGCCTTCTTCTGTTTCGCCAGGGCCGCCGCAAACGCGTCGGCCAGCGACATCTTGTGCGCGGCCTTGTATTCGGCGGCCAGCTCGGCCAGCGCCAGTTCGGCAGCCACCACATCCACCGGCATGGTCCGCTCAAATCGTTTGGCGTCCTCCACCCCCGCATCCCCCTGCTCCCGCGCGACCCGATACAGTACCTCGGCCCAATTGACGGCGCTGATCAACACGGGACGGCCCGCGCCCGCCGCGTCATTGAGGATCTCCTTGACCCGCTCGGCTCCCGCTCATGGAAGAACAGCGCCAGCACGGCATAGCTGTCAAAAACCGTGGCGCGCAATCTTTTCCTCCTCGCGGCGGACTTCCTCGGCGTGCTCCTCAATCAGTTCCTGCGTCACCGGCTTCGAGCCGGGCTTGCGCTTGAAGATGCCGCAGAACGATTCGATGTACTCCCGCGTTACTGGCTGCATGACAATCTTGCCGTTGGCCTCGATGAAGTTCACCCGCGTGCCCTTCTTGATGTTGTACTTCCGGCGCAACTTCACCGGAATCGCCAGTTGCCCCTTGGAGGTGACGTACGCGATGTGCATGTTGATCCTCTCGCTTGTCCACAAAGGTACAGCATCCACAGGATGTAATGCAAGTAGAAAATGTAAGAAAATATATGTATTCTTACTATTACAGAACGTCTTGTTGTCGAGCCGCAGGCTCCTCAGCCCGTGTCCGCGTCGCGATGTCGTCGCTCCCTTCGTGTACCTCGTGGTGAGCAATTCGCACCTTCTGTCTTCTGGATCCTGGCTCCCGAAATTCGTTTGACAATCACCGGGCCATGTTGTTTCTTGACGGAAACCGCGTCGTCGGTTTTCGGGAAGAAGCCATGAACAGAGCCCGTGATCGGTCCCGCACCATTTTCGCTGGCGCGATTCCTCTGGCGTTTCATCTCGTCGTTCGGTTACGATTCACCTTCAATGCTGGCGGCGTTTGACCAGTAAACGTCGCGCTGGCGGCGGAATGGATTTGGACAAGACCGGGCATTACGGAAAAAAGCGACATGAGAACCCCTGTGCGATTTTGTTGCGGCGTGCTGCTGACCACCGCGTTGATGGTTTTCAACCCCGGGCCTGATCGCTCGGGCGCGTTTGCCGCTACCACCATCACGGTGACCACCACTAATACTGGCGTTCCCGGCTCGTTGGATCAGGCCATCCTCCAGGGTAATACCGACTCCCCGCCCGTCACCATCAACTTCGCCATTCCGCCCTTCAACGGAACCGTGCAGACCATCGTCCTCCAGTCGAACCTGCCGGCCATCACCAGCCCACTCGCCATCAACGGATTCACCCAATCCGGTTCAGCCCCGGCGCGTTTCCGGGGACGCTGACCAACAACCCCGTGCTCCTGATCGCCCTTGATGGAAGCGCCGCCAGTGCCGTCCAGACCAGCACCGGCTTGACCTTTGCTGTCGCCGGGTCCGTCCAGGGTTTGATCATTCAAAACTTCACCAACGGCGTCGGCGTGTCCGTCGCGAACGGCGTGACGCTCTCCGAGAACGCGCTGAGCAACAACCTCGTTGGTGTCGAATGCAGCGGTGACACCAATTCCATTACCGGCAACGTCCTCGTTCTCAACGGTACGGCAATCCAGCTCTTCGGTTCCTCTAACACATGTACAACCAACGTGGTCACGAACAATCTCAATAACGGATTGGACGTCTTCGGCGCGAACAACAGCATCATCGGTAACCTGATATCGGCCAACAGCTCCAACGGGGTGGATCTCGCCGGTGGCGCCAATAGTTTCGCGAGCAACATTATCTCGTCGAATATCGGGGCCGGTGTGGTGATTAACGGTAACAACAACACCCTCTCGAACAACACCATATCCGCCAACGATGCTGATGGCGTCGATATCGGTGGGTCCGGTAACAACCTGGTCAACAACACGGTAGCAACCAATTTGGGAGCCGGGGTGAACATCAACGCGTTCCTGGGAACCATGAACGGCAACAACACCCTCTCCGGCGACATCCTGTCAGCCAATGGCGGCGGTGGGGTACTTCGCCGGCGGCACCAACAGCCTCGTCGCCAGCACGATCTCCAGCAACACGGGAGATGGAGTCCTGGTTTCCGGGACGGCCAACATCATCGGTGGAACGGCCTCGGGCACCGGCAACGTCATCATTCAGAACACGGCAACGGGATCGATATCGCCGGCTCTAACGAGCCGAGCCTGTTCCCGGCCGATGCCAATGTCGTACAGGGGAACTTCATCGGCACCGACGCCACCGGCACCAACAGTCTGGGCAACACCGAATCGGGTGTCCTGATCGATGGGACGCTCGCCGCGGCCTCGACCAATCTGATCGGGGGAGAATTGTCGGGTCAGGCCAATACCATCGCATTCAACGGCAGCAATGGCGTGACCGTCGTCAGCACTGCCGTCAACAACGCGATTTTCGCCAATTCGATCTTCACCAATGCCCTGCTGGGCATCGATCTCGGCGCTGACGGCGTCACCTCCAACCATCCGTTTGGCACGTTCCCCACAGGCCCGAACAATTTCCAGAGTTTCCCCGTCCTCACGGCTGTTCTCTGCTCCAACGGCGGCATTTTGGTTCAGGGCTCAATCACCAATTCCGCGGGTTCCACGCCCAGTCCATCTCGAGTTCTTCGCCAACACCGTCTGTGATCCGTCCGGCTTTGGGCAGGGCCAGGCATTCTTCGGGTCCGCTAACGTCACTACCGACCTGAGTGGCGGGGCCACGTTCAGCCTCCCCTTTTCCAACTCCGGCCTGGTGGGCCAGTTCATCACGGCCACGGCCAGCGACAGCAGTTCCAATACATCCGAGTTTTCCCAGTGCATCCTCGTGCCGGATTTCACCAACGCCGTTCTGGTCATCAACAATTGCACGAACATTACCGCGTCCGTCGGCTCCGCACAGTTATCGGCGGTCGTAACATTCCCGACACCGACGGCTGCCAACAATTGCTTGATGCCCACAACGGTCACCTGCGTCCCGGCCGCGGGCTCGATCTTCCCGTTGGGGACGACCCCGGAAGTTCGGTAAGCAGCTTGGCCGCAAGGTCCTGAGTGAAGTGGCGCAGATCGTCCGCCCCGAAACCATCCTGGGCTGGCATCGCCGCCTCGTGGCCAAGAAGTTCGACGGCTCCAAACGACGGGGCGCAGCTGACGCGACGCCGAAAGCCGAACCCATCGAGGATTTGGTGTTGAAGCTGGTGGGAGAAAACCGGCATTGGGGCTATCGGCGCCTGGCCGGGGCGCTGAACAACCTCGGACATCCGGTCAGCCACCAAACGGTGGCCAACATTTTGAGGCGCCACGGCATTGCCCCCGCCCCGGAACGGGGCAAGTCTTTGACCTGGCGGGAGTTCATCCGCTCGCATCTGGAGGTCTTGGCTGCCGTGGACTTCTTCACCGCGGAGGTTTGGACCGCCGCCGGGCTGACGACCTACTATGTGCTGACCTGCATGCGAGTGGCTTCACGCCGGGTATGCATCGCCGGAATTACAGCCTCGCCGGACCAGCGGTGGATGGAGCAGATGGCGCGCAACCTGTCGCTGGCGGAGGTAGGCTTTCTCAGTGGATGCCGTTATCTCCTGCACGACCGGGACGCCAAATTCTGCGCCGCCTTCGATGGCATCTTAAAGGCGGTGGGCATCCAGGCGGTGAAGTTACCGCCACAAAGTCCGAATCTAAATTCGCATTTGGAGCGGTGGCACCGCTCCGTGCGGGAGGAGTGTTTGTCGAAGCTCATTCTCTTCGGCGAGCGCTCCCTTCATCACGCCCTCTCAAATTACGTTTCTCATTTTCACGCCGAACGGAACCATCAAGGCAAGGACAACGTGATTTTGTTTCCTGAGGCCGCTGATCGGGTCGGGGAAACCGCGGGTGAAATCCGCACCCGCGAGCGACTCGGAGGCTTGCTCCGATTCTACTACCGCGAGGACGAAGCAGCCGCGTGAGTTTTTTGACTATACAGGATTTTGCTGGGACGGCGGCAGCCGCCAAATGCCGGCGCACCGTCTTGCGGTCCAAGCCCAGTTCGCGAGCGATCCGCCGCTTGGACCACCCTCGCCTATGCAGGGAAACTATCGTTTGTTGTTGATTCACTCCTAAACAGGGAAGCCCCGTTCTCTGAACGGGGTTAGAGAAAGAGCTATGCTGAAAAAGGATCTGCCCATGAGCATCCTTTCTGAGCGTTGTCCCACAACGAAACAGAAAGGAAAAGAGCATGAGCAGATTCAAGAGGCTATCGCATACGATATGGCATTGCGAATAACACATTGTGTGGGTGCCGAAATATCGTTACCGGGTGATGGAGGGAAAGGTGAAGGAGGAAGTGGAGTTGAGCGTGAGGGAGCAGAGCCGTCAGATGAGTTGCGAGGTGCAGGAGATGAACGTGCAGGCGGACCATGTGCATATGATCGTGCAAATACCGCCCAAGCTGTCGATCTCGGAATACATGGGGCGGCTGAAAGGCAAGAGCGCGATCCGGGTATTCAGCGTGTTTCGGGATTTACCCGGCACCGTTTCTGGGGGAATCACTTCTGGGCGCAGGGGTATTGCGTGGGGACGGTGGGCTTGGACGCCGAGATGATACGGAAGTATGTAAAATGGCAGGAGAAGGAGGAACAACGGCAAGAGGAGTTCCGATTCAACCGAGGATAAACAAACCGGGACAACGCGACGCGCCCAGCCCTCTTTGGGGGCTGGGCACTGGCCTCCTCTGGAGGCCACTGTCCAAAGCCCCGCCCTTTGGGCGGGGATTATTTACTTTGAGTTGATTCATCGCCCCATTGTGTCCGCTCCCGGCGCACATTTGGGCCGACTTTCATCTCAACGTATGGGTGATTTTAACCCGCAAATTGGTGGGTGACTTTGCCCGCACACTGAACGATCGCCTCTGCCGGAGCAGTTAAGTCAGTCCTTGGGCAGCGGCGGACTCGAAGAATTCCCCTTCCAATGACCTTGAAGGCGTGATTATCAATTCGCCAAACACCTATAACGCCTAGCTGACTCATGGCCTAATCCACGCGCAGTTTAAAGAATATTTGGGAATTGCTGGGCACAACCGTGTAAGGCGAGGGGGCGGTGTTCGTCACCCACGGACCGAGGAGGTTGGTGGCCTGCAGGAGAGAGCCTTGTGACCATTTGAGGGTCAAGGTGTCGTTGCCTGAGGTGGCGATGCTCAGGGCAACGGAGTTGCCCACAACGACCGCGAAGGATTGTGAAGTGGTCAGAGGGGGGGTGCCGTTATCGATCACGCTGAACGGTGAAGAGGTTGGTCGTGCCGGCCAGCGATAGGGGCGGATTCCAGGTAATTTGACCATTGGTCGTTTAATGCTAGCTCCGGGGTGGCGCGTCTTCCAAGCTGAAAGTCAATTGCTCATTCGCACTGGACGCGGCCGGCGGACAGGTTTGTCAAGACCAGCGTGCCACCGGCGTTGACCCGTTCGATCATGATTGGTCTGGAGCGTAGGGGCTTGGTTGTCGGGAGAGAAACGTGGAAGTCTTCGGGTCCTTCGGCGCCCGACTCCACATTACCCGGATTGCTCATGGGCGACGCTTAAAAGCCGTAAGAATTTCCAGGCCGTCCGACAAAAATCGCGTTGGTCTGGGTGACCGTCCCCCGAGCCAAATCTGGAAGGGTCCGCCA
>CAVYAC010000043.1:0-46798 GCA_963766065.1 uncultured Verrucomicrobiae bacterium
TACGCGAGCCACGCCGAGGAGGTTGTGGTCCCGCAAAACCTCTGCGCGAAATTGCCGGAAGGCGTGGCGCTGGAGCACGCCGTGTTTACCACGCTCGGGGCGATTGCGATGCAGGGGGTGCGACAGACGGATGCACGTCTGGGAATCTGTGGCCGTGATAGGCCTGGGGTTGGTTGGGCAATTGACCGTGCAGATTCTGAAGGCGGCGGGTTGCGTCGTGTTGGGAATCGACGTGAGCGCCGAGGCGTGTGAGTTGGCCACGCGGTGCGGCTGCGACGCGGTGGCGACGCGCACCAGCGGCGACATCGAGCGCACGGCGGCCCGGTTGACGAACGGTTTCGGAGTGGACGCGGCGATCATTGCGGCGGCGGCGCCCACGAACGACCCGATTGAATTGGCCGCGAAGATTTGCCGCGAGCGGGGGCGGGTGGTGATGGTCGGCGTGACGGGGATGGAGCTTCCGCGCGATCTGTTCTACGAGAAGGAACTCGAATTCAAGCTTTCCCGCAGCTATGGGCCAGGCCAGGTACGATCCGCTCTACGAAGAAAAGGGCGTGGATTATCCGATTGGATACGTGCGCTGGACCGAGCAGCGGAACATGGAAGCGTTCGTCCAGTTGCTGGCCAGCAAACGGGTGGATGTCGCACCGTTGACGACGCATACATTCCCGATTGGGGACGCATCGAAGGCATACGAGTTGATCACGGGGAAGACCGAAGAGCGATTTGTGGGCGTGCTCCTGAAATACCCGGGCGGAGAAGGGCGAGGAGCGAAACGGGAAGTGATGGTCACGAGCGCCTCGTCGACTGCCCGGCACTCATCGGTGGTGCTCGGCGTGATTCGCGCCGGAAATTACGCGCAGGGAGTCTTGTTACCGCAGTTCAAAGCGAACGGGGACGTGACGTTGCGGACGGTGTGCACGGCCACGGGCGTGAAAGCGGAAAAGGCGAAAGAGAAATTTGGATTTGAAACCAGCACGACCAACTGGCGGGACGTGCTGGCGGACAAGGCGGTGAACACGGTGCTGATCGCGACGCGCCACGATTTGCACGCGGAGATCGTCGTTGAGGCGTTACGGACTGGCAAGACGGTGTTTTGCGAGAAGCCGCTGTGTCTGCGTGGCGAGGAACTCGACGAGATCATCAACACGATCAAGCAGAGCGGCGACTCGCGATTGATGGTGGGGTTCAACCGTCGGTTTGCGCCGTTTGCCGCGAGGGCGCGAGAGCTGGCGGGGCCATTGGTGATGCGCTACCGCGTGAGCGTGCAGCCGTTGCCGGCGGACGATTGGGTCAACGACCCCGAGACGGGCGGCGGACGCATTCTCGGCGAGGTCTGCCATTTCATCGATTTCCTGCGGTTTACAGCGCGATCACGAGTGGTGTCGGTATTCGCGCAAGGATTTGGTGGCGAGAACGTGCAGGTCGCGCTTCGGTTCGCCGACGGATCGGTTGGGTCGATTGACTATTTCAACGTCGCCGACACGGAATTGAAAAAGGAGCACGTCGAGGTGTTCGCCGGCGGCAAGCATTTGATCGAAGACGATTTTCGCGAGAAGGGACAGGCGGAAGAAGTGAAGCAGTTCGTGCATGCCGTGAAATCCGGCGGCCCGATGCCGATCCCGCTGGAAGAGATTGTCGACAGCACGCGGGCGACGTTGGCAGTGTTGGAATCGATCCGGACAGGACGGGCGATTGAATTGTAACCGCTGATGAACCCACCGAAGATGTCCAGGGCGGTCGCCACCGAAGGCAAACGATTTCGCAACGTCTGGCAGCAGTTACACGAATACGGCACCTCGCGCGGGTGGCGCGGGTACGATCCTTACGACGCGTTGAACTCACCCCTGGCATGTGTGTTGCCGGGAAAACTGGCGCGTCAGGCCTGGACGCAGTTGCATCGACGCAGCCCGGTGAATCTCCGTCCGCTATGCGGGATCCTGGCCAACACTGAACCCCAAAGCGCTGGCGCTGGCCGCGCTCGGCAGCCGCGACGAAAGGTGGTTGGATCAACTGGAATCGCTACGAACGCCGCAAGGCGGATGGGGGTATCCCTTCGCCTGGCAATCCCGGGCGTTCTTTGCGCCGCGTGGGACGCCCAATCTCATTTGCACGGCGTTTGCCGCGTGGGCCTATGAGCGATTGGGACGGAAAGGCGACGTGAGCTTCCTGGAAAAGCAGTTGCTGCGCGAACGAGGCGGCGAGCGCTGGCTGTCATACGTGCCGCATTCCGATACGCAGGTGCACAACGTCAATATGATCGGCGCGGCGTTGCTGGGGCGGCGCGATTGCATGGAGTTTTCGGTCAAACGGCAGCGAGCAGACGGTTCGTGGTGGTACGGCGAAGCGGACAACCAGCATTGGATCGATAACTTTCACACCGGATACAGCCTTGTGGCGCTCAAGGATTACGAGAAACGAACCGGTGACCACAGCTTCGCAGACAGCGCGGAGCGCGGGTTCGCGTTTTGGGAAAAGACATTCTGGCTGACGGATGGCGCGCCCCGGTACTATCACAACGAAGACTATCCGTTCGACACCCATTGCAGCGCGCAGGGAATCGTGACGTTCCTGGCTTTCGGGCGCATCGAGAAGGCTGTTCAGGCAGCGGCATGGGCTGTGGAGAACATGTTGGACAAGCGTGGGTTCTTCTGGTATCAACGCGGACACAGCAGGACCAACCGCCTCAGCTACATGCGGTGGACACAAGCGTGGATGTACTACGCCCTGACGGAATTACTTCCAGTGATTGAGCCGACGTGATGAAAATGCGAATTGTCAACGTGGTGGGCGCGCGGCCGAACTTCATGAAGATGGCGCCGCTGATGGCGGAGTATGCGCGCCATCCGGGCGAGTTTGCACCCGTGCTCGTGCACACGGGCCAGCACTACGACGACAACATGTCGAACCTGTTCTTCGAGGAGTTGCACCTGCCGAAGCCGGACGTGTATCTGGGAGTGGGCTCCGGGTCGCACGCCGAGCAGACCGCGCGGGTGATGATCGAACTGGAGAAACTGCTGGTGGCGCAGCGCCCGGATTTGGTGATGGTTGTTGGCAACGTCAACTCGACACTGGCGGCGGCGCTGGTCGCGGCGAAACTGTGCATCCCGCTGGCGCACGTCGAGGCAGGCCTGCGGAGTTTCGACCGGACGATGGCGGAGGAGATCAACCGCGTGGTGACGGATACGCTGAGCGATTATTGCTTCACGACCTGCGCCGATGCGGATGAGAACCTGCTGCGAGAGGGGATCGCCAAAGAAAAGATATTTTTCGTGGGCAACGTGATGATCGACACGTTGCTGAAATTGCGGGACGAAAGTCTCCAGTCGAACATTCGCGAGAAACTGCGGTTGGATTCCGAATACGGGTACGTCACGTTGCACCGAGCGAGCAATGTGGATTCGAAGGAGGTCCTCTTGGGGATTCTGTCGGCGCTGGAGGCGATCCAGAAGCGGTTGCCGCTGGCATTTCCGGTGCATCCCCGAACCCGCGCCCGTCTGAAAGAGTTCGGTTATTGGGAGCAGGTAAACCAGTGGCCGAACATCCGGATCGTCGAACCGCTGGGCTATCTGGATTCTCTGTGCCTGATGGCTGGCGCCGAGGTTGTCCTGAGCGATTCGGGCGGGATCCAGGAAGAGACGACCGTGCTCGGCGTTCCGTGCCTGACCCTTCGCAACAACACCGACCGGCCCGTGACCGTGACGGAAGGCACAAGCACGCTCGTGGGAACTGCTCAAGAGAAGATAATCGCCGAGGCCTTGAAGATTATTGAGGGGAACCGCAAGAACGGTCGTGTCCCAAGGTATTGGGACGGCAAAGCAGCTTCTCGAATCATTAGGTGCCTGCTGGATAATCCTCCCGGCAAGTGAAAACAGCTCCTTCAGAAAAGGTTACGCTTTTCGGCGTCCCGATTGACAACCTCAATATGGCCGAGGTGCTCGATCGCATTGAATCGATGATCGGGGATGGCGGGATTCACCAGCACGTTGTCGTCAACGTGGACAAAATTGTCAAGATGGAATCGAACGCGAGTCTGCGCCAGACCGTGTTGGATTGTGATCTCATTACAGTCAACGGACAGCCAATAATTTGGGTTTCCAAGTTGTTTAAATGTCCTATCAAAGAACGGGTTACGGGCGTAGATTTGTTCGATGCATTGATGGGCAGATGTGCGGAACGAGGACTTCGACCATACCTTCTAGGTGCGCGTCAGGAGATCGTTGCGAAAACAGTGGATGCTTTGAAGGGCAAGTATCCGAAGCTTCAGCTCGCCGGTTGGCGAAACGGCTATTGGACTGCCGACGAGGAGGCCAGAATTGTACAAGGCATCAAAGAGGCTAAGCCGGATGTACTTTGCATGGCTGTCGGGTCGCCAAAACAGGAGCTATTCCTAGGCAAATGGAAACAGGAAATGCATGTGTCATTTGTGATGGGGGTGGGCGGCAGCTTTGACGTAACGGCGGGAGTTCTGCGGCGAGCGCCGAAATGGATTCAGCAGGTGGGTTTGGAATGGCTGTATCGGCTGGCGCAGGAACCACGGCGGCTCTGGCGCCGGTATCTGCGGGACGACATGGCGTTTTTCCGGTTGGTTTGGCGGGAATGGCGGGCGAAACGGTCATAGCGTTGTGCAGTCGCCGACGGACTCTGAACCTTCTGCTTGCATGCAGTGACGCGGTCTGATAGTGGGCTCTTAGTAGTTCGATTGTAGTTGGCTGGTGCTTTCGAGGAGACGCGGGTCGCAATAGTTGCGAAGAGAAACGTTGCGAGAAAGTGTGTAGGCGATATGAGAAAACGAGTCCAGCCGGTTCTTCAAGGGGGAGCGCATGGCTCCGGCACGGACGTTGAATCTTCTTCCGTGGGCAGCAATCGCAACCGCCGCAGCACAAAAGGAGTCCGGAACCGGGCCCGGCAACTGAATTGTTACCAATGAGCTTGCGCCATTAGCTGGCCGAACTGACCCACCAAAGCGAGAATGTCATGAATACAGGGACTGTCGCCCTGAGGCCAAGTAACGCCCTGGCCGCCCTTTTAGAAACCTAGGATGTTGATTTTCCGAACAAATGCGATGCTCCGCGAAGTCACCACCACGCCAAAATCACCGGAACACCATTTGGGCAACAGGCCCTACAGGTTTGACCCCGGAAACATTGGCCCCGGAAACACTGGGCGCGAGGATCACAGCCTGATGAGGACAAGCGCGGCGAATACACCTCTGATGGAGGTGATTGCGTTCACGCGTCTGATTACGTGAGCGAACCCTCAAATCCCCAGCCGAGCGGGGCAAGACCCAAGTGGCCGGTCTCGGTTGACGCTGTGATTGCTCTCGGGGTGGCCCTGCTGACGTGCCACGTGGTTTGGACCACACCGCAGTTCGCTGCCAGTCTGCCGCAAGATGCCGCTGACTATGCCATACCGGCGGTCAACCTGCTGGAACGCGGGCGTCTGGTGGTCTCGGCCTACGGTCTGGATTTTCCACCGGTGCATCCGCCCGGGATGCCATTGTTGCTGGTGCCGGCCTATATGCTGACGGGGCATTTTCTGGGAAACGGCATCTACGCGATCCTGTTCTGCTCGGCTGCCATGGTGGCGCTCACGTACTGGATCGGGGTAAAACTGGGTGGACGATACTGTGGATGCGCGGCGGCGCTGTTCTTGATCTGGAATTACAGTTTCTGGGAATACTCGCACAAGATCATGAGCGAGGTGCCGTCGGCATTGTTGGGTGTATTGGTGCTGGGCTTGTTGCTGGCGATTGGCGACAGCAAGCGGCCGGGGATGATATGCCTCGCGGTGGGCGCGATCATCGGATTCGCCGTCACGGTCCGTAACGACAGTCTCCTGCTGTTGGCGGCGGCCATCCCGTTGCTCGCATGGAAGAGCGCCACGCGAGAACGTGCGAGACGCTTGGGACTCGTCCTCGTGGGGACGGCCCCGTTCGTGATTGGGCAGGCCGTGTACAACCGGTCCGCATACGGAAGTCCCTGGCGAACGGGCTACCATTATTGGGGGAGCGCCGGCAGCACGAACCGGCCACTGTTCTCGGCCGGCTACATCACCAGAACGGGTTTCATGCGGCTGGAAGGAATCACCAACGACGATCCACTGGCTGAAGGAAACGCGACCCTTTATCTGAAGTCGTTGCTCGATCAAGCAGACGCGTCGGACATCTTCATCAACTATCCGCGGGGGCGGTCGTCCACCGTTCGCTTTCACCGAGCGATGACGCTGGTTCGGACCGGCCTAGGGGTACTGGGGCTGGTGGCGTGTGTGACGACGTGGCGAACGAACCCGCTTCGGCGGAAATTTTTTGTGTGGGCCATCTTGATTACGGTGGCCTGCTTCGGCTTTTTTTTGTTGTACTACTACCGGGACCAGCGGTTTCTGGCGCGACTGGTGCCAGTCTTTTGCCTTGCGGACGGCATCGGTGTGGCGGCACTGCTTGTTAAGTGGCCCTCTCCGGCTGCCCGGGTGGTGGTGGTTGTTTTCGTCGCGGCCCTGATTCGGTGGTATATGATCGCGACCCTAGGGATGGGTCTGCCCAAGGGGGAGCCGCAGCGGATTTACGAGGGTCTGACCGGGGTCGCCCGGCCAAATCGAATCCAATGCAGTCATTGTCACAAGTTTTGGTCCCCTGCTGTTTGACGCTTATGTCATTCGCGGAACGGATCGCAGGGCTGTCCCTCTTGCGGGCGGAGACGACATCGCCATGTTCCGGGGCAGCCCGGCGGCACAGATACCCCCGGGTCATTTTGTTGCCTCCTCCGACCCTGAGCGGCTGCGACAGCTCGTGCGTTCCGGTTTGCCGGTCTACTGGCTGATTGACGCGCCGTGGCGCAAGCGGCCCGCTCGCGACCTCTACACCCTGGCACAAACATTTACGTTTACGGTGCTGGCGAACATCAAATATCAGGATGGTCCTGATCTGCCGTTTTTTGGCCGGATCAACGAGCCGACGCCAGTGCCTTGAGCCGCTGGTGGCGGGGTCGAATGACAGGATCCAGGCCTTGGCGCGTTTCGAAGTGACGGGCTTGATGCGCGGAGGCGAATCAGAGTGAGGGGACACGGGGAAGTGTTCGGTATTCATGGTACATCGGTATCGGATGCATCATGGGCGCGGCGGTGCGGGGATTGGGAGGTGTGGGACAAGGCACAGGTGTTAAGAGCCTAAGAGCTGACGCCGGAGAATGTAAAAAAGGTCGGACCTGTATTCTTGACAAATTGGCCGCGATTTGGGTTCAGGTCCATTCTATGCAATTGACGGTGGCCGTCGCATAAGGGCGGGATTTGCGAATGGCGCGGCTCAGTCTTTGAGTTTGTAGACGGCGCGGGTGACGCGAGGGGCTTCGGGCATGGGGCTGAGGATGCGGAGGATGTAGCCGGTGCCCTTGCGGTTGTGATGGAAGGGGTCACCACAAAGGGTTCGATCAAGGCAGCAGGTCCGCAGGCTGGCTTTCAAGCGCGGCTTGCGGTGGTGGCATGTTCGGGACTTATATTCTCGACAAAGCATGCAATCGGAGTTACGATTGGCGGAGTTGATTGAAATAGGGATCGTGAAAGAAGCAGAGCTGAATCACCAGCGGTCAGCTTTCGGCTTGGGGATGGCCGAGGAGGGACCAAGCCATCGAAGGCATGGCCGCTCTTAACCCCCTGTTTCTGCGAAACCAAGCCAACTTTTCCGGGTGTACTCGCACGCGTAAGATTCTGTTTAAGAGCTACTTAAGTGACGCAACAAAGCCGTTTAGTGTTTGGCTTCGTTTTAAGTACCGGACGCGATTGGGAAGGTGAAACGGTTGTTAGAATGTGTGGATTCTTTCCCGCTTGCCTTTTGGATTTGTTTCACAAGAATAGCCCAACGTACTTTTGACCCCGACATCCGATGTCGGGGCTGACGGAGGATCATGGCACGAGAAGCGCAAGACGACTTACGGATAACGGACCAATTCGACTTTGAAGTATTTTGGGAGAAGCACGGGAACCAGATCACGGGGGGGGTGATAGCTGTTGCTGCGTTTGGTCTGGTACTGCTCTATTGGCAGCACCAAACGAATTATCAGGCCGAACGGGCTGCCGAGGGCTTGGCGCGTGCAACTGACTCCGCATCGCTACAGGCGGTGGCGCGCGATTTTCCCAAGTCGCCCGTTGCCGCCGAGGCGTTGGCGCGACTGGGGGATTTGTATTATCGGAACGGCCGATATGCCGATGCCGCAAATACTTATCAATCGCTCATGAGGGATTTTCCCGGTCATCCACTGGCAGTGTCGAGCAAGATAGGCTTGGCGGCGGTACTGGAGGCCCAAGGCCAATTGGATGGCGCCAAAGCCCAGTACTTGCAGATCATCAACTCGAATCCGAACGGCTATACTGCAAATGCGGCCAAGATGGGGCTGGCACGGTGCTTGGAGATTCAGGGCCAAAAGAAGGAAGCGCGGCAGCTATACGAGGAGTTGCTGGCTGCAGGGCAAAACTCTCCATGGTTTGAGAAGGCGTATCTCCGCATGGTGATCCTCAATCGCGATCTGCCTGCGGAAAAGGCCGATCAACCTCCTGCAAATCCGTCGCCCGCACCGGCGTCGAGTGGTTTGCAATTGCCACCAGTATCCGGGTCGCCGTAGCGCTGTGTGTCTTCATGGCTTGACATACTTCCGTCTGTTTCTATACTCGGCGCCAGTTGACGGGAGGCTTGAGACCAAAGGTTGCGCTGTCTTGTGCCAGGTGTGCGCAAACACGGCGAGAGCCCTAGGAAAACGGGCTTGACACGTTTGGGGTCGTGTCTATACTCACGCGAATTACGTTAGGAGAGGGAGGTTCGGTTCCGCTTCGGGATGGGGTTTTGTCGTACCACGGCAATGGAGGATTGTCGTTGAAGCGGGGGGCCACTCAGAATTGAAAATCAAAGACTTGTGCCATATGGCACAGTGAACGTAAACAAACAAAGGAGGACACAGTGAAGAAAGTATGGCTAGTAGTTGCTCTGGCAGCCTTGGGGGGATTGGCCAGTAAGACATTCGCCGATGTCCAGAATATCCGCCTCAGCGGGGACATCCGGATCCGCGGGTATTTTCTCGATAGTACAGGGGCGCAGACCCCTGGCACCGCTCCCGTGGGTCAGTTAGATGGAAATGAGTCGTTTATCGCACAGCGAACACGGGTTTCCTGCGAAGCCGACCTCGAAGACCATGTGCTCGTAGTGGTCACGCTGAAGGCGGAAGGTGAGTGGGGTGCCGGGACCGGCACCTCCGAAACCGTGGGGGCAGGAGCAGCCAATGGCAGCATAATCAATCGCGCTTGGAGTGTTGGCTTTGACGAAGCCTACGTCCAGTTCAACGAGATATTCTACACACCGGCCACGCTCAAGCTGGGCCGCCAGTTCCTGCAATACGGCCGCGGGCTGATCCTCAGCAGCGTCGAGCAGGAATACAACTATGACGCGGGCCGGCTCGTGCTCGACTACTATCCGCTGACGATCGACATCGTCGGCGCCGAGTTGGTCAACAACCAAGGCTTCGGTGGACAGCCGAGCCATCTGGGCGCGAACGATCTGTTGTTCGTCAATGCCCGCTATGAGTTGAGCGACTCCGCGATCAAAGACGTTGAGGCCTACATCGGCTGGGTTTCGCAGAGTTCCAGTGGTATTGGTGGCCCGGGTACCGGCCCCGTTGTTAGCAGCCGCGTGCCGCCGACAGCGTTGGTGGGTAGTTCCCCGATCATTCTCGGGTTGCGCGCCGACATCAATCCAGTGGACGCGCTACAGACCTGGTGGGAAGCCGCCTATGAGGTTGGTGACATTGGAGATAATACTCTTATCGGTGGCACTGACGATGGAGGCTCGATCGGGGCGTTTCTTCTGAATGCAGGTGGTAAGTACACGCTCAAGGATGTGCAATGGGTGCCGGCGTTTAATGGAAACTTCATCTACGCCTCTGGTGGCGGCAAGGGCACAGACGGGGGCACGGGCGTCGGAAATGCCCAGTTCCGCCCGTGGTTTGACTACGCGGACGGGTACAATGGTTATCTGTTCGAGCCAGCCCTGACGGATATTGGAATCTTCAACTTGGGCGCATCGGTGAAACCGTACGAGAACACCACGCTCGCGCTGCAAGGTTACTACTATATTAAGGCTGACAAGTACGGCATTGCCGGCAGCAACGGCAACGTTGACTGGGGCGGTCCGGCATGGGCCAGCCCGGTTAGTGCTGGTGTTAGCAGCACCGGCAACAGCCAAGACCTCGGATGGGAATTCGATGGCATTCTCGGCTACGACTATAGCAAGGACGTTCGTGCGCAGCTCGTCTACGGCGTGTTCTTGCCGGCGCAAGCCTATCGCGCCGAAGGCGTTGCACGCGCCGCGGAGGAAGTCCGAGCCGAAGTTGACGTCAAGTTCTAGTCTTACTACAGGGTAAGCGACTACCGAAGGCCTCCCGCGATTGCGGGGGGCCTTCTTTTTGTCTGGGTCGCACGGCGTCTGGTGTGCTTTCATTCAAGGGTCATGGCCGAGGAAATCTTTGATGTTGTTGACGACCACGATCAGATCATCGGCACGGCGACGCGTTCCGACGTTCATGCGCGAAAGCTGCGTCATCGAGCCGTGCATGTGCTTCTATTCAACCTCAACGGCGAACTTTTCATCCAGAGGCGGGCTGCCGCAAAAGACTCGTTTCCAAGCTGTTACGATTCGAGCGCCTCGGGCCACGTGGATAGTGGCGAGGATTACGACTTGTGCGCGAAGCGCGAGTTCCAAGAGGAGCTTGGACTGGTCCTACCGGGACACCGGTTTCTCAAACACTTTAAGATCGATGCCTGTGAAGACACGGGCTGGGAGTTTGTTTGGGTTTATAGTGTGGTTACGGACGAACAGCCCAGAATCAATCTTGATGAGCTGGAATCCGGCGAGTTCTGGACGCAGCAGCACTGCCAATCAATGCTGGCCTCGTACCCCGAGCAGTTCGCCCACAGTTTTCCGCTGATTTTCATGGAATTCGATCGGAAACGCCTTTGGCCGGCCGCGTTCGATGCGGACTAGAGCCGAAACCGTTGCAAACCAACGGCGTTTCTCGTATACAGGGGACAGTTGAGCCGGTTGGTTCGCCGAGCCCACTTGACGAGAGGACAGGAGATTTATGCCGACGGTTGAATTTTTGAATGAAGGGATGAAGGTGGATTGCGGGCAATATGCGAACCTCCGCAAAGTCGCGCTGCTGCATAAGGTCCCCGTGTACAAGGGGATCGATGAGAAAATCAATTGCCAGGGGAACGGCTTGTGCGGCACGTGCATCGTAGAAGTTGTGGAAGGGGCCGAGAACCTTTCACCGAAAACACGCCGCGAAAAGCTGCGATTGAAGGGCCAGCCAGCCAATCGCCGGCTGAGCTGCCAGTGTCAGGTCATGGGAAACATCACTTGTATTACCTCACCGGCCCTGGATTGACCGAGGAACATGGCTTGCCTAGGACCGCCCCGGCGCGGTACACTGGCGTCCTATTAGGTCGCGTCACTGATGGAAGAAGCAGCGCTGAAATGGGAGCTTGATTAAGGGGTCGTTTATGGACTTGAAACCAGCGACGGAATTGCGCGCAGTCACGAGAAATCTCTACGGCTGGGCCAGCTTTCATCCACAATGGAAGACCGATTTCAATAGTTACGCGCTGAAGACATCCGAAGGAGTCGTGTTCGTGGACCCACTAAAGCCGGATGCTGAAGTGATCAAGAAACTGGAGGCCCTCGGCGAACCCATCGGGATTTTGCTGACTAACGCCTACCATAACCGGGACGCCGACTGGTTCCGCAAACAGTACGAAATTCAGGTGTACGCCCATGAAAAGGCGAAGGCGGATTGTGAGACGAACATCGATATCCTGCTGATGGACGGCGAGCGCCTGCCGGGCGGAGTAAAAGCCGTGCATCTTCCGGGCAGTTCGGACGGCGAGATGGCCTACTACGCAAAAACCGGCGGCGGCATCGTCCTGATGGGGGACACCCTGGTTAATCAAGGCGACAAAGGATTGACGCTGCTGCCGGACGCCTACCTCGAAGACAAAAAGCAAATTTTGAAGTCGCTCCAAAAACTTCTCGAACTCGACTTCAAGATCGCCACGTTCGCCCATGGTGATCCGATTGTCCAGGACGCCAAAAAAGCCATCGCGCGGTTCGTGAAGAAACCAAAAAAGAATGCCCCATGAGCCAACAATACAATAAAGTCGAAAAACGCCGCCGCCGTACCGCCTACCTCAGACGCCTCAAAGCGCGCCAGAAGAAATCCGCCCCCAAAGCCGCGCCATCCGCCACCGCCGCAAGCTGAACGCGGAGGCGCTAAAGCCGTAAACGGGCGAGCTATTGCGACGGGAAAATGTCCCGTAGCGAGCACCTCAACCGCTTCATGATTTGTTGCAGGCGGCGCAACGTGATGCTCTGCTCGCACATTTCCAGACGGTGAAGGGTGGACGAGGGAAGCCCCATCTTGCGCGAAAACGCTACGTACGACAACGCGCCCCGCTTCTGACGCAGGAACACAGACAACTGTTTTTCCAACGACTCGGCCACGCGGCTGAGATTGCCCAAGAAGTCATCCCATTTGCGGGATGTTTTTGTCTTGCATTCCGCAGGCTGCTGTCGCAAGATCGGGCAGGCTGGCGAGGCCGCTGTGGAAGGGCTATGGAAAGGGTATGGAGAAGCGGACATCGCCGGTCGTTTGCCTCGCGCTCGCAGCGTCGCTCTGGATGCTGCCCACCGTGCGTGCCCAAGACCTCTATGTCACCAACCTCGACCAATTCGTCGCCGAGGCATACAGTCCCGACTACTGCCTCGTCCTGCCATTCAGCCCTTGGGATTGGCGGGCATTTTCCCTTTATGGTGGAGAACCTTGGTGGCTCGACTGTTCGCAAATGTCCTGTGACGGTCTGTTCCAAACCTCGACCGAACTCAGCGGCGGTGTGCCCGCCTATGCCGTTGTGTTGTTCCAGAATGTCCTCACCGGGGAAACGACCATCCAGCCCGACGGCTCGACCGACGTGGTTGCGAGCGTTGAGGCTCCGAGCGGCTACCAGCCCGTCACCAACTCATGGAACCTCTGGATGTGGAATTGGTATGAGCAGGTGGTTGACCAGCCTGATTCCTGGGGTTTATCGCCCGGCGAGGTTCCACCACCCGTCATCACGCTTAGGGCGCTGTTGGCTGACGTGAGTAATTACGCCACCTACGCCGCCTACGAGAGCAACTTGGAAGCGGCAGCCGAGGCGGCGCAAGCCGCCCAAGCCGCCACCGCCAGTATGAGCGGTGGGTTCATGGCTATGGACGACGACGATGACGATGGCGGCGGCGACCCCTGCACGCTAACCAGCCTGACACAGCCGTTCTACGTGACGATCATCACCCAGTCCGTCAACCACGCCACGACGATCACCTGGCAGTCCTGCCAGTTCTTCCGCTATCTAGTTTTTTCCGCCAACTCGCTCAGCACCAATACGCAGTGGGTGCCTCAAGCCTACGTCTGGGGCGCTACCAACGTCAGTTTGACCTCTTGGACGGACACAGCCACCACCAACAACGATGGGAGTACCGTCACCCAACGGTTCTACCGAGTGCAAAGATTGCTGGGTAGCCCGATTGCGGCGGGCGGAACCCACAGTTTGGCACTGACGCCCGACGGGAAATTGTGGTCATGGGGGAACAATAGCGACGGGGAGCTTTCAGACGGGGCGGAGTTTAATCGACCATACCCCGGTGAAGTGGTTGTTCCTTTCTCCTGTTTTGGGCAGATCGTCACTAATGCCGTCGCACTGGCAGGCGGCGGGAATGAGTTCACCATCGTGGTCGATAACAGCGGTACGGTCTGGGCCGGGGGCGAGAACGGCGATGACGAGCAGGGCGGAGCGCCCGGGGACTATGATGACAATGGCTTTGGCGATCACTATCCGGCTACGCAGGTCCCCGGCATTAGCAACATCGTCAATGTCGCCGGCGGCCAAGACCATGTGTTGGCGTTGCGAACCAATGGCACCGTGTGGGCGTGGGGGGCAGACAAGGACGAGGGCGGCAACCTGACCGGACAACTGGGCGTGGGGGGTCTTCCACCTCCGTACTACACAAGCTCTCCCACACAGTCATCGGTCTCGGCGCTGATTGTGGCCATCGCGGCTGGAGCCTATCATAGCGCCGCCTTGGATTCAAGCAACAGAGTCTGGACGTGGGGTGAAGGCGACAGCGGCCAATTGGGCGACGGCGGGACAGCCAATGTCAGCACCCCGACGACGGTGACGACGATCTCCAACGTCATTGCGATTGCGGCGGGTGCCTACCATACGCTGGCGCTGACCGCCGACAAGACAGTCTGGACGTGGGGAGACAACACGTATGGTGAACTCGGACAAACCAATGTAAGCGTTGGATTAGCCCCCGACGGAAATGGTTTCTACAGCGCATCGCCAGGACAGATTCCGCCCTCGATCCTGTCCAACGTGGTGGCGATTGCCGGAGGGCCTGACTTCAGCCTCGCCGTGACGGCGGACGGTTCGCTGTTTGCCTGGGGCACGAACGACATTGGCCAACTGGGCACGTACAACACGGGGATGAACCCTAGTGGCATCGACGGAACCAATCTACCGATGCGCGTGCCCGGCATCAGCAACGTGGTGGTGGTCAGCGCCGCTTCGGGAGATCCCGACTCTCCGGACTCAGGGGCGGTAGGTCATGTCGTCGCCATGACGCTGGAGCCGGTGGACGGCACGGGCCAAACCACCAACCGTTATTGGGGTTGGGGCAATAATGACGATGGCGAAGTGGGAGCCGCGACGAATGCCATCGCCGTCTACACACCTACAAACCTCCAGTTCTGCACCCGTTGCGAGCGTTGCATCCAGTTGGGGACCGGCGGGGGGAGCAGCGGCGTTTTCACAGCCCAATGCAACGGAAGTCTATATCTGTGCTTCAACCTTGACCAAACGCAGAACTATAACGCAGCGGGGGCGTACACCGCAGTGGTCAACGGCGTGCAGTTCACGGTGCCGGGCAATAACAACAACGGTAGCGGGACTTTTGTCGGCTCGGTCACCAACGGGCAAGTATGCACCTACAGCGCGAGTGGGTCGTGCTATTGGAATGCTAGCCGTACCAACACGGTGGCGGACGTTAACGGTAACGGCCCGAACGGTCCTTGGGACTGCAATGACTTTACCGTTATTAACAAGACAAATGCTGTCTGTCCCATGTGGCAATGCTACAGCCTTGTGGGGAAAATACAATGAACCGCGGACCCACACCACAAATCCATACTAGCCTTGGATGCCGCACCGCCAGTGGGCGAGCGGTGGAGGTTCCCCACACCCAACATTGTCTCGACTTGCGCGTTGTTTTCCCTTATATTCACGATGTATGGGAAGGATGTTCGCTATGAAGGTGAGGATGGTACTATTATTCTTCGTGTGCTTTTGGCTGTTTGGTTTGCCGAGCGCCTCCATTTCTTCACCCACCGTCATCACTTTTGACAATCCTCCGCTGAGCCCTGGTTACATCGCAAGCCCCTACCAAGGGCTTAGCTGGAGCAACTTTTACTGCCTGAACGGAATCCTCGATCCCGAAACCTACCCTTCCCTCACGGACGGTTATTACTATGGCGTGGTGTCGGCCTCCAATGTGGTTTTCAACGGCCTCGGTCAACCAGCCGAGATCGACTCCGTAACCAATTTCGATTTCCTCAGCGCCTATTTTACCGGCGCGTGGCACAGCAATCTCAACATTGAAGTCCAGGGATTCAATGGCGCAGAAGAGATATACGACACCATCGTCGTTGCCAGCGCCACGAACCCAACTCTATTTACGTTCAATTACCTCGACATCGACCGTCTCTATTTCAACTCCTATGGAGGTGACGTTGCTTTCGGATACGATGGCGGAGCGCAGTTCGCCATGGACAATTTCGAGTACGAGTTCATCCCCGAGCCATCATCCCTCCTGCTCACCGTCCTCGGTGCCGTATCCCTTGTCGCGCTCCTCAAACGCAAGCGAACGTAGCGCCAGAAAGGCGCTCGCCATGAAGATCAGAGCACTCCTCCCGCCGCTGGCAGTCCTCGGCCTGTTGGTTTTCGCTGCTTTTTCGGCCCGTTCGCAGACGGTTAGCACCTTTGATGACATACCCAGTCCACCTGGTGGCGCGTTCATTACAAATGGCTACCAAGGACTTAGTTGGAGCAATTTCGCGACGCTGAATGCGATTCTCCAAACCAATGCACTTGGTGCGAGCGGTGCTGGTTACGGAATGGTGTCGCCTTCCAACGTGGCCTTTAACGCTGACGGTTATCCTGCTGAGATTGACTCACCCGGCACCAATTTCAATTTTCTGAGCACCTACCTGACCGGCGCGTGGAACAGCAATTTGAACATCGAAGTCGAGGGATTCAGCGGCACTAACTTGATCTATAACCAGACCGTAGTTGCCAGCGCGACAAACGCGACCCTGTTCACCTTCAATTATCTGGACATAAACCGCCTTTATTTCGATTCTTATGGCGGTCAGCCCGCCGGTTTTGCGGCTGGGGCGGGGGAAGAGTTCGCCATGGACAATTTCACATTCGAGTTCATTCCCGAGCCATCCTCGCTCCTGCTGACCGTTCTGGGCGTCGTAACACTGTGGGCGTTCGTCAAACGCAGGCGGGCGTGACCCGTGCGCCATCGGGATCGCAGCCGGCGTCGGCTTTAGGGCCGCATTGCGCGATGACGGTGCGCTCGCCGTCCGCACTACGCGACAGGAACGAGGCCGTAGTTCTTCGCGTGCAATTCGGAGAGGCTGGCCAATTCCGCGCCCGTCAGGTCGGGCGTGTCCGAGGCCGCGGCAAATTCGTGGAGTTGCCGCTCGTTGTAGATGTTCGGTAACACCGAACAGATACTCGGTTCCGTCAGGATAAACTTGATCGCCGCCTGACCCAGCGTCCGCCCCGTGTCCTTGGTCAGGAACGCCACCTGTTCCACCTTCTTCAGCCCGTCCACCAGCCACGCCTTGCGCTTGGCATCGTCGGCCACACGGAAGCTGCGGTGGTCGTCCTTGCCGAACGTCGTGGTTTCGGAATACACGCCTTCGAGCAGGCCCGAGCAGTGCGGCACGCGGGTAAACACGCTCCGATCGCACTCGCGCGCGGCGGGGAAGATCGGTTCCCCGATCATTTGCTCGAACAAATTGTAAATGATCTGCACGTGCGCGCTGCGTTCGCGTAGCGCCGCGATTCCTTCGGCAATCTGCCGCCGGTCGATCGCCCGGCCCCAGCGCGACGCCAAACGCAAGGATTTTGCCAGCCTCGCGCAGCTCGTGCAGGGTCGCGAACACCTCGTCGTTGCGGATGGTCTCGAGACGCGGGTTGTGGAGCTGGTAGAAATCGATGCGGTCGGTCTTCAATCGGCGCAAACTTTCCTCGCACGCCCTGCGGACGAAATCCGGCGACCAGTTGTGGGGCCGCTCGCGCTGGCCGGGTTGCACGCCGGGGTGATTATAGAAATCGTAGCCGAATTTCGTGGCGATCACGATGTCGTCACGGCGTCCCTCGAATGCCTGGGCCAGCACGACCTCGCCCTTGCCGTCACCGTAGACGTCTGCCGTGTCGAAGAAGTTCACGCCGAGATCGCGGGCCTGGCGCAACAGCCGGACACCGGTGTCGTAATCCTCATCCGTGACGCCCCACATCTTGGTGCCGACCGTCCACACGCCAAAGCCAACTTCGGAGACCTTGAGGTTTGTGCCTTTTAGAATGCGATATTTCATAACGAATCCCGAGATACGTCACCGCCTGTTTATAGCCCAGAACGGTGGGGGCGCACAAGCCGGTTGATGAACCGCCTCGGGAGTGGTCCGCTGCGTCACCGAATGTCAGCCGCGCCCGGTCACTTTTGCGGTGTGCCGGGGGTCGGTGGCGTGGCCCCGGGAGCGGGCTGTTGGCCTTGCGTGATGGCTTTCTGCCAGTAGTCGTCGGAGTACGTCAGCTTCGGGATATTGCTCCAAAACCCGTTGATCATGCCGCCGATGGGCGGACGATAGATGGACGTCTCGCCGCGCTGCGTGTCGATGAGGAACAACACGGTCCCGCGTTCGCCCTGGTTGGCCACGACGATTTGAAATCGGCCCGTGCCGGTCTGGTCGAGTTTTTCCTCGATGCGGGTAAGACGCTCCTGCGTCTTGTTGACCTCGTCCCGGGTCTTCGCCGGCCTGTTGCTGGATGTCGTCGAGTTTGGAACAGGAGGTCGTGAGCGCGAGAAGACATGCTGCCAGTGAGCATAAAATGATGGCCGGACTGGAAATGCGATCCTTCATGTAACGTTCCTCCTGTTCTGGCGCGCGGCGCTGATAACCGGCGCCAGCTTGGGCTTCCTTGTAGCAGTGCCGCCCAATTACTGTCAAGCAGACCGGATTTCCGATGGACAGGGTGCGGCAGATGCGCTAAGTAATTACCGGGCAATGCAACCGAGCAGCCATATCGCATTTAAAGAATGGGCGGTCGTCGTGCACGCGTTGGGCCAGGGCGAACAGGTCCTGATCCTCCGCAAAGGCGGCATTCGCGAGCAACGCGGCGAGTTTCACGTCGAACACCGTGAATTCTGGCTGTTCCCGACGCAATATCACGAGGCCGAGCGCTCCATCATTCCGTCCAAACGCCCCACGTTGTGCGAGATCGCCGCCGCCGCGCCGAAAGACGCCGTCGACATCGAATACTACGCGGTCGCTGATTCCATCATCCAGATCACCGGCCCTGAAGTGCTCAAGCGCCTGCAGGGACGACATATTTGGAGCGAGCAAATCCTGCGGGAGCGTTTCCAGTTCGGGCGGGAACCGGGGTTGCATGCGCTCCTCACGCGCGTCTATCGTCGGCCGGCCTCCGAGAGGTTTGCCATGCGGGAAACCTACGGTGGTTGCAAGAGTTGGGTGGATCTGGAGCGTGCGTTATCCACTGAAGGCTTGACGCCAGTGCTCCCAGATGCTGAATATAGCGCCCAACGGGAAGAAATCCTGGAGGTGCTAGCCGATCATGCCCTTGCTCATTCATAAACGACCCGATGGGACCGAAAAGACCCTCGAATTCAGCAATAAACCCCTGATCGTCGGTCGTTTGCCGGAGTCCGAAATCTCCGTGCGCGACTCGTTCATTTCGCGCGTGCACTGCGGGTTCACCTACGCCAACAACGAGTTTTCACTCAAGGATCTCGGTTCGACCAATGGCACCTACCGCAATGGCGCCCGCGTGTTCGAGTGCGCGCTCTCCTCGGGCGATAAAATCCAGGTCGGCAACACGACGCTCGTGTTCGAGATCGACTCGAAGAACCACAACGCGTCCCTGCGGCAGATCCCGCAGATGGTCGCGCCGCCGCTGACGGTCGGGGGATCGACGCCACCCCGCCCGGACCTCAAACAAGTGACCGCGCCGGTGAACCCGCCGGCAAGTCGTCCGGCATCACCCAGCGTTAAGCCCAAGTGACCTTTCCCCGTCGCCCCAGGAACGTGGCGCGACAGACCGGTGCTGCTCCTGTTCCTCGCTGCCGGGCTGATGTGTGTTGTGTCCACCACGGTCCGATCGGAAGATTCCACCAACCAGGTCAGGTCGGCCACAGACCTCGCGCGCGAACAGGCCCGGCAGCAACGCCAGAAGCAGACGTTCACCAAGGGCACACTGAAGGACATTGATTTTCTGCGACACGAACTCAGGCTCAAGACGGTCGATGGCGTGCGGACATTCACCTACACGCCGCAAACGTACATCTTTCGGGACAAAGCCAGGGTCGCGGTGGATAATTTGAAAACGGGCGAGATCATTGCCCTGCGCTTCAATACCGACAACGACGGCGTCAGCACCGTCGTCCGCATCAAAGCCTACGGGCCGCCCACCACCGACGGCCCACCGCCAGGTCCGCTCATATCCACCAACCAACTGCCCAACGCGTCGCCATGAAAAAAGTCCTCGTGCCCCTTGCGCCCGGCTTCGAGGAAATTGAAGCCATCACCGTGATTGACATCCTGAGGCGCGCCGGGTTGGACGTGGTGGTTGCCGGGACGCAGCCCGGCCCCATCGAAGCTTCGCACAAGACCCGGCATATTCCCGACTGCACGCTGGACGACGTTCGTGCCGAGGATTTCGATATGATTGTCCTGCCGGGCGGCCGCCTCGGCACCAACAATCTGCATCATGATCCACGCATCAAACAGATTGTTGAGGCGCTGCAGGCAAAAAACCGCTGGATCGCGGCCATTTGCGCCGCGCCGAGCATCCTGTCGGCTTACGGCATCTTGAAAGGCCGCTCGGCCACCAGTCATCCAAGCGTTCGCACGGAAGTGGCAGTGGGTGCGAAGGAAATTTCCGATCAACGCGTGGTCATCGACGGCCCCATCGTGACCAGCCAGGCTGCGGGCACCGCCATGGAATTCGCCTTCGCCCTCGTCGAAATTCTCTGCGGGACCGACAAAGCTGCCGAGGTCAACCGCGGCGTCCTCGGCCGGCTCTGACGATTTGCCCGCGTTGCTTTTCACGGCCCGCACGGTAGAATCCCCCACGGAGACTGGGTGAAACGGAGAAGCACAACAGCAGTCGCGCTCACGGTCGCCGGGTCCGACAGCGGCGGTGGCGCCGGCATTCAAGCCGACCTGAAAACATTCCATGCGCACGGTGTTTTCGGCACGAGCGCCATCACGTGCATCACGGCGCAGAATCCCGCTCGTGTCAGCGCCGTGCAACCCCTCCAACCGCGGCTCGTGGCCGAGCAGATGGACAGCGTCTTTGAAGCGTTCCCCGTCGGCGGTGCGAAAACCGGCATGTTGTACGACGCGGCGATCATCGAGGCGGTCGCCCACGGATTTGCCCGCCGCAGGTTCGCCAAGCTGGTGGTCGATCCGGTCATGGTGGCCAGCAGCGGCGCGCTGTTGCTCAGAAAAAACGCCGTCACCGCGCTCACAGCGAAACTCTTTCCGCGCGCGGCGGTCGTGACCCCGAACCTCGCCGAGGCGGAAGTGCTCGCGCGTCGCACCATCCGCACGCTCGATGATTTGCGCTTGGCGGCGCGTGTGCTCACCGAAAAATACAGTGTTCCGTTTCTGGTCAAAGGCGGACATCTGCCCGGGGCGAACCGCGCGGTGGACGTTTTGTTCGACGGTAAACGCGTTTACGAATACCGCGCGGCGATGGTGCCGAGGATCGAGACGCATGGCACGGGCTGCACCTTTTCGGCGGCAATCGCCGCCAATCTGGCGCTGGGTCACGGTCTCACCGCGTCTGTCGCGCACGCAAAACGATTCGTGACCCTGGCTATTCGTGACGCCCTGAAAGTGGGGCGACACCGGGCGCTGAGAATATGAAACGTCCGCTCACGGGGCTCGTGGTCACGTTTGCCTCGGGGATTTGGATCGGGTCGCTCGTTGATTGGGGGCTAACGCCGTTGTTCCTGGCGTCGGCTGGCTGCCTCGTTCTCTTCCTCTTCTTGCGGCGAACACCGTTGGCCCGAGCCGCACTGTTCGCGACGGTGTTCGTGTTGGGAATCGCCGGGTATCGCCAGGCCATAACGGTTTCTTCCCCGCTCGACATCACGCGCCTGCTCGAATTGCGCGACCAAAGTGTCAGTTTGCAAGGCGTGATCGTCACGGACACGGGCGAGCGCGACACGCCCGCCAGCGAAACCGATTCGGAGCGACTGCGATTCTCCCTTGACGTGCGAGCGGTGCAGCGCAACGGGCAATGGGTTCCCGCGACCGGGACGGTCCTGGTGTTTGTGAGCGACGCGCGCGAGGTCGCGGCGTTGCGGTACGGCGATCTCATCCAGTTTTCGGGCGTGTTGCGCGTGCCGGCGCCGGTGCGCAATCCGGGCGCATTCGATTGGCGGGGGTGGCTGGAGCAGCGCAAGATTCATTTCACCGCGACGATCCGCAAGGACGACGCTCTCGATGTGGAAGCCCGTGACCGGGGCAATCCCGTGATTGCCATGTCGTTGCGGTTGAGCCGGTATCTCGAACGCTCGCTACGCCTCGGCCTCGAAGACGAGCCGAAGCTGGCCGGCGCGCTCGCGGGAATGGTGATCGGCGAGCGCTCGGAAATTCCGACGGAGACATACAAGGATTTCCAACGCACGGGTGTTTTCCACGTGTTTGCCATTAACGGACTGCACGTCGGCCTGGTGACGGGAATCGTGCTGATCGTGTTGCGCCTGGTGCGGATTCCACGGCGATGGTGCGCCGTTGCAGCGGTGCCGGTGCTGGTGCTCTACGTGTTCGCGACGGGCGCGCATCCCGGAGCGGTGCGGGCGCTGATCATGGCCTGCGCGTTGTTGGTCGGGTGGATGTTGGTGCGTCCCGCCGACACCTTGAACAGCCTGGCTGCGGCAGCGTTGGTGATTCTGCTATACGACCCGACGCAACTGTTCAACAGCGGGTTCCTGCTGTCGTTTTCCGTCGTGCTGGCCATCGTGACGCTGACGCCAATTATTGAAGCGCGGTTGATGCGGCGGATTGCGACGGACCCGTTCCTGCCCGAGGAGTTCGTGCCGAAGTGGAGGAAGAAAGTTGAGCGACCGTTGCGGCGGGTGATCCAACTGTTGAGCTGTTCCGTGGCGGCGTGGCTCGGGCTGGTGCCGTTGATGGCGCTGTATTTCAATCTGTTCACGCCGATCAGCATCGTTGCCAACCTCCTCGTGATCCCGTTGCTCGGGTGCATCATTGCGCTCGGGTTGCTGGCCGCGCTGGCGCACGCCGCGAGCGCATGGTTGGCGTTGACGTTGAACAACGCGAACAGTCTGCTGATCGCCGCGATGGTCCACGGCGTGGAATGGCTCGGAGCCGTGCCGTTGGGTCACAGGTTTGTGCAGGCGCCGCCGGTGTGGCTCGTGTGGGTCTATTATGGGATCGGCGTGCTCGCGCTGAGCAAGCGGATTTCCGTGCAATGCCGGCGGCTCATCGCGGTGCTTGCCGTGCCAGTCATGATTGTGACGCTGTTCGTGCACGATGGACCGTCCGACAAAGTCGATCTCACCGTGTTGTCGCTGAGCGATGGCACATCGATTTTCGCCCGGGTACCGGAAGCCACCATGACCTGCTGATCGACGGCGGCGGAGGCTGGGATGGGATGCACGTCGTGGTCCCATTCCTGCGGTCGGAGGGCGTGAATCGCCTGGCTGCCGCCGTGCTTAGTTGCGGCGACAAGGCCCATGCAGCGGGGTTGACCGTCGTAGCGAGTGAAGTTGGGGCCCGTCAGGCGATCTGGAGTGGGATTCCCTCGCGCTCGAAGTATTGTTCGGAATGGGTCAACCAGATCAAGGCCCGTGGAATTCCGTTGCTTGCAGTGAAAGCTGGCGACGAACTTGGTTCCGCGCCCAATGTACATATCCGGGTGCTCAGCCCGCCGACGGGCGTGGTCGCGAGCCGCGCTGATGACAACGCGCTCGTGCTGGCCGTCGAGTACGGGCCGACGCGGGTGCTGTTGATGTCCGATGCCGGCGAGACGGTCGAGAAACGGCTGTTGAAGGACTACAGCGACCTTCGCGCCGAGGTCGTGGTGAAGGGACAACATTCCAAGGAATCGTCGTGCACGGCGGAATTTCTCGACGTGGTGCGTCCTGAAACCGTTGTGCAAATCGTCAACACCGGCGACAGCCACCGTTATCCCGAACCGGCGTTGCGCGATCGGCTGACGGCGCGCGGCATCACCTACCTCCGCACCGACGACGACGGCGCCGTGACGATCCGATTGACGAACAACGGGTGTGAAGTAAGGACGTTTGTGAAATAGATTTGTTCCCGATGACTCATTCCGGCTTGTCTGACCGGCGGTCGCTCGGCATACTGCGCGGGACATGGTGGTAATCATCAATGGACGGGTGATTGGGCCGCACAGTGTGCTGGAGCAGCATTGTGTCGTGGTCGAGGGCGGCAAGATCAAGCAGGTGGCACCGACGGCGCAGGTGTTGTGGCCCGAAGACGCGCAGGTGATCGACGCGAAAAACAACTACGTTGCGCCGGGCTTTGTGGACATGCACGTTCACGGGGCGCTGGGCCGTGACACGATGGATGGCACGGTCGAAGCCCTGGCGCAGATTGCGAAATTCCACGCGGCGGGCGGGACGACCGCGATGACGCCGACGACCACGACGCATTCGACGGACAAGATTTCGGCGGCGTTGCAGGCGATTGCCGACGCGATGGGACACGATTTTGGCGGGGCGCAGATCGTCGGGGCGCACGTTGAGGGGCCGTATATCTCGTGGGACCGCGCCGGGGCGCAACCGGTGCAATACATCCGCGACGCGAACCCGGAGGAGTACCTGCCGTGGCTGGACCGCGATGGGTTGGTGACGCAAATGACGCTGGCGCCCGAGGCGACCGGAGGGCTGGAACTCATCGACGCGCTTTTGGAGCGGGAGATCCTGCCGAGCGGCGGTCATACGGCGGCCAGCTACGAACAGGCGCGCGCGGCGGTGGATCGCGGGTTATGTCACGCCACGCATTTGTTCAATTGCATGTCGAGCGCGACCAAGTCGGGCGCGTATCGAGTGCCCGGCGCGCTGGAGACGTTTCTGGCCGACGAGCGGGTCATGGTGGAATTGATCGCCGATGGCAAGCACGTGCACCCGGAATTGATGCGGCTGGCGGTGCGGGCAAAAGGCGTGGACAAGGTATGCCTGATCACCGACGCGACGGCGGGCGCGGGATTGGCGGAAGGCGCCGCGTTTTCGGTCGGGGAGACCAGCGCCGTCGCGCGGGACGGTGTGGGGATGACCGCGGATGGTTCGGCGTTGGCTGGGAGCGTATCGACGATGGTTCAGATGGTGCGGAACATGGCCGAGTTGGCGGGCGCATCGCTGACCGACGCGGTGCGGATGGCGAGCCTGAACCCCGCGCGCGCGCTGGGAATTGGCGGTCGCAAAGGCAGCATTGAACCCCGCAAGGACGGGGACATGGTGATTTTCACGGACAAATTTGAAGTGTTGAAGACGGTGATTGGCGGACGAGTGGAGTATGAGGCGAAAACGGAGAGATAGCGTGGCGTCGCCGATAGAATTTAATTTCGTAATGAGACAATAGACACACCCCTCACCCGGCCTCTCCCCCAAGGGGAGAGGAGAGGCTTTTTGATTTGTGGTGTGTGGGTTTCCCTCTCCCCTTCGGGGGAGAGGATCAAGGTGAGGGGCGGTTTTAGAAATGAGCGTGATGATTCAGGTGACGATCCGATGATTGTGATTACCGGGGCAACAGGCTTTGTTGGCGAAGAAGTCGTCAAGCAGGCGCGCGCGGCGGGTTATCCCATCCGCGCCATCGTGCGCGAGACGGAGCGGGCCCAATGGCTCGCGGAGCGATACGGCGTGGAATTGTTCCACGGCAATGTGTTGTATGCGCCGTCGATTGAAGGGGCGATGACGGACGCGAAGTGCGTGATTCATCTGGTGGGCATCATCTGCGAATGGAAAGAGAACACGTTCGAGCGGGTGCACGCGCAGGCGACCCGGCACGTGATCGATGAGGCGAAGAAAGCGGGGGTGAAACGGTTCGTGCACATGAGCGCCCTCGGTGTGCGCGAGAAGGCGCGGAGCCGGTATCACCAGACCAAATGGGCGGGGGAGGAATCCGTGCGCAAGAGCGGCTTGGCTTGGACGATCTTCCGTCCCTCGTTCATCTACGGCCCGAGAGACAAGGGGATCAACACGCTGGCGCAGATCGTGCGGCGGCTGCCATTTATCCCGGTATTGGGGAGCGGCAATACCAGAATCCAGCCGATCTCCGTTGAGAATGTGGCGAAGGCGTTTGTCGGGGCGGTGCGGAACGATGAGAGCATTGGCAAGGCTTACGACCTGTGCGGGCCGGAGGCGTTCACGTGGAACGAATTGTATGACAAGCTGCAGGGGATTCTCGGCACGCGGAAGAAGAAGATCCACTTGCCATTGCCGATCGCACGGGTGCAGGCCGCGATCTTCGAGAAGTTCCTCGCGAATCCGCCGTTCACACGCGATCAACTGCTGATGTTGCAGGAGGATAACGTGGGTGATCCCCAGCCGGCCGAGCGCGAATTCCTGCTGCAACAGCAGAAGTTTGAGGAAGGCGTAGCGCGGTATCTCAACCGCGACGCGTGATGAAACGGAAACAGGGAATCCATTGATGGATTCCCTGTCGAGATGCCGCGACCTGATGGGTCGGAGCGAATCTGGCTACGGGGTCGGCGTGGCTTCCTTCTTCGCCGATCTGGGCGGGCCGACCCGGTGTGCGGTCAAGACGCCATCTTCTTCGGAATAGGACACGGTGATCTTGTCGCCGACCTTGATGTCCGTAACCGCCGCCGCGCCTTTCGGCTTCTCGACGGTGCTGTACTTGGTCTTTTCGCCGATCTTGAAGGTCTTGCTCTCCTCGCCCTTCTTGACGATCAGGGAGCCAGCCTTGGCATCAATGGCTGTGACCGTGCCCGTGTATTGTTGCGGTTTCGGCTTGGCGGGAGCCGGTGCGGCTGCGGGCGCAGGTGCGGGTGCGTTGCTGGATGTGCCCTGGGCGTGAACCAATCCCGTGAACGAAAGCGCGAGCGCGGCAATACCCAAAGCCATCGCTGTGCGCAGTAGACGTTTGCTCATGTAACTCCTCCTTATTTGTTATGAAGGTTAACGACTAACCCCTCGATAGCGTCGGGTCGGTCTTTAGAGCAAATCCGATAGTCCGTCAAGCCTGAATCGTGAGCCTCACACCGCACGGGATTTTTGCTTGATTCACTGGGGCATCGGGTTCAATCTCAGGCAGCCTCGCCCGCCGGCGAGTCAGGCGGAGTTTTACGACCGAAACCAGTTTTTGACGGAGATTCTCCACATGCCAGTTGACATCGCGAAGATTCGCACGGTAGCGGTCGTCGGCCACGCATCCAGCGGCAAGAGTTCGTTGATCGACGCCGTGCTGTTCATCTCGAAAGCGGTGAACACGCACGGCCGGGTCGCCAACGGGACGAGCGCCGCGGATTGTTTGCCCGACGAGATCGAACGCAAGATCACCATACACGCCAAGACGTTTCACTGCCAGTGGGAGGGCCATCGCGTCACGCTGCTGGACACGCCGGGTTTTTCCGATTTCTTCGGCGACACGCTGGCGGCCATCCGCGCGGCGGACGCGGCGATTGTCGTGATCGACGGGGTGGGCGGCATCGAGGTCGGGGCGCGCCGCGATCTGGAAGATGCTCGACGAGATGCAGAAACCGCGGCTGATCTTCGTCAGCAAGCTCGACAAGGAGAACAGCGATTTCTTCCGGTGTGTCGAGCAGATTCGCGGCGTGTTTGGGAAGAACTGCATCCCGTTCGAACTGCCGCTGGGCAAGGAATCGGCCTTTTCGAAGGTGCTGAACCTGCGCACCACGCCCGAAGCCGACGTGCCGGCGGAGTTGCGCGAGCAGTTTCACAAGGCGCACGAGAGCCTGGAGGAAGCCGCCGCCGAGCAGGACGACAAGCTGCTCGAAGAATTCCTCGGCGGCCAGGCGCTGACGGTTGACGAGATCACCAAGGGCACGCACGTCGGCGTGGCCCGCGGCACGACCGTGCCGATTTACTGCGGGTGCGCGGAAAAAGAGGTCGGCGTTCGCAATTTATTGGAAGGCGTCACCGCGTTGCTGCCGTCGCCGGCCGATGTGGGCGCGGTCGCCACGGAAGACGGCGGCAGCGTCGAGCCGAAAGCGGACGCGCCGTTCAGCGGATTCGTGTTCAAGGCGACGGTGGACCCCTATGCGGGACACCTGGCGTATGTGCGCGTGATTTCGGGGACATTGAAGTCCGACATGGACGTGCTCAACGCCACGCGCGGCGGGAAGGAACGCATCCCGCAGTTATTGAGCATGCAGGGCAAGACGCAATCCATCATCGCGGAGGCCGGTCCGGGTGAGATTGTGGCGCTGGCCAAGCTCAAGGACACGCACATCAACAACACGTTGTGCGATCCCGCCAAAGTCGTGAAGTTCGCGCCGATCCGATTCCCGCGGTCGGTGATGAGTTACGCGGTGCATCCGCACACGGCCAAGGACGAGGAGAAAATCAGCATCGCGCTGCATCGGCTGATCGAGGAGGACCCGACGTTTCACATGGAGCGCAACCCGAACACGAAGGAACTGGTGATTTCGGGGATGGGCGACCAGCATCTGGCGGTGGTCGTGGACAATTTGAAGAAGCGGCTGGGCGTGAACGTCGATCTCAGCACGCCGAAGGTCGATTACAAGGAAACCATCACTGCCAAAGGCGACGGCCACTACAAGCACAAGAAACAATCCGGCGGCCACGGCCAGTACGGCGAGGCCTACGTGAAGATCGAGCCGCAGCCGCGCGGCAAGGGATTCGAGTTCGCCAGCGAAGTGGTCGGCGGGTCGATCCCGCGCAATTTTATTCCGGCGGTCGAGAAAGGCTGCATGGAAGGAATGCAGGGGGGGGTGGTGGCGGGTTTTCCGGTGGTCGATGTGCGGGCGATTGTGTATGACGGCTCGTATCACGACGTCGATTCCAACGAAATCAGCTTCAAGATTGCGGGGCTACACGCGTTCAAGGAAGCGATGCAGAAGGCACGGCCGGCGCTGCTCGAACCGGTCATGAACGTCACCGTGTTCGTTCCCGAACAGTACATGGGCGACATCACCGGCGATCTCAACCACCGCCGCGGTCATATCCTCACCGTCGAGATGGTGGATGGCATGCAAGGGATCAAGGCGCAGGTGCCGCAGTCCGAGTTGTTCAAGTACGCCAGCGAACTGCGGTCGATGACCGGTGGCCGCGCGTCGTTCGAGATGGAATTCTCCCACTACGAGCAGGTCCCCCAACACGTTGCCCTGAAGGTCGTCGCCGAAGCGCAGGCGGCGAAGAAGGCGGAACAAGCAAGCTGATGTGAGCGAGCGGGCCGCCGTGGGGGTAACGATCCTTGTCATCGGGGTGTTGGTGCCGGAATAAGCTTGAAATCCGGGGTTCGATAGGATACAAACTTTGGCTGTCACCCCGTAGGGACTGTTCTTCTTGCGCTCAGGAAGCCGGAAGGAGAGTGCGGACATGTTGCTCGGATTGTCGGACGTCGGGCTGACTTGCGAATGGGGCCGGGACGGCACATCGCAACGGGCCGAGTTTTCTCTCCTACTTGGGACGTGCCAGGGAAACGGGGTGCGCTCATGACATCCACCAGAGCTTATTGTGCAGTGTTCTCCGCCATCGTGTTGGCATGCGGGATGTCAACACAGGCGGCAGAGCGGCAACAGCTTCATGGCCACGTGCCGGCGGCGGTGGCTCAAATGGGCCTCCGGCGAGGTTGGACGCTTGCCCTCGACGGAACAGTTGAACTTGGCGATTGGGTTGCCGCTCCGCAACCAGGAATTGCTTGGCCAGATGCTTCAGCAGATCTATGACCCGGCGACCCACGGTATCATCAGTATCTGACGCCGCAACAGTTCACGGACGAATTCGGGCCGACGGAAGAGGATTACCAGGCGGTGTTGGATTTCGCGAGGGCGAACCATCTGACGGTGACGGCCACGTATCCGAATCGAGTGCTGGTGGATGTCCGGGGCGGCGTCGCGGATATCGAGAATGCGCTGCATGTGACGATGCAGGTATACAGTCATCCGACGGAAGGCCGCCGGTTTTACGCGCCGGATATCGAGCCGTCGGCCGATCTGGCGGTTACGCTCTTGCATGTGGGTGGGTTGAACAACTACGCCATTCCGCACCCGCAGTTCGTGCGAAAGCGGGCGGCCGTCGTCCCGCATGCGACCCCACGCGACGGCTCCGGGCCGGAAAATGACTACGCGGGGTATGACTTTCGGGACGCTTACGTTCCGGGGACGATCCTGACGGGGGCAGGCCAGTCGGTGGGACTTCTGGAATTCGATGGCTATACACCCGATGACATAACGTATTACGAAACCTATGCGGTCCTGCCGAACGTGACCCTGACGAATGTGTTGATCGATGGATACAACGGTGCACCGAGCGGCAACGGCGGAGAGGTCGAGGTATCGCTGGACATTGAGGTGGCGCTTGCCATGGCGCCGGGACTGTCCAGTCATCGTTTATGAGGCGCCCAATCCCAGCCCGTGGGAAGATCTGATGCAACGGATGGCCAATGACGACCTGGCCAAACAATTGAGCTGTTCGTGGGGCGGGGGAGATCCCGACCCGACAGCCGAACAGGCACTGATTCAAATGGCCTTACAGGGGCAAACGTTCTTCAACGCGGTCGGCGACTCGGACGCATTCATTGGGCCGATCGATTTTCCGTCGGACAGCACGAACGTCGTACAGGTGGGCGGGACGACACTGACAACGACCGGGCCTTTGGGCTCCTACGTTTCGGAGACGGTGTGGAATTGGGACGTAGAAATTGACCCGATTCTTTATGACGGGGTCGGCAGCAGCGGCGGCATCAGCACCTACTACCCGATTCCGCCGTGGCAGCAGGGCGTGAGCATGGCCAACAACCAGGGATCCACCACGATGCGCAACGTTCCGGACGTGGCGCTGACAGCGGACAATGTTTACGTGCGGGCCGATGAGGAGGACCAGGACGGCGTGGGCGGCACGAGTTGCGCGGCACCGCTGTGGGCGGGGTTTACCGCGTTGGTGAACCAGCAGAGCCTGGCGGGGGTCCACACGACGGTCGGCTTTCTCAACCCGGCCCTGTACGCCATCGGCAAAGGGTCGAACTATGCATTGTGCTTCAATGACATCACGACCGGCAACAACGAATGGAGCGAAAGCCCGAATCAATTCTCGGCGGTGCCGGGTTACGACCTGTGCACCGGCTGGGGGACGCCGAACGGAACCAACATGATCAATACCCTGGCCCCGGCCATCTACGCACCGCTGATCGTCCCCGGGAGCGCCGCGCTGGTTGCGGAGGGATGCGTCCCCACCAACGGGGTGATCGATCCGGGGGAAACAGTCACGGTCAATTTCGGGCTCCAAAACGTTGGGACGAAGACCGTCCCCAACGTCGTCGCGACGCTACTGGCGACGGGTGGGATTACATCGCCCAGCGGCTCGCAGAATTACGGGACAGTGATCTTCGGCGGCCCCACGGTGTCCGAGCCGTTTACGTTTACGGCTAATGGCACCTGCGGCGAAGCGATCAAGGCCACGCTGCAAATCCAAACCAACGGAGCCCTTTACGGGACGGCGACCTACGTTCTGAACCTCGGCGCGACTTCGGCGATTTTCACGGAGAACTTCGATGAGGTGACCGCGCCCGCACTACCTGCCGGCTGGACGACCACCGCGGGCGGGGCGGAATCGAACTGGGTCACATCCACCACGACGGTGGATACGCCACCGAATGCGGCGTTCTCGCCGGATGTACCGGCGGTGGGCTCGAACGCGCTGGTTTCGCCCGTGATTTCGATTACGTCTTCCAATGCGCAACTGACGTTCCGAAACTACTACAACCTGGAGGCAGGTTTTGACGGCGGCGTGTTGGACATCAAGATCGGCAACGGCCCGTTCCAGGACATCCTGGCGGCGGGCGGCTGGTTCGCCTCCGGCCCGTACAACTCGGCGATCAGCACGTGTTGCGGTAACCCGCTGGGCGGTCGGCAAGCATGGAGCGGATATTCCGGCGGATACTTTACGACGACAGTCAATCTGCCCGCGGTGGCTGCGGGCCAGAACATTCAGCTTCGATGGATGTGCGGCACGGATTCCAGCGGCGGGTCCGTGGGGTGGTACATCGATACGATTGCCATCAACCAGACTGCCTGCTGCGGGAGCTTGACGCCATTCCAGCTCTGGCAAATCCAGTATTTCGGCAGCACGACGAATCCGAAAGCCGCGCCCGGTTACGACGCGGACGGCACAGGGCAGAACAACGAGTTCAAGTTCGTCGCCGGGCTGAATCCGACGAACCCGGCATCGGTGTTTGTGGTCGGCATGGCCAGCGTCACGAACCTCCGGGGCAGGAGAAGCTGGTATTCAGCCCGCTGGCGCTCGGGCGGACGTACACGCCGCAGTTCAGCACGAACCTCGTGGGTGGTGCCTGGTCACCACTGACGACGTATACGGGCCCGCTGACGAACGGCAGTCAGGTCAGCATTACGGACACGAACCTGATTTCCCCGCAGGAATTTTTCCGCATCGAGATTTCGCTGCCGTAGGGCTGGGAAGAGGCATCGCACCTGTTCATCGGATGCGTGCTCACCACCCTTCGACTGCCCTCAGAGTAAATTGCGAGCACGAAGCACACGAAGTCTTGTCTGATGGGTCTAGCTACGCGCCAGCCGTTGCTCCAGTTCGTTCAACGGGACCTTGCGACCCGCATCCATGTCCCGCATCCGCTTGGAGGCGAGCCGCCGCTACGCGGCGCCCTGATGCCGCAGGCGGATCAGGTACGCGGCCAACTCGCGGCGTTCCCGCGCTGGCAACCGCGACAACTCTTGCTTCAATTGGAGCAACGTCATAACATAACAGTGGGCAACCGATCTCTCGCTGTCAAGCAACAGACATCGCGTCTATCACGGCAGATTGCTAATGGACGCTAGGTTCGGCATGCAGCGACCTATCCGCAAGAGGCATGCGGTTACGTTGTTTAGTTTTGGGGTTGATTGCGGTATCACTTTGCGATAGCGTTACCGCGTTGTGAGAAGATTGGTTCTTTGACATAGGGGAAGGGCGATGGTTAATGGGAAATGGCTGATGGGCGGGAAAACCCCTCCCATGCGGCCGGGAATGCAGCTCGCCGGGAGGCTCGCCCTCCAAGCGACCCGACCACGGCGACAGAGCGCCGTGGCTACAGTACGGCGGCGGGACGGCAGGCGTTGCTGCCAGAACGGCGGGATACCTACACGACAGGCATCCTGCCCTACAACACGGAGGCGACGGGTCTGTAGCCGTCGGGCGTAGGAGTCGCCCCCTACGGAGGGGGAGGCCGCGCAAAAAGTAAAAATTGCAAAACGAACCCAAATTTAGCCAAGCCGGCGTTGAAAATTCTTCCGGGGAAAGCCAAAAACGAACCCAAATGGAGCCCAAATCGAACCCAAGTGCGCTTTGGGCCGATTGCGGGGCTAAAGATTAGGGCGACAAGGCGTTAGACAAACTGGAATCGGGAAAGGCGGCTAAAGTGATTTGGGGCTGTTTTCAGCGGTTTTTGGCGTCGTTTGGGGGGTGAAGCTGAGCGATTTTGGGTTCGAAAGGTGTTTCCGTGGCAGTTTTTGGGGGGCAGGCGAGTGTGGCGTAGGAGACTGCACGAACGACGAGGTCGCGCAGGAGCGCGACCCTCCATAAACGGCAAGACCGGGGTTGGGGCGTGGATTGACGGTAATGGAATTGTCTGTTAAGCTTGTTGTAGATCGTTCTGGTCGTTGTAGCGCCCTCAACACGAATGAATCCGTGGCAACTTCCCGAGTAATTGAGACCCTGACAGTGACGCCTGCCCCGAAAGTTTCGAGGCCGGTGGACCAAGCGGCAGCATCCGAGACGACGACCCTCAAAACGCCGCGCGTGACCACGCCGGCGGAGCGGATCGTCACCGATGGCAAATTCTTCCGCGTCGGCTCGCAGAAGTTTCATCCACGCGGCGTGACCTACGGGCCGTTCCAGCCGGACGAGACGGGCGGCACGTTTCCGAAGCCCGAGCAGGTGGAGCGCGATTTCGAGTTGATGAAGAAGCTCCACGCGAACTGCCTGCGCGTGTATCACGTCCCGCCGCGCTGGTTTCTGGACCTTGCGCAGGAGCACGGGCTGAAGGTGTTGGTGGATTTTTATTGGCCCAAGCACACGTGTTTTCTCGAAGACGTGGAGACCGTCGAGTTTGTGCGGCGCGTCACGCGGGAGGCGGCACGGGCGGTGGCGGGTCACCCGGCGGTGTTCGCCCTGACGTTGGCCAACGAAATCCCGCCCGATATCTGCCGCTGGTACGGGGCGACGCGCATTGCGCACTTCATTGATGAACTCGCCGCGATTGTCAAAGCCGTGGACCCGCAACGGCTCGTCACGTTCGTCAATTTTCCCACCACCGAGTTCTTACAACCAACCAGCCTCGATTTCGTCAGCTTTAATGTGTATCTGCACGAGCCGCGTCCGTTTTCCAACTACCTCGATCGCCTGCAGAACATCGCGGGCGACAAGCCGCTGGTGTTGGCGGAGTTCGGGATCGACTCGGTGCGCGAGGGTGAGGACGCCAAGGCGCAAATCCTGAGCGGGCACATCGAAATCGCCTGCCGCGAGGGTCTGGCGGGCACGTTCATCTTTTCGTTCACGGACGACTGGCACACGGGCGGGCACCAGATTGAGAACTGGTATTTCGGACTGACCACGCGCGATCGCAAGCCGCGTCCCTCGTTCCATGCGGTCGCCGAACAATACAAGCGGGCGCCGTACTTTCCGCTGCCGCAGTATCCGAAGGTCAGTGTGGTGGTGGCCAGTTACAACGGCGGGCGGACGTTGCCCGCGTGCCTCGATTCGTTGACGCACCTGAACTATCCGAACTACGAGATCATCCTTGTGGACGACGGCTCGACGGATGACACGGCGCGGGTCGCGTCGCATTATCCGACGGTGCGGACGATCCACCAGGAGAACCTGGGCCTGAGCGCGGCGCGCAACACGGGGATCGAGGCCGCGGCGGGCGAGATCGTCGCGTTTACCGACAGCGACTGCCGCGTGGACGAAGACTGGTTGTATTACGTCGTGGGCGACCTGCTCAAGACCGACGCGTGCGCGATTGGAGGCCACAATTTTCCGCCGCCGGAAGACAACCCGGTGGCTGGGTGCGTGGCGGTATCGCCGGGCGGTCCCGCGCACGTGATGCTGGACGACCGCAACGCCGAGCATATTCCCGGCTGCAACATGGTGTTTTGGAAGTGGGCGCTTGAGGAGATTCACGGGTTTGACCGGCAATTTCGCGCCGCAGGTGACGACGTGGATGTTTGCTGGCGGCTGCTGCAGCGCGGACGGAAAATCGCATTTTCGCATTCGGGTTTCGTGTGGCATTACCGCCGCAACACCATTCAGGCGTACCTCAAGCAGCAGCGCGGCTACGGCGTGGCGGAGGCGCTGCTGCGGCGCAAGCACCCCGAGTTCTTCAACAGCCTGGGGGGGATGCGCTGGCGCGGGCGGATCTACAGTCCGACGCGCATCTCCGGGGTGTTCGGGAAATTCGTCATCTACCATGGCACGTTTGGCAGCGCGCTGTTCCAGACGTTGTACACACCGGAGCCCAGCGGACTGCTGACGCTGTTGACGAGTTTGGAATGGCACGTCGTGTTTACGCTGGGAGCGTTTCTGTTGGCGACGGCGTGGCCGGTGTTGTGGCCGCTACCCGTGTTGAGCCTCGGCGCGAGTCTGACCGTGGCGACGGTCGCGGCGGCGAGCGTGGAACTGCCGCCGTGGCAGATGCGATGGTGGTCGCGTCCGCTGGTGGCGATTTTGTACCTATTGCAGCCAGTGGTGCGCGGATGGCCGAAGTACGCGCGGCGGATGCAGCGTTCCGAGACGCCGGCGGCGGCGTATCAGACAGTGCGTGCGTTGGCGGCGCAGTATAAAGGACTGGGTTCCGTGCACACGCTCAATTACTGGAACGAGAAGAGCATCGAGCGCCTCACGTTTCTGGAGGCGCTGCTGGAATTGCTGGATCGCGACCAGTGGCAGTCGCGGACCGACAGCGGATGGGATGAATTTGACCTGACCATTTACGGCGACCGCTTCACGCGGGTGGATGTGAAAACCGTGGCGGAAAACCACGGCGGCGAGAAGCGGCTGCTGCGGGCGCACCTGAAGGGTGGGTGGACATTCCTCGGGAAGATGTCGGTCTTTGCGATTGCGGTCGGCATGTGCCTGGCGGCGCGATTGTGGTGGTCGCTGGCGTTGCCCATGGCGGAAGTGCCGATGTGGATTTTGTATGGACTGACAATATTTCCGCTCACGCTGATTGGCCTGTGGGCAGGGTATCTCCAACTGCGCACGCGCCGAAGCCTGCGACTGGCCACGGCATTGCTGGATCTCTGCGCGAAGCAATTGAACCTGATCAAGCTCAGCGCGCCGAAGAAATTCGTGAAGCCCGACTAGCGCGGGATGGGCAGGCCGCATGTCTGGAGCATCGTCCGCAGCACCTTGTCCGAATCAAAATACTCCTCTGCGATTCGCCTCGCGGCCCGGCACTGGCGCTCGTAGTCCTTCCCGATTGTTTCGACCGCGTTCACGATATCGTCCGCTGTCTGGAATGCGAAGAGTCCCTCGCCACAGGGCAGGATCTCCGTGAAGCCGGTGTCTTGCACGATGGCGGGTTTTCCCGAAGCGAGGTAGGCGACCGTGCGATCGCTGAACCAGCCACAGCGCGTCTTGACATAGGCTTCCTTGGCCACGCTAAATTCGCCGCGGGAGCGGCCGATGTAATCGAGGTAGGCCTCCACGCTCAACGTCGCGGACAGTGCTTCGGAAACGATCCAGCCGGTAATCACGCAACGATGGCGCGGGAGCGTCCACGCCGCCGAGCGCGATCTCGAACACATGACCGGCGCGACGGGGTAGATCGAGATACTTGAGCAGCTCGACATTTTTCTGTCCGTAGCTCACGTCCTGATACTTGGCGCTCCCGTACGCATTCCAGCTCATCACCGTCGTAAACCGTGCGGCCCGGGGAGTGAACTGCGGAGAGATCAGGTCAAGCGCGAGCGGTTGACGAAACGGATGCCAACGCAGGCCGTGCGTTGGGATCGGGCAGTCAAGTTGGCCGATCCGTTCGCCAAACGTGAAGTGAAAGTTGAAATCGTAGGGCGACGCATAGCCCGGACAGGAAGGACTCGGCGTGGGCGACATCTTGAATTGAGTAAAGCCGGGATCGATATCGACAAAGATGCGCGTCGGGCACTCGCGCAACTCATCGAGCCACGTGGTGGAGGACGAACTCATCGCAAATGCCGCGTCACGGCACAAGGTGCGGACATCGTCGCGCTGCAAGCCGTGCCATTTCTCCGCTGCGTCCACGTAACACCAGCGTTGCAGGCCGATTCGTTGGAAGAACGGAAGGATTTGCCCCAGGCCGTACGTGGGATCGTCGGTCATCGTGTTGGTGCGCGGGTCATAACACGCATTCGGCCAGCCGTAGTGTTCGAGGAAGACAACTTCGTAGCCGAGTTTCGCGAGGCCTGCGAGAAAGTGATACTGGGACAACAAGTGGCCGCCGAGTGGATAGCGGGCGAGATATCCCGCGACGATGGCGATCGGCAGGCTCATGCGGTGGCTTTCGCGAGGAGGTCCGCGAGGACCGTGCGCGCGTCGAACATTTTCGCGGCCAACTGCCGTGCGGCGCGTGAATGCGCGGCATAATCCGCGTCGATGGCCTCAATTCCCGCCACAGCTTCCTCGAGAGTGCGAAACGCGAACAGCCCGTGGCCGGTCGGGTAGATGTTGCTCCAGCCCGTGTCCTGGAGCACGCACGGTCGTCCGAGCGCGAGATAACAGGCGCTGCGGCAACTGAACCATCCGCTGCGCGATTTGACGTACCCTTCCTTGGCGACACTCCACTCGCCCTTGGACTGGCTCAAATACTCGCGATAGGTCCACGGGTCGGGCAGGTGGTCCGCCCGGCTCGATGATCTGCCAGCCTTTCTGTTGAAGCATTTCCGTGGGACGTTTCATGCCGGGCCCCATGCCCATGGCGATTTCGAACTTCTGCGTGGTCCGTTGCGGGAGATCGAGAAATTTGAGGAACTCCACGTCTTTCTGTCCCCACGTCTCCCTGTTATATTCACAATTCTTGTAGGAAACCCAGTTCATCACAGTGGTGAAGACGTCGCGCGGGCGGGGCGCTGCCGCGCCGACCTTCCACCAGTCGAGTACGACGGGTTGACGCGTCGGAATCCAGTGAAAACCGGCGTGGGGAACCCGGCAGTCACGGGCACCGATGTTTTCGGCAAACGTGAAATGACGGTCGTGCGCGCGGATCCGCTCGAACACGTCCTGGTTGCCGGACGCGAGCGCCACTTGCGTGAACATCGGGTCGGAATCGAGGAACGCCTTGTGCGGGATGGCGAGGTATTCGGGGCGCAACCAGCCGCACCCCGAGACGTTCAGGAAGAGGTCGGCCGTGGCGCAAATCTCTTTCGCTTCCGCTTCGGTATGGCCGTGATAACTCGCGTCGGGCGCGCTGCGGTACATCCAGCGGTCGGCCAGCCCGAGTTTTTCCATTACGCCGCGGAGGTAGTTGACGTTGTAGGTGCAATCCTCGCTGATGGTGTTCTGGATCGGGTCATACGGCCACATCTCGGTGTCTTCGAGGTAAAACACGTCGTGATCCAGTTGGCGGAACCCCTCGACGAACTGCAGGTAGTCCCACGCCACGCCTCCGAACGCGTATTGCCCGACCAATCCCGTGACGATGATGCGCACAGGTGGAAGTTATAGTGGTTGCCCGCCCAAGAGACAACCTTGGCGAACCGCGTCGAGGTCAAAGTGGAAATGGCCGGCCAAACGACGGGCGATTCGCTCGCGCATAAAACGGGCGGCTAGGGGATGGTACCTTCGAGGTGGATCTCGTTGAATTCGTCGCGGATCTGGATGGCGAGACCCGATAGATTGCTGACCGTGGCAGAACTAAACGGCAACGTCTCCCCCCTACGGGTGTCGCGAGTGTAGGTGCCGGTGTGAATATTGTTTGTCGAGATCGCCAGGGCGCCGATGTTACTCATGATCGTCGATGAGGGCGATGAAATGTGGTATTCAATGAAAATCGAGTACGACTGGCCGCCCGACAAATGATTCGCGAAGATATCGAATACGCTGTGGCCCGAGGAGCCGGTAAAGATTGTTTTTACGTAACCCTTTTCAATGGGGTTGGGCGGGATGGGTACTGTGCTCAACAGCGACTTCAGGTTGTAATGCGGCGCCTCGGACTTCGTCGTGAAGGGCGGTATCTGGGCAAAGAGCACCGTGTTGGCGAAGAAATTCGTCGCGCCGCCGTCAATATTCGTTACGCAACCGTCAATTTCCGGCACGCAACCGACAATATTTGTCAGGCCGTCGATAATGTTCGTCACGCAACCGATAATATTCGTCACGCAACCGATAATATTCGTCAAGCCACCGACAATATTCGTGGGACCGGGGTTCCCGATGACCAGGTACAGACCGGAGAGTTCCTGCAGATCGGCGACGCCCAGTTGTGCTGGCGCAGCGCCGACACCCTCGTACTTGAGGACCCACGTGTCATTGGTGCCCAGAAGATTCAGGGGGCCGATCAAGGAAACCGGGGTATTCGTATTGTTTGCCGTACTGATAAAAACGCCAAATGAAGCGTTTGATGCACTTGACCCGCCCGATTCGCTTGATAGCCCCGATAGATTGTTGATTGTTACCGAGAAGATTTGGTTCAAGCCTTTTTCCTCGAGGACAGCGGTGCCGGAAGGTCCCGGACTCGGCGTGTCCACCTCGCGCTCAAACATGCTGGTGGCATAGATCGCCGGCTCAGACGCGCCCAAAGCACTTGCGGCGAAACCCGACAACAGCGCTGCGGCCAAAGCGAATGGCCTCAGCGAACCAAGTGATTTTCGTTTCATTTTTTGGTCCTCGTACTTGATCAGTCACCTCCGTTGAGGCGCTCAAGAGTTGTTCTAGGAGCAACGGTCGTGCCGGAGTAGCGGATTTGGACGGCTCGATGCCCATCCGCAAGTATTCAGGGAGCGACCGGTTACAAAACTGTCCACCGTAGCGGAGATGGCATGCTGATGGCGTCCTTTTGCGCTGGACACAAGCGCCGGTGCATTTCAGAGTGCGCGGGATGCGGAACGAAAGATGGTTCGTGGCCATTTCCCTCGCCCTCGGCGCCTTCGCCTTTGCCGTCGTGCTGACCCGCCACCGCGTTGTGGACGGCGATCTGTGGGCGCGTCTGGCAGTCGGTGCGCACGTGTGGAAGACGGGTACGGTGATGCGCCATGACGTGTTCGCGTTCACACCCACGTTGCCGCAATGGATCGACCACGAATGGGGCTCTGGCTTAGTGTTCTTCACATTGCTGAACTGGTTTGGGCCGGTGTCGCTGATGATCTTCAAAATTGTGACGGCTCTCGGTGCCTTGGCGGTGTGCATCGCCGCTTCGCGAGCCGGTGGTACGAAGTGGACGAACGTCCTGCTTCTGGCCGTACCGTGCGCCTTGGCGGTGTTGCACGCTTTTATCCCCGTGGTGCGCAGCCACGTGCTTACGTATTTTTGCTTCGCGGCAACACTGTGGTGGCTGGAACGGATGCGGGTTGGACGACGATGGTCGCCATTCGCGATCGTGGCACTCATGCTCGTATGGACCAACGTGCACGGCGGGTTTATTGTGGGCCTCGTGGCCATTGCCGTCTATGCGGCATGGTTGAGAACGCGCGCCGCACTGGCCATGCTGGTGGCCGCCCTGGCGGTCACCTGTCTGAACCCGTATGGATTGAGTTACTGGATCTATCTCGTGCCCGCCTGGTTGAACCCCCGCACCGATATTGGTGAATGGGGACGAATGCCGCTGTGGGGATTTGATCCGTATTTTGGTTTTCGGTTCTTGTTCGTGATCGTGCTCGGTGCCGTCGTTTGGGGATGGAAGCGCCGGACCGGGTACGGGCTGACCATGCTGGCGTTGACCGCTGCCGCGGGGTGCCTGCACCGGCGACACGCGCCGTTTTTCGGACTCGCGGCGCTGGTGTACGTCGGGCCATACCTCGACGGGAGGCGGTGGCGAGTGGAGGCCGTCACGGCGGCGTACGTGGTGATCGCGGCGGTCGTTGCCTGGAGGTACTTGCCACGAGCGACGCTGGAACCAGCAGTGCCGGCGAGCTTTTATCCCGTACGCATGGTGGACATCCTCGAAACGGCGCACGCAGAGGGAAACCTGGCCGTGCCATTTCGCTGGGGCAGTTACGCATCCTGGCGGCTGGCCCCGCGAATCAAGGTGTCGATGGATGGGCGTTACGAAGAGATATATCCCGAGGAGACGTTCAAGATGAACCGCGCTCTCTTCTACAAAGTTGGCGCGAATTGGGATGAGCTAGTGCGGCGATTCCGCGTGGATTTCATCATTGTTGAATTGCGGACGACTCGTTTGCAGCCGGACGATCTTCTATCGCGCGGCTACGAGGCGGTGTGGTCGGATGCCACTTCGGCGCTGTTTGCGCGTCGCGAAGTCGCGCCGGGACTACGCGCCGCCGCCGCAAATCTTTCCCCGACAACCCGCGAGCCCCTCGATCCGCATCTGGCCGATCGCTGGCTGCCCGCGGGCACGTAAGAGAGCTACAGTGATTGGACCATCTCGGCGGGTGGTTTCTCGATCTTGTCAATGCGAAGTTTTTGCGGAGTGGTTTCGCCGGCGGCCTCGATGGTGTCGCCGACCTTTTTATTCAGCAGCGTCTGCGCGAGGGCGGCAGGGTAACTGATGATGCCGCGAGTAGGATCGCCATCCCATGCACCGAGGATGTGATAGGTCTGCGACTGGTTGGTGCTGAGGTCGGTCACGGTGACGCTGGTGCCGATACTGACGATATCGGTCTTGGCGTCGGCGAAGTCAGTCGGCTGAGCGCGGGAGAGGAGGATTTCCAGTTCGGCCCGGCGGCGCATGAGAAGCTTCTGCATGTCCTTGGCCGCTTTGAACTCGAAATTCTCGCGCAGATCGCCGTAACTGCGGGCGAGCCCGATTTCTTTGCTGTTCTGCGGGATTTTTTTCTGGACGATGTCGTCGAGTTCGGCCCGTGCGCTTGTTGTAGCTCCCCCACGAGACGATGAGTGGCTGCTCCTTGACGGTTTTGGTGACGAGGAACTCCTGAACGAACGGATGCACTTTGACGACGCGCGCCACGAGCGACCGACGATCGAGTTCTTCGAAGGCCGAGGTGGAGAGAATCAGGCGGGCAATCTTGCGTACGGTTTCCGTATCGGCCTCAACGAGGAGATCAGCCACGAGTTCCTCTTCCCCGAAGAGCACATCGCGCAGTTTCTTGCTGACTGACTTGTTCGGGGCCGACTCGATTGATTCAATGACGGCGAAAAGCAGCCCGGGCGTTTGGAGTCCGTCGAGCCACGGATACGCCTTGCGGGAAGCGGGAGTGGAGATGTTTCGGCAAATCCAGCACAACAACTCCGTTCCGGCCGTTTGGTTGTGGACCCATTGCTCGATCGTGTCCGCCTTCTGGGTGAGCACGTCGGGAATCTCATCGAGGGACCTGGTGGAGAGCCGGTTCAATTCCCGCAACAGGCGGTCGGGATCGGCGGTCTTGAGGACGGCGAGCGCACGCCGTTGAGCCGACGTGCTCAACTCATCCAACACCGTGGACAGGTTCGGGGTTGTCGACAGGAAACCGGCAAGCAACACGGCAGTGTCCTCCGTGGGCGTTTTCTGGTGATTGCGCAGTTGTTCGAGGACGACGGCCGCTTCGATGCGCTCGACGTATCGGCTCGATGGTGTTTTTTTCAGCACCCCCAGCAGGGTGTCCTGAAACTCCTGGATCAACAGCTCGGCGTTTTCGAGTTCGTCCACGAGCTTGAGGAACTGGCGGGCGACCTCGGTCTGCTGGCCGATCCCTTTGGCGCCGTGGAAGGCCTCAAGGATTTCGTCCTGCTGCGACACCGGCGCGGTGCGCAGAGCCACGGGGTCGGTCTTCTTCGTCGGGAGATCAAAGTGGGAATCTTTCTTCAACAGCTTGCGCGTGTTCTCCCACCACTTCTTCCATTGGCTGCCGGGAATGACCGAGCCCGAGAGCACGGCCTCAATTCGGTTGACCGCGGCCGCGCGGTGCTGGCTCAGAAGCACTAGACGGAGCAGCGCGACAGGGTCTTCAGCGGCGAGTCGCTTCAGGCCATCGAGGTCGGTGAGCTTGCGGACTTCGATGTGGTCGTTGCTCACGGGCGCGAGGCTGTCGGCAGCATAGGCCAACTGCATGGAATGGGACGGGTTGTGGGCGAACGCCACGACAATCTGCCCGAGGGTGGTGTCGAAGGATTTCACACAGCCGACGCCCCAGCTCTTGTGCTGGCCGTAGGTTCCTACTTGGAGCGCAAGCAACGTCTCGATCCGGATGATCGCGGTGGGGAGAAGTGTACGATTTTGGTCAAGCTCCGAGACAGCAAGGATGGTCTTAAGACGGGGGTCTGACTCATGGAGCTGGCTGAAGGCCGTGACAATCTCTGCCCGGAGCTGCTTGTCGGTTGGCTTCGCTTCTGCTTGTAGCTTAAGGGCATAGAGCCATTCGTGATGTTTGCCCGGCGGCCTTGATGCTCTCGACGATCAGTGATGCAAGTTCAGCGGCCATATCCACCTGTCCGGCGTCGGCAAATTCCTTTACAAGAAGAAGTAGAAACTCGGGTTGGTCAGAGAATTGCTCTGCTAGTTCCAGCCAAAAGGCTTGGGCGCCGTCCCAATCGGACCGGGACAGGAGGTCTTTAAGTTGCTGATGGTGATTTTGTGTCGAAGTCATGTGTGTCGAAGTCATTTGATATCAGGGAGATCTTATGTTGGCGGTAAGGACGATTGTGAATGAGAAGCCGCTGGTCCGCCAGCTTGACGATGCTGGTGGCCAGAGATACGATGAAATACTCATGAGATGGATTTCCACGCTTGGCGCACTTTGGCTATTGCTTGCCGCCGGGTGCCAGTCTAACCAAAATGTACAGGTTTTGTCTCCAGAGAAATTTGCTGCCACTACCAGCGGGGCAGCGTACAGCACCACGGACACGAATGCAACGACCGGAACCAACGCCAAACCACGGGTGATTGTCCCCGGCATCAGCATCAGTGTGACCGTGGACCAGGATCACAGTCTCGATCACGTCTACGTGGTGCCGATCAGCGGGGCTATTGACTTTGTGCCACTCGGTCGTGTTCCGGCGGAGGGACTGACGGCGGATGAGGTGGCGCAGAAGATCAAGGAAGGCCTGGAAAAAGACTATTTTCAGAAGGCCACGGTAACGGTGGCCATCGAGTCCGCGCTCGCCACGGGTGGCGGCGGTGCGGGGGGCGTCATCTATGTGATCGGGAACGTGAATCGGCCCGGTCCGTTGCTGTTGCCGAAGGACGAACGGTTTACCGTGACCAAGGCGATCATCGCGGCCGGCAACTTCGCGACGTTCGCCAATGGCGGCAAGGTGCAACTGATCCGCTACGACAAAGCGGGAAAAAAATACCTCACGCACATCGATGTGGATCGAATCATGAAGCGCGGTGAGTTTGAAAAAGACATCCAGGTTCAGGATGGGGACTGGATTGTCGTGCCGGAGAAATTGATCAACTTTTAGCCATGGGGGTCAGGACGCCAAACGGGAGTTGCCAATGATGAACCAAACCGTCACGGAAAACAGGGCCGAGAGCGTTGAACATCAAGGAGTATATCGCCGTACTGCTGAAGCGGAAATGGCTCGTACTGATTTGCTTTCTGCTCAGCATGGCCGGCACCACGGCGTTCCTGTTTACCCGACAGCAGATTTACGAAGCGGATGCCAAGTTGCTGGTAACAACGGCCGGCGGATCGGTGCCAGTTTCCGAAGTGACGCGCGAGGACGAGAGCCGGTTTTATGCTACGCAGATTGAGATTCTCACCGAGCAAACCATGTTGCGTCGCGTCCAGTTGCGGATGCGGAAAACCCCGGACGAAATCCGCGAAAACCTGGCGGATCTGAAGGTCGAGCCCATTCGTGGCGCGGCGATCCTGATGATCCGGGCTCAAAGTCCCTCGGCGGATTTTGCGAAGGATTTCGCCAACACGCTCTGCGAGGAATACATGCACTTTCGTGACGAGCAGCGCGCGCAAAGTTCCGAGTCCGCGCTGCTGATGTTGACGCGGGAAATCAAGCGTCTTGGGGAAGAGAAGCAGGCAGCCACCGAGAAGATGCTGGACTACGCCAAGCAGAACCACGTGGACCCCATGGGCAGCGTGGGGTTCGCCTGGTACAAGCGGTTCAACATGCTGAACTACGGTTATGCCACAGCCGCCAAAGCCTACAACGAGGCGAAAACGCGCAAGGAATTGCTCGATAGCCGACCGGATACATCGACGGTGCTGGCCTTGCTGGCGGCGGAACACGAGGAGGGGATCGATTCATTCGCGCAAGGGGCGGCTGGTTCCAATGAAACCCAGCGGGTCATCTCCAAGGGGATGCAACTGGATGTTTTTGTGGAGGAAGATCCCTCCCTGAACACACAGGTACAGGTTGGGACGGACGGCACCATTAACTATCCCCGGCATCGGCGCCATACCGGCCGATGGCCTCACGGCGCAGGCTCTTGCCGAAAACATCAAGCAGGGTCTGTTGGGCAACAAACTGGTCAAGCCCAAGGAATGGGGTGACCGTGGTGGAATCGTTTACACGGATGAGCTGCAGAAGGTCATGACGGCCACGGTAAGAATTATGGTCGAAGACCCGAACGCTCCTCCCGTTGGCGACGTTCAGGCGAAAGCCTCGGATGAATTGGGCCGGTACTCATTTGGTGCGCTGAACGAAACGGTATCCAAACAGCTCTTTGAACTGGAGAGAAAGAAGCGAGAATTGGAGGTTAAGCTGGATGAAATGCGCAAGATTTACAAACCGCGACATCCGGCACTGATCGAAGTCGAGCAGCAACTGAACGAGACGACCTCACAGATCAACGGGGAGATCGAGTTTATCCGGCAGAAGTCGGACGCGGATCTGGTGGTCGCCAAGAAGAACTTTGACGAAATGTCGGCCATGGGCAAGCAACTGGACGACGCGGTGTATATCGATGGCGAAAAGGCGACCGAATGGAAGACATTGAAGGATAACGTCGACCAAATCCAAAGCCTCTACAATGCGCTTCTGTCCCAGTTGATGAAAATTGATGTGTCGCAGGGATTCAATTCGCGGACTGTGTCCGTGTTGGAGGCCGCCCTTCTTCAACCTGAGCCTGTCTACCCCAAGAAGATGAAGATCTTGCTGATGGCGGCGTTCTTTGGCTTGGGCATGGGATTGGCCCTGGCGTTCTTCATCGAGTACATCGATGATTCCATCAAGTTGGCGGAAGAGGTCGAGCGCGATCTGCAGCTGCCGTTCCTTGGGATGATCCCGGCGGCGCAATGGAACCCCGACGATCTCAGTGCCCATCGGCTGGACCGGCTGAAACAGCAGGGCGGCGTGGCCGAATCGTATCGCGTCGTCCGCTCGGCAATCATCTTCTCCACGCCGCGCGAGAAACTTCGTTCGATTCTGGTCACCAGCGCGGTGCCGCGCGAAGGCAAGACCACCACGTGCGTTAATCTCGCCATCGGATTCTCGCAGGTCGAGGATCGCGTGCTGCTGGTCGATGCGGATCTCCGTCGTGGGGAAACCCACAAGTATTTTGGCTTTGAAAAGGACAAAGGCCTTGCCGATGTGCTGCTCGGGGAAGCGACGCCCGAAGAAGTCGTCAAGCGCGGCGACGTTGCCAAACTGGACGTCATCACCTGCGGCGCCTACTCCGGCGAACCCGGCGGAACTACTGCTGGGCTGGCGATTGAAGGAGTTCCTCGAGTGGGCCTACAAACACTACGACCGGGTGGTCGTGGATTGCCCGCCCGTGATGGGCATCGCGGACAGCGCCATTCTCGGCTCGGCTGTTGACGGCGTCCTGTTCATCATCTGGGCCGGTCGCACCTCGCGCCGTTATGTTCGCGTGGCGAAGATGACCGCGGTCAGCCGCGGGGCGAAGGTGTTTGGTTTCGTGCTCAACAACCTCGAACCCGGCCGTGTCGGCTATTACCACTACTACCCGTACTACTACAGCTACTACTCGCGCGGGTATTACTACGCCCACAAGGAAGACGAGGGCAAGGGTGGCGACATCAAGGGCATCGAGGTCCCCTCACAACAAGATGGCAAGGACGAAATCGACGACGTGTATTGATCCGCGGCGCCGCATGTGGATGCCTTACCGGA
>CAVYAC010000044.1:0-76848 GCA_963766065.1 uncultured Verrucomicrobiae bacterium
GTGTTAGAGAATTGTCAGTTGGGCAGGAGTTGGTAAAGAACAAGGGCTCAACCCAAACCGAGCAAGGAATGGAGTCGAGCCCATGTCAGAGACCTATGCGGTCTCCATATCGGTCAGCCTGACGGTACGGGGACGGTTCACCAACGTCAAGCATTTGGAGGAAGCGGTGCAGCAGCAAGTTCAACAAGCCGCGCAACAGTTCTATGCCCAAGCCGTGGCGGCCTACCAGCGGCAGTGGCTGGCGGCGCATCGGGAGCGCTATCAATCGGTGCGCTGGCGCCAGCGGCAATTACTAAGCCCGTGGGGCGAGCTGGCGCTGCCGGTGCTGATGGTGCGGGAGCGCGGTCGGTCTCGAGGCGGCTATCACAGCTTGGGCAAGGTGCTCTGGCGCGGCAAAGCCACGCGGTTGTTAAGCCCGCAGGTGGAACGGCAGGCCTTGGAAGCCGCCACGGGGCAGAATTACCGACCGGCGGCGCGCCAGTTGAGCCAGCGCTGCGGGGCGCGGGTGTCGCACTGGGCGGTGTGGCGATGCGTCCAGTATTACGGGGCCAAACTCCAGGACCAACTGCAGCGGGACTGGTGGCCGGACCCGCCGCGTAAGGTGGCGGCGGAGGTGGTGGTGACCGAGGTGGACTCGACGTGGTTGAAGTGGCAGCGGCGGGGGTGCGGCCACGAGGGGCCGCAGCATTTCCTCATGCATTTGGGGCTGCATTACACGGGCCGCAGCCGCCGCCTGGATCAGCGGGGTCGTACCGACGTGAGCCTGGACCAGAAGACCTGGTTGGTGGGCACGGGCAGCCTCGGTGAGTTCGGCACGCGCCTGCGCCGCCACCGTGACCGACACTATCCGGCGGGCCGGGGTCCCGCTCCCTGACGGTGCTGCTGAGCGATGGCGACGAGGGACTGAAGTGGGTGCGGGAACGCGAATTCCCCGAGACACTGTGGCTGCTGGATCGCTGGCACATCGGCCAGAAGGTGCGCGAGTTTGTCGGCCCGGATCAGGCCGCGTGGCGCTCGATCATGGCGGCGGTGTATGCCCACGACAGCGAAGCGGCCTTGGAGGCGCTGCGGTCCATGGAACCGGCCTCCGACGACCCGCGCCGCGAGGGCTTCCACGAACTCTTCGGCTATCTGCTGGGCCATCGGGACGGCATCGATGCCTTCGGTCAGATCCCCAAGCGCTACCGTCAGCGCCACGGGTGCCTCGGCCCGGTGGTGCGGGCGGGCAGCGGCGCGGTCGAGAAGAACGTCGAGGTGCACATCAACCGTCGCTTCAAACGCCAAGGGCGCGGCTGGAATCCGGTGCGCGCCGACCGCCTGGCCCAATTACGCTGGCTGCAGCAGGACCACAGAAACTGGAATCACTGGTGGAACAACGTCTGCCTCACCACCACGAAAATAAACCCGGGTTGGCCCACCACTGACAATTGACAAACAGTACCGTTTCCCGGGGTGATATTAAAAAGAGCTTGACTCTATTCTAAATTCTATTAAGAATACTGGATGCGGCACGAGGTGTCCTGTAAACTGCGAGTAAACCGAAGCGACGGGAAGGGAGAGCAAGAGACATGAACAAGATCGGGATTTTCGTCAGTAGTACCCTAATTGGCCTTGCATTTTTGGCGGGCAGCACTGTAGCACGCGCACAAATCTTTTACACCAACAGCGCCAACGCCAGCTTTTACTGGACCAACACGACAGCGTGGTCGGTGGCCGGCCACTATCCCGGCAGTCAGGGCGGCACCGAGATCGCGGTCATTACCAACGCCGGGCAGGCGGTCACCGTTGACGCTAAGAACCCGTTGATCTCGGATCTGTTTTTCAACTCGACCGACGGGCTTACGCTCGTCCTCACAAACCTCAATAATCAAACCCTTACGATCACCGACAGCTTCGTTGTTGGCTCGGCCGCGAACCCAGGCACCGTGACAGTGGACGCCTCTGGGGGCGGCGTGTTTGCCGTCACCAATGCGACGGGCACCGGGCAGTTGATCGTCGGCGCCGTTGACCCGAGCGGCTCGGGTGGTCAACCGGGCACGCTGATTGTCGGAGCCAATGTGGGCAGTCCGGTCACCCTGATTGCGGACCAGGTGTATGTGACCAACAATCAGAACTCATCCTTCCTTTTCTCCGCTTCTGGTACACCGTTCCAAGGGGCCGTGACGATCCTCCACGGTTCGGTCATCAATGCGCCGGGCACTCTCACCGCGCAAGCAACCATTGGTTCTTCGGCGACGTTGGCGTTTCTCGGTGGCACGAACGTGCTGGCGGGAGGAGGCGGTGCTGGGTCGGGAAGCCTTGTATGGAACGGCACCCTGATCGTCAGCGGACCAAACACCCTTCTCACCAATGCACTCGGGGGTCGCATTTTTTGTAACGCGTCTACCACTAACGGCACGCTGATCGTGAGCGGCGGGGCGAAGTTCTACCAGGGCCCTGGAAATTATCCGTGCAGAATTGGCAATGGTAATGCAAATATCCCGCTATCCAATCAGCTCGTCGAGGTAACGGACCCCGGTTCGACGCTCGATCTGTCGCAGCTAGGCAGTGGTAACGTAAACACCAGTCCCCAGTTGGGGCTTCAGTTCGGGGAGAATTCTCACAGCAGCGGCTTATCGTTACGAACGGCGCTTACCTGCTGGTCCCGGATATGTCAGTCGGGCAGTGGGGGGGCACGTTCACCCCCAACAGCTACAACATGTCGTATAGTAATAATATGTACGTGGTTGCCAACGGCGTGGTCACGAATTACGGGGTGCTGCGGGTCGGCTTTACGGGCAGCGCCAATGGAACAAACTCCATCGACACTCATATGACGATTAACAGCGGCGGCAAGGTGTACACTGGATTCGGTGGCGGGTTATTGGGCTCCATCGGTGATGTAACGGCAGTCAATGGTGGTTGGCCATTGTATGGTGGCGCATTGAACTACGGCAACTCGGTGGTGGTGTCGGATCCGGGGTCGCTGTGGGATGTGGCGGGGACCATCCACGTCGGGTTACTCGCCGAAGGCCAATTTGGCGGCCACTGCCTCACCAACGATGCCTTGGTGGTTCAGAACAGCGGCCAGGTGCTCGCTCAAAACCTGTACAGCAGTTCGTCCACCGGCGGGCTTTCGTTCGTCGGCAACATCCTGAGCAATAACCAGGTGATCGTCAACGGCGGCAGCCTGTATGTGACCAGCGGGGGCACCGGCGTGTTGCAGATTGGCCGAATTGGTCAAGGCTCGATAGTGATCAGCAATGGCGGGCTGGTGCAAGCGGACAACCTCATCATGACAAACTACATCGCCATCCTGACAAACACACCACCCTCCTCAATCTACTTCCCCAACGGGACGAACTACTTTGTCAACACGTTCAACTTTAGCGACGGTGCGCTCAAAACCGGGAATACCACGTACAGCAACGGCGTGGCGTTCATCGTCGGCAGTGGCGGCGCCAGCGCGGCGACATTCACCATGTTGGGCGGCACGCATCAATTCTTCAACGGCCTGGTCGTCACCAACAACGGCGTCCTGGCCGGCACGGGCACCATCGTGGGGCCAACCACGGTGCTGGGCACGCTGTCCCCCGGCTCCGGAGCTTCCGTCGGCACGATTACCATCGACGGTAACGTCGTGCTCGGCAGTTCCGCGGTCCTGCAATATGCCCTGGGATCGTCCAGCGACGAAACCATCGTGAACGGGAACCTCACCGTAGCCGGCACGCTGGATATCTCCAATTCCGGCGGGTTTGGCACGGGGATCTATCCATTGTTCACCTACACGGGCGCGCTGGTGAACAATGGCTTGGCGGTCGGCACGACGCCAAATCCTGCCTATCAATACAGCATCGATACCACCAGCGAAGTCGGCGTGGTGAACGTGGACGTGACCAGCCAGTCATCGAATCCGTTTGCCACGTGGCAAAGCCATTATTTTACGGGCTCGCCACTGAATTCCTCGCCCAACGCCGACCCGCTGGGCAAGGGCATGAGCAATACCAATCAGTTCCTGGCGGGCTTCAACCCGACCAATGCGGCGGCGTATCTGCATGTCATTAACATCGCCAAGACCAACAACAATGCGGACATTCGAGTGACGTATCTGGGCGCCAGCGGCGACTCGACATACAACGGCGGACCCGCGTCGCGCACGAACGTGCTGGAGTTCACGACCGGCACGGCCAACGGCAGCTACACGAACAGTTTCGCCAGCACCGGCCAGACCAACATCCTCAGTGGAGGCACGGGTCTGGGCGCGGTGGCGACCATGGTGGACAGCGGCGGGGCAACCAACAAGCCGTCGCGATACTATCGGGTGCGGGTGTTGCTGCCGTAGCGATACGGTCATGGAAACAAGAGCGCAGTCGGAACGGTAACAGGTTAAACAAGCAACAAAAGCCTGCGTTCACGACTCGGTGAGACAACCACCGTCCGCGCTCGCTCATAGCACGACCCGCTTTCCTGCTTCGTGCGGGTCATTCGCAAATCGGGTTTTGGTCCGGCTCAACCGGTTGAAATCAAGCTGCCGAACTTTGAACAGGTCGGTTCTCTGGAACGGTATAGTCCGCAGGTTTTCGTCGAACAAATCGAGGAATACGCGGCCTGTCATAAGGAGCGTTCGACGTGCTGCGGACCGGTCAGCGATTGGCCCGCGGTGGCATCCCCCGGGTAACATCCGCGAACAACGGGGGACGATGCAGCATCAGGCTCTCGCGTTCCAGCCTGGCCGTGGTCACAGTTTGGCCCCGAAAGAACGGAAACGGAACGCGTGCGGACCTTGGTCGGACACGGTGAACCGGGGCGCGGCCGGGCGCGGCGGATCATTCTGCGCCATCATCGCGCTGCGCAACAATGTCAGTCGTACCCGGCGGGGTGTCGCGTCCGCCGCATACACATCCGGGCACACGATCCCGAGCCGGTTCTTGGTTCCTTCGTTGATCAACATCCAGTCCCGGAGAGGCAATTCGCGACCGTCGTTCGCGCGATCCAGATGGCCGCCCAGAATTCCATCCGTCCGGTGTCGTGGGGTCGCTGTCAAGGGCATTACGAGTTTGAGAATCTTGTGCAGCTCCAGCCAATGCACCTGCAACCGCAATTCGATAAAGTTCTCCCCCGCATAACTGCGCCACTCGGCGGTCAGTCGGCTCTGTCCGATCATTCCGTGCTGAATGCGAGAAGACATCAGCGGGCCGCGGTCGACGACCACAGGACGTTCCCAATGAGCCACGGCGATTGGTTGTTGACCGTACCGATCCAGGCCGTGTGACCACGTGTCGCTTGTGTCCTCCACGAGAACGAGGCGGGGAACCGGCGACGGCAGCGACACGATGGGCTTCCCGCACCGTGGGGCCAGTGGCCTTCCTCCACTGCGAATGCGCAGCACGCGGAGTCCTTGGGGTGGAATTTGCATTTTAAACAGCAGCCGGTTCTTCCGCTCGCCCTCCGAAACTAACTGCTCGCTGGCGAGCAACTGAATCGGAACGGGGCGGCTCTGCTCGTCCAGCAACTGGTCGCCACATTGCCACGACTGCCATTCGAGCCACGGCTCCGCTTCCACCCAGTTGTCGAACGGCGCTTCCGACGCGTTAAACAACACCAACCGCTGGAGCGGATCGTCCGGCAACGACCGCAGTTTTTCCCGCAGCCCATATTGCAGAATTTCATCGGCCACGCACTCGGCGAATCCCAACTGCGCGTTCACCTGCTCGTACGCCGTCGGGATGGCGCTCCCACCGAGCGTGTCGTGGAATTGGCTGAAACAGACCTTCTCCCACGCTTCCGCAATCCTCGGATTGCCGGCCTCCGTCACCTGCTCGGCCTGCATGACCCGGTGTTCCGTGCGACGCAACGCGGCTTTCACCGCCCGATGAACTGTATAGCAGCCGATCGCGTGCATTTGTAGTTCGCCCGTCACCAGTGGCAATCGGGGAACCTGCTTCTCAATCGCGTCAAAGAAATTCTGGACTGTGGAAAACTCCCACTGGCAGCCCGGGATGGCATGGCGGTTCTGTCGGCACCAATCGATTTGCTTTCTCGTTGGCCCGCCGCCGTGGTCGCCCACGCCCACGAAACACATCGTGTGTGTGATGCCTTCCGGCAGTTCAGTCAATGATGCGCGCACGTGGTCAAGGCCCATCTCGCGAGTGCAGTACGCATTCGCAATGCGGAAGGTCACGACCTCGGGACCGGTGGTGCGCACGCGCCAGCGAAACACGCGCGCCGGCAATTTCATCTCGTTGGCCATCGGTCGCATGATGACGTACCGGTCCTGCCCGGCCGCCTGCAAGTAGCCGGGCAGGGTGGCGGCGTGGCCGAAACTGTCCACGTTGTAACCCACCCGTGGAAAGAAGCCGAAGCGATCAAGAAAATACCGTTTACCCAACTCGATCTGGCGTTCCATGGCGAATCCGCTTGGTAGATTGCAGTCCGGTTGAATCCACCATCCGCCGACGATCTCCCAGCGGCCGCTCTTCACGTGCTGTCGAATACGGCGGAACAACTCTGGATCCAGCCGTTCAACCTGCCGATACGCCCAGGCTTCGCCGCGTGTGAACGTCAGTTCCTTGTCAGCGTCCAGCAAATCGCAAGCACTGCGACACGTGGCCAGCACTTCGTCCAAACCCTCCTGCCACGGCCAGAGCCAAACAGGGTCAATGTGCGCGTTGAGAATCAAGTGAACCGTCATTTTCGCTTTCATAAACAGGATTCCGTCTACAGAGTTGTGATCAGGACCGATCGCGTGCCGTCTCACAACCGCGGCGCCAAGCTTCAACAGCCACAACCAGGGCGGAACAGTCCTGCAATCGCTCGCCGAGACCGGCGCGGACGGCGCACGCCCGCCGGACTTGCGGATGGACTTCGCGAGCAAATTGTTCTCGGACCAGCCCAAGCCAATCGGCTCCGCGATACCGGGCCAGACTACCAGAAGTATCATCTCTGGACAAAGGATGTCTGCCAGCAGGGCGCAGACATCACCGATTGCTCGCGCATTCAGGGCCAGAATCTCTCTTGCTTCGATGTCACCCGCCGCAGCCAGTACTCCAAGCTCCTTTCCGTTGGGAGGCTCTGCCCAGCGACTGGGGAATTTCCAGGCTGCCAGCAAACTCATGCCGCTTCCCGAGCAAAAGGCCTCGATACTTCCCTTCTTGGCGAACGCTTCCGGTCCATCCTCCCGGTAGCGCACGTGTCCGATCTCGCAGTTGTGCCCGCGCGCCCCATGGTACGGCTGGCCGTTGACCACGAATCCCATACCGAAACCGGTTCCGCAGGTCAGATACACCAGACGCCCGCAGTTACGGGCGGCACCCCACCGGTACTCCGCCAAGGCACAGGCGGCGGCATCGTGCTCGACAAACACCGGCAAGCCTAGCGCCTGAACCAGTCTCTGTTTCAAGGGAAACGCGTCCCAGCCCGGCAGGTGCGGTGGCGAATTGATTACGCCAGTTTCGGCGTCCAACGGCCCACCAATCGAAACGCCCACGCACCGCACGTTGGAGAATCGACCGCACTGCCCCTGGGCCTGATGGATCAACTCCCGGACCATGGGTTGTGGGCCGCGTTCCGCCCGCGCGAGCCACTCAGTCCGTGACAGAATTGTCCCGTCCGTCGTGCCGATCACGGCTGCGCACTTGGTGCCACCGACATCCAAACCGAGAAACTGATCGTCGCCTTCCATGATGGAAAGTATAAAGAATGCCATGCGAAACACAAGCGTGCTTCCCCACCGCGTCGGGAATCCCGGCGGAGTCATAGACTTCCTTCTTGATCTCACGGGCTATGCTCGGTAGCTTTGCGACACTTGATTAAGAAAAGGAAAAACGCCCCCGCCAAGCCAAGCCAAAGCCATTTCAAATTGGCGGGCCGTGCTTTGGACAACCTGTCCCTCGTCAGAATACCATTGTACGCGAAGGTGCGGGAGAGTCTGCGTGAACTGGTGATGGAGCATTTCGCTGACGGGGATAGATTCTTCTCCGAACCCGACCTGATCGAACGCTTGGGCGTGTCACAGGGAACCGTGCGCCGCGCTTTGGGAGATTTAGCGGACGAAGGTTTGTTGATCCGCAAAGTCCCGCATGGTACGTTCGTGCGCAAGCTACGCACCGACCGCTTCGCCATCGGGGTCTTCATGCCCCGGTACGACTCGCCATTTCTCATGGAGGTTCTAGAAAAGTTCTCTCAGGAGTGTCGCCAGCAAAAATTGTTGCTGCGGCTCTATCACACGCACCATCGCGAGACTATCGACGATACGCTTCAACAAATGCATTCCCCCCCGTCGGAAGAACGCATTCTTTTGCTGGGGGAAACGCCGCGAGTAACCCACGAACTTTGCGTCTCGATGAAAAAACGCGGTTACCATATCGTCAGCGTTGACACGCTCACCGCCAACGAGGGCGTCGCGTGTGTCGCCGTGGACAATGAAGCCGGCATCCGAATCGGGATGGAGCACCTGCTTTCCTTGGGCCATCGTCGCCTCACGCTGCTGGTCAACGAACCCCGCGAAGCCTACAACGTGCACGTACGTGTCGAGGCCTTCGAAAGATTGGCGAAGAAATACAATCTGACGCAGGCTCGCGTTGTCGATTGCGGCACGAAACTTTGGGGAAATTCATACGAGGCAGCCTTTGCGCAAATGGGCGACGTAATGTCCGCAGATCCCCGACCCACAGCCATCTTTGCCGTGTCCGATGCCGGCGCGTGGTCCGCGTTGAAATGGTTGAACGAACACGGCATCAAAGTTCCCGCCGAAGTTTCCGTCCTGGGATTCGATGATGATCGCCCGAGTCAGTACCTTTACCCGGCCCTGAGCACGTTGCGGCAGCCGATCGAGGATCTGGTATCGTGTGCGGTCAAGCTGCTGAGTGCCAAGACGCGCGGCGGCAGCATGCACCTTCTGCCGCCGACACTCGTGGTTCGCCAGAGCACCGGCCCCGCGGCGTCGTAAATGCAACCCGTCGGCTCCGCGCCGATCAGTTGGACCACCCGGGCAGTGAGGACAGATTGGGCATTCCGCCAGCACGTCCCGACTGCCAGACGTGTCGTTTCAGGGCGGCGAACGCCGCTGCTCGAATAACCATGGAATGAGTTCCGGTTCTCTCCACGCCGCCACCCAGGAGTTATGTCCTCCGTTCGGATACTCGGTGTACCGGACCTTGCTACCGGCATCCTTCAGCGCCTTGTACATGTCCCTGGAGGTGCTTACCGGCACGTCCGTGTCCTGTGCTCCATGAAAAATCCAAATGGGCAACTGCGCCAGGTCTTTCGCCCGGGACGGATCCCCGTCTCCACACACTGGCACCGCCGCCGCAAACAAATGCGGATTCCGCGCAATGATGTCCCAGGTCCCGTAACCACCCATGGACTGGCCGGTAACGTATAGGTGCGAAGAATCGATCCGAAACTCCTTCCTCACGGCGTCGAGAATCAAAAGAACGAGCCGCATTTCTTTCGTCATGGGCCCCGTTGAATTGGGATGTGAGCCGCGGCTTCCCGATTCGTCACGCGACCACGTTTTCCCTTCCGGACACTGGGGAGTGAGCAGAAAAGCCGGGTACTTGGCCTGAATCTCGGGGGCTGAGAGTGCCAGAAACGCCTCGGTGCCGCGGCTTTGATTGTCCGTTCCTCTGCCAGCGACACCGTGGAGACAGAGAACCAAGGGATAGGCTTTTGTGGTATCATAGTCCCTCGGTTTGCGAACCCGGTACGGCATCGAATCCCCGTTCTCATCTCGAAATATCCGGGCTTCGACTGAACCTTCCCCGCCTGTATCCGAGGCCAGCGCCGACCCGGCGAGAAAAATCGGTAGGATAAGGGCCATCATGTTTCTCACTTCACGTTTCCACAATCGAGGTTCGTTTCACCGTCCAGCGCCCACGGCGCAACTGAAGCCGCCAACTGGCGATTGTCCCGGCCCTGACTGTTCCCAAACCGAGTTTCTGGCCGCACCAGGTGAGCGCACCGGACGTCGCCTTGCCGGAAGTTTCCTGCACGCGCAGCACGAGTCCTTTCGCATCCTCCGCCTTCTTCAAAGCCAACATCTGTAACGATGCCGGGCGGAGTGCTGCCACAGAACCAATCCGGGGCAGTTTCCCCGCTTTCGCGGGCACAACGAGACTGACCGGCGGTTGTTCCAGCCATTGCGCCAGGACCGGTAGCTCGTCATTGCCGGGGTTGATCAGGAATCGGAACCTCAATTCACCACAGTCCACGGCCGGCCGCCACGGTCGGAGGCGACTCGCAACCGCGTCACTCTGAGGTTGGTTTGTCGCCGAGAGAGCGTAACCGCTGGCTCGCACCACTGTCGCGCGCAACTCACCGTTCCTGCAATCGAAACAATACAGCGCGTCGCTCGCAAAACCAAAGTTGCGGGTTCGCAACCAACGCCCGCCTGGCACCTCGCCACACGGTTCTCGGCGTATGCGTGCACCGGGCACTTCGAACTCCGCCGTCCTGGCCCCGACCGGCATCACGAGCTTCAGACGCGCCTGGCGTTCGTTCCACAACACGCGCGCCGAAACATCCACGGCGTCGCGTCCCCGGTACAACTGAAAGGTCAACTCGATCCGCGACCGTTGGCCGGCGAAACGCACCCACAGCGCCGCCCGTTCGGGGCCGGACTCGATCGTCTCGACCTGCGTCACCCGCCAGCGCTCCAGCACTTCGGATAGACTCTTGGCTTCTATGGCGTCCGGGCCGCCCCACGAACCCCACGTGTCCTTGACCACAATCACCGACAGCCCGGCCCCGCCCAACACCTTTTTGCCCCTGCGGAAAATCTGCACCGCCGGCCGCGCCGCGCCGCGCTTGCACCCGGTAAATTCCGTTGGAGACTCTCCCTCGTGGCGGCCGGTTCGGTGCGGCTGGTTGCTTGGCTCCTTCAACCCAACCGAACTCGAACACGCTCCACCCCAACGGCGGTAATTCCACAGGGACGACGACGCGTTTGCGCCAGAACCAATCGGGGGATTCAAACGAGTTTTCCACGGGCACACTTTGGAACGGCAACGATTTACCCGCCGCGTCCAGCACTCGCAATGGCACGGCGTCGGGCCGGCCTTTGTATGGCGCGATCTCCCGATAATCCAGACACGCCTCAAATTCGATGTGCCCATGGAATGGTTGCGGATGCGGATTCCACGCCAGCAGCGCATTCGCCGACGGATACTCGCCGACCGGTTTGGCCACGCGGGTGTCCACCGCCAACGCGAGTGCGTTGAGCGCCGCCAACTCCGTGCGTTGGGCTTGGTGAATCGCGCTGCCAAGCCAGGCAAGTTGATCGTCGTAGGCGCGCTCGATACTTGAGCCCGGCAGGATGTCGTGAAACGAATTGAATAGCACGCTATCCCACGCGTCGTGGGTGTCGGCCACCGGCTGACGCAACACCGTGCGGATGACCGCATCGGTTTGCTCGGTGCTGGCCACGGCGGCTTGCGTCTTCCGGTAGGCGAATTTAAATTTGGCTACGGAGGCGTAACAGCCGCGCAATGTGAAATTCATTTCGCCCCGATGCGTCGGCAGTGCCGTGCGTTCGGCGCGGAGCGCGTCGAACAACCGGTGCAATCCCGGAATGCACCACGTTCACCTCGGGGTGCGCCGCCGCCCATTGGCGAATCTCGCGCAACTGGCGGCGGCTCGGTCCGCCGCCGTGATTTCCCAACCCGTAGAAAACCCCCACGTCTTTCAGATCCCCCCGCTGCGCCGAGGCCAGTGTGTCATCCAATCGCTTGAGCATCTCGTCGCGCGACGTGCCGTACCAGCCGACGGCTGGCCGGTACCCCAACACCCGCGCGCCGCTGGGCGCTTCCCACCAAAACGCCGGTTTTGCCAATGGCAACATGCCCGCCAACGGCCGCGTGAACGCATAGCCGCTGATGCCCGCATTGACCATGATTTCAGGCAAGCCGGCACAATGCCCAAACGAATCGGGCGCCCATGCGACCCGCGCGGTCCGACCGAACCGCGACCTGAAATAATTCTGGCCGCGCGCGAAATGCCGGGCAAACGTTTCCGTTGCCGGCAAGTTCGTGTCCGGCTGGATTACCGTGCCGCCGACAACGTCCCAGCGCCCGGCGTCCACCTGCTTTACGATGCGGCGAAAGGTTTTCGGATCGTGTTCCTCGATATGCTGGTAGATGGCCGACTCGCCGCGGACGAACGTCATTTCCTCAAACTCGTCCATCAAATCCAGGATGGTGCGGCACGTGATCAGGCCTTCGTTCATACCCTCGCGCCAGTCCCACAGCCAGACGGGGTCGAGATGAGCGTTCGCAATCAAATGGAATGTAAGTTTCGACATATGAAAATTTCAGCATATAACACAAGACCCCACTCGACAAGCCATGTCTTCGTCGTCTCGATCTCCTGCCAGTAATCGGGACAATCAATCTTCAACAGATCGTGCTGCAGAGCATCCCGGAATGCCTTCATGTTTTCCGGATGCCCGATGGCGCGGAGCCGTGTGTCGAGTTGTTGAGCGGTATCCTTCGACCGGCCGTTCTCGAAAATGAGCGGGAAGAGTTCTCGGACCACGGCGACACACGCGGGGATTCGGCGAGATTGTGTAATTCTTCAGGATCCTCGGTGAGATTGAAGAGTTCAACAGAGTCGTAGGCGCTGGAGCGGCTGACGAAGCACGTCTTGGGTTTTGTGGTGAAGCATTAGCTGTCCCTGTGGTACGTGGTTTGTCAGTCGGATGGTGCCTGACACTTTCGGGAATGGTTGGCGCTTTTCGCTCGACCATCTTTACGTCGAGGCTGCCGATCACGAGCTCGACGTGCTCTTGAACTTCGTGTTTCATCCGCACCATTACCGGGCACAAAAAGCAGTAGTCACAAAATCAACAATTTGCCATCATTGGTCTCTAATCATGCGCATTCTTTACGTCAACATCGATTGCCTGCGGCCGGACCACCTTGGCTGCTACGGATACCATCGGCCAACCTCACCCAACATCGATCGCCTCGCCACAGAAGGCACGCGTTTCGATAACTACTACGTCACCGACGCGCCCTGCCTGCCCAGTCGCACCGCGCTCTGGAGTGGTCGCGCCGGTATCCACACCGGTGTCATCAACCATGGCGGCGCCGCCAGCGAACCGTTCATCGAAGGCGCAGGACGCGGGTTCCAGTCAACGCTGGGAGCAACGAATTGGATGACCTGCCTGCGCAATGCCGGCTTCCATACCGCCACGATCAGTCCCTTCGGCGAACGCCACTCCGCGTTCTGGTGGTATGCCGGTTTTAATGAAATCATCAACACCGGCAACGGGGGAATGGAACGAGCCGAGGAAATCTCCGGGCCGGCCCTTGCATGGCTTGCGCGGAATCCCGGACGCGACAACTGGTATCTCCACGTCAATTTTTGGGATCCGCACACGCCCTACCGATCGCCCGATGGATATATCCGCGCGTTTGCCGACACGCCCTTCCCGGTGTGGTACACGGAGGAGATACGGCAACAACACTGGCGCGGCTGTGGCCCGCACTCCGCCCGGGAGGCCAGAGGCTTCGATGAATATAAGGACCCGCGCTATCCACACCAGCCGCACGTTATCGACTCGCTGCAGGCCGCACGGATGATGTTCGACGGGTACGATGCCGGTGTGAAATATGCCGACGACCATCTCAGTCGGTTGCTCAATGCACTCGCCGATGCTGGCGTGCTGGATGAAACGCTTATCGTTGTCTCCGGCGACCACGGTGAGAACCTCGGCGAACTCAACATCTACGGCGACCATCAATTGGCTGACCATCTCACGAGTCGCGTCCCGCTGATCATGCCGCACGCCCGGCCAGACAGGCGGCATTGATACCGGCCTCCATTACCATGTCAACTTTGCCGCGTCACTGCTTCGTCAAGTCGGTGGGAAGGTGCCGGCGAATTGGGATGGCCGGGGTCTCGATTGCCATCGCGACCACCTCGTCGTCAGCCAGGGCGCGTGGAGTTGCCAGCGCAGTGTTCGCTTCGGCGATTACATCTGCATCCGCAGCTGCCACGACGGCTATCACGGTTTCCCGGAACGTCATGCTGTTCGATGTGAAGAACGACCCGCACGAGCAACATGACCTGGCCGCGCAGCGCACCGACCTCGTGGCGCACGCGCAGACGCTGCTCAGTGAGTGGCAGGCCGCGATGATGCAGACCTCGTCGCATCCGCAGGACCCGATGTGGACTGTGCTCCGGGAGGGCGGGCCGCTGCACACGCGCGGTTGCCTGCCGAAGTATCTGGAGCGGCTCCGTGCGACCGGCCGGGCCGACTGCGCAGAGCGGCTCGCTCATCGGCCACTAATTCCCTGAACAGGTCTTGGAGGTCAGGATGTGGTGGTAATGGGACAAACAGGGGAGGATACCGCGCCATGACCAGGACACCACGAACACTCCCGAGCTGCGACACAAAGTGGTTTATCCGGGACCGCTTTGGGCTGGTCATCGTATGCGGTTGAGGGAGACCGCTGGGCCTCATTCCCGGCCCACGGCTGTGCTTGGTTCGTGCGGTCTACGATGTTCGTGCGGTGTTGCCCTCCGTTATCTCCTCGGTAGACATTCCCGCCGTTGACAGCATCTCTTGGAACCGGGCCATGTTTTCCAATTTCCCGATCGCGGTGAGCCAGTCACCGGCCTGCAATCGCGATTCCGGGCCGGGGATTTCGACAACGTCTCGACAAGTTAGAGAATCGCGATGTCTGACGGCGATGACATGTACCCCGTAATGGGATCGCAGTGACAGTTGAGCCAGAGTGCATCCATCATAATTGGCCGGCAACTCGACTGTGCACAACTCGAACCCAACCGGCAATTCGACAAACACGTCGCGCTTCCCGTATTCGGCGTTGACGATGAAATGGCCCAGCAGTTGCCGCTGGCGCAGCACTTCCTGGCTATAGACGCCAAATAGATCGCGCTTGGAAAGCCAACCGACAAGTAACCGGTAAGTGGGATTGTCCACCACCGGTAGCCGCTCGGCGCGTTCGTGCCAGAATACTTGCATCACCTCGGCAAGGTTCTGGTCTCGCGTGACGAATTGGAAACTGTCGTCCAGTAGATCATCCGCGATCACCGAAGTGAGCGCGTCCGTTTGGTGAAGCATGTTCTTGAGCGCGTGCAGGCGAATCGCCCCGAGAAATCGGCCCGTGCTGTCGACCACGTAGAGGTTGTTGTATGGCTCGTTCAGGAATCGCTCCACAACCGTGACGAACGGAAGGGAGTGATTCACGGCTTGCACTTCCTCGTGCATCACGGAAGACACACGCATCGTCTGCATCACGCTTTCTTCCGGACCGCGAGGCAGCGTTACGCCCTGCCGCGCCAACCCCGCCTCATGCAGCGACCGGCCTCCCAACAACCGTGCCGTGAAATGGCTCACCACGCACACGAACATCAATGGCAGCACAATCTGGTAGGAATTGGTTTGCTCGAAGATCATCATAATCGCGGTGATGGGCGCGTGAGTCGTGCCGGCCACAATCGCGCCCATGCCCACCAGCGCGTAGGCTCCCGAGCCTGCTGTGTGAACCGGAAACAATGTGTGGACGCCGTGCCCGAACGCGCCGCCGACCAGCGCTCCAACCATCAATGTCGGCATGAACAAACCACCGGCCCCGCCGGAGCCGAAGGTCAGCGAGGTGGCGAGGATCTTTGCCGGCAGCAGCACCAGCAACAGCACCAGCGGCAGTTGCTCGTGCAACGCCTGGTTCACCGCGTCGTAGCCATTGCCAAACACATGCGGCAGGAAGCACCCCAACACGCCCAGCAACCCGAAGCCCAAGACCGGCTTGATCCAGCGCGGGCCGGGAAGTTTCTCAAACGCATCCTCGGTGGCGAACAGCACCTTGCCGAACACCAGCGACACGCCGCCACCGATAACTCCCAAGACGAGGTAAGCCGGTAATTCCCAACCCGAGACCAGGGCGTATTGCGGAACCACGAATCGCGGCAGATTGCCCATCGCGCCCCGAAAGACCAGCGTCGAAAGCACGGAAGCCACGACGACCGGCCCAAACACGTCCAGCGCGAAATTGCCCATCAGCACTTCCAGGGCGAACAGCGAACCGCCGATCGGCGCGTTATAGACGGCCGCCAATGCTGACGCCGCGGCGGCGCAGACCAACGTGCGCAACTGTTCCGGCGTCGACCGGAATTGCCGACCCACTCGGGAACCGATGGCGCCAGCCACCCGCATCATCGGACCTTCGCGACCGAGCAAACCGCCGGTCCCAATCGTCGCCAACGCCGCCAGGAGCCAACGCAGCGTCTCCCCCAACGAGAGTTGGCCGCCTTTCAACCGGATCGCTTGGATAATCCGTCCGGTGCCTGCGCCACGTGTTTGCACTCGAAACAGCCAGCCGATCACCCCGACCAGCACTCCCCCCATCAATGGTATCACGATCCGCAACGGCCATGGATTGGATTCCGCGGCATCCAGCAGGTACGTGCCGCTTCCCCAGAATAGTTTTTGCAGAAACGCCAGTAGATGGGCGATGCCCACCAACGTCAAGCCCACTACCAACCCCACGACCGGCAGTACTAACAAGAACGCATTCTCGCTCGGTGAGCGTTTCGCCAACTGTCCCCAGATGAGGTGACGCAACTTCGCGGCGCTATGTCGAATCCAATGCACGATGCCTTGAGAATTCCTATCAAGCTGGCGTTTGTTGCCAGGTCCACTCGTAATAAGGCTTGCGCGTCAGTCCCGCCGTCTCCGCGACGGCATTGGCCCTGCATGTCCCAAAGGCGAGCAGGAGCATCTGGCGGTTCTCCATGATTGTGCTCACTCCCATCGTGATCATCCCTCTGGGCTCTTTGGGGCAGGGGAAAAGGAGATTATTCATGCGAACGCAACGCATTTGTGACATTCGTTTGAACCGTCATTCTGTGGCGGTGTTTACGCCATTTTCCCAGCCTCGACACAGACGGGGTTTCTTGCCGCTGGCCCAAACGCGCACTGGAATAACTGCACGCCCCGGAAGAGCAATCCTTCCGCCTGGAGTTGAATTAACCAATCTTGCCCAGAGTCATCGGATGACGGCCCGGCCTTTGCGCAATTGTTGTTCAAATCGCGTCTGGCCGCGCCAACTGGCTATATTGTCAACCGTTGTCAGTGAACGTCTCCTTGCGCACAACCTTACTCGGCTACTGCCGGAATCAACGCGCCCTTGGCCGGTCAGACCAAGGGCGCGCCGCGAATCTTCGGCTATGAACTTACTTCCGCCGCCGCCGCAATAGTACCGCCACCCAAGCAGCCCGGTCCCGACCAGAGCCAGCACCGACGGTTCCGGGATCAACGCCAACTGGTCGCCATTGTAGGTGCTATCGAAGGTATCACCCGGCAGGCACATTGTTTACAGTGGCCGGGGCCGCCGCCAAGGTGCCGTCTTGGCCAAACACGTACACGCTCTCCGTCAACGTGCCGAGGTTACTAAAGTTGAGCGTGGCGCCGGTGAGGTTCAACTGCCCAACCACATTCACGAAATCCCCCGTGTTGTCGATCGTCATCACACCGTTCAGCGTCATGGTCCCGGCATTCAACTGCCCAAGGTTGCTGAGAGTGAGTGTGTTGACGTTGACGCCATAGTTCGTCACCACCAGATTGTTGGCTTGCATGAACCCGCCATTGCTGATCACCAGCGAGCCTTGACCAACTTCGCCGATAATCGTATTGGCATTCCCGGCCGCATTGGTCACGAACAGATTGCCGCCATTGACGACGACCCGGTTATTGCTGAAGACCTCGCTGGCAACCGACGACGCCAAATGGCTGCTGGTGGTGGAGACGTACAAGGCCCCGGCTGTCACCGTGGCGCCGTTCTGAACCGTCAGCACATTGTTGCTGTTCAGACCCGCGTTGGACGCGTTCATAATTCCGACACTGATGTTCGAGGACACGTTCCACACCGACCCGGCACCGGACACCACTGCCGAGTTGCCATAGTTCGTTCCCACGATGGTCGTTCCCGACACGCTGGTTTGGTAAAGCGATTGATCGCCGATTGTGCCTTGACCGCTGTACACTTGGCCGCCGCTGCTAATCATCAACGAGGAGTTCAAGCCGTTTTTCCCTGAGGTTTGAGCGCTCGCATTGCCCACCCGGATCACTCCGTAATTCGTGACAACACCGCCGGCAACCACATACATGTTATTGTTCGAGCTCGCGCCTGTGGTCAGTCCACCCCAATCACCGAGCGCGATCTCGGAGCTCAGCAGGTAAGCGCCGTTCGAGACGATGATCGCGTCGTTATAACTGCTTGACCCAATCCGGAGCCCTCCCGCGTAGTAGCCGCCTCCCGTGCTGTAGGCGACAGTGTAGGGAAGATTCGTCAAGTTGAGCGTCAACCGGGCCCTGTTACCGTAATGATTTCATTCGTGTACACCACGCCTGAACTGATAGAGCCCCACAGCATGTTCGTTGGTGAGCTCAAGGTAAAGTTCGCTCCGCCCGACACAGTGAACGCGGTGTTATTTTGCACAGAAACCAACTTCGATATCGAAGCGTTAACAACAGTGCCCGGTCCACTCACGAGCAGCGACCCGTTGACCGTCATACTCCCTGTGCCTGTCAGCAGGTTCGTGCCACCGGCATACCACAACAGAGGCGCCGCGCCCTGCGTAGTAACGGCACCGATGACAGCCCCCTTGCCAGCCTGCCCAATGATGTCCGAACCCTTGAGGATCTCCACCGTCCCGCGTTGTGTACCAGCACCGAAGAGAAAGGTTGACGTGCTGTTGGTCGCGATTATTTGATCCGCAATCAGGGTGGCCGTGCTCGCGGCGGAAACGTTCCCGACTATCAGCGAGCCGTCTGAGCCGATGACCACCGTCGCCGTGCCCATCGCGTTGGTGACGGCGAACACGCTGCCCCCAGAGCCGTTCAATGCCAGGTTACCCCCGGTCGCACCGCCCGCGATGTCGCCAACGACCAAACTGTTGGTCATTGTGAGCGTCTGGTTGATGTTGGTCAGTGTCACTGCGCTCGCCATGCTGGCGGCGGTCCCGTCGATAATCAGATCCGAGATCAACGGATTGTTCGCATCGACCCTAACCACCTGGCCGCCGTTGGTAATGACGGCCGCTTCATACACCCCGGCGGCTTGGGCGCCCGGATAATAGCCATCCGAATAGCCATCCGCCCACTGCGTGGCGTTGGTCCAGAAGAAGCCCGTCCAAGCCGTGTTCGTGTAGTCGGCTTGCGCGCGGGCTAGATTGATACTGCCGGCCAATACTGCAATACCGATGATGGTGCCTTTGAAAAATTTACTCGCGTGCATGTGTTCTCCCCTCACCTTTCGTTGTACTCGCTTTCGTCCCGTTGAAGGTATCACTTCCCAAACGTGCCTATTCTTAACAGAATAGAGATAAAGTCAACAACAATCTGCTTCAATGTTAAAAACAAGTGAAATATCCACTTGGGCGGGTCGTGACCTGGCAAACGGCTGGCGGACACACCAACGTAGTGCAAGCCGCCACAGGACTCTCGGATAGTTCGTATGCGACCAATTTTATTGACGTGAGTCCGTATATCATCAATGCCGGTAGTGGCCACACCACAACCAATTACGTCGATTGGGTTGGCGCGACCAATAGCCCGTCCCGCTACTATTGCGTGCGGTTGCAGCAATAGCGCAGCCAGATTGCGCTTGAGCCGCCATGTTCGGCCCAGCAGCCGAAGATCGTAACTGCCCAAGAGCCACCCACCCCTTTGCCAGTCACCATCTGTCTCATGATTGCAGCCTCCAGCTCTCACCAGTATTGGATCCTGCCAGCCTTTCGCCACCGGGTATGGTTCGTGTCCTGCTGCGGGAAGGAGTTGCTCACATCTTGTTGAAGACTGGAAACTGCAGGTCTTGAATTACCGGATTCTTGGCGATGAAGAAGCCTGCCTGCATTGCTATCCGGTAATCGCGCGGCGAGAAGCCATAGGTTTTGCGAAACTTGTTCGAGAAGTGATATGGCGAAACAAAGCCGGTCACATCGGCGATCTGTTTGATGGGCAGGTTGGTGCGCACCAACAGCGCGGCAGCGCGCTCCAATCGCGCCAAGCCGGCGCATTCCAGCGGACCGAGGTTGAGGTGCCGGCGGAACAGCCGGCACAGATGCTCGGGTGTCACATGCGCGGCCCGCGCCAGGTCCGCCAGGGCCAAGGGTGCCGGCGGGTCTTGCGCGAGCGCGCGGCGAATTGCGGCCAGCGCGAGTTGCACTGCAGGCGGCAGGTTCTCGTGAGGTTCCAGCGCAACGGCAGTTCGACCGGCCAAAAAACTTCTCAACATCAGGCCCACGGCCGATTCCAGCAAGGGTGTAGTGGACTCATCTGGAGTTTGGGCGAGGCTAATGACGTAGCGGAACAGGGGACGCAGGACATCCTCTGCCGCCAAGCTACGAGTGATCGGCCATTGGCTCAGTGGCGGCCAGTCGGAGTAGTCGAAGCTGAAATGAAAATAAGCGTGGATGGTTCGTTTGTGCGCGTCCCAATCAAACCGCTGGGTCATACCGGGGCGCGCCAACAGTACTGTGTCCGGCGAAGCGTCGATCAATTGCTCGTCGAAGTGAGCCAGTGCGCTACCGTCGATGATCCACAGGAACTCGAAGTCATGCAGTAACCGCGGGCCAAAGGTTGCCCCCTGTGGATAGGCAGCAATACCGTGCGATTCCCAAGAGTAAGTCCATTGTCGAGCCATTATTCGTAGATATCAATAATAGACATGTTTCCGCAAGTTCAAGGTATTGTCAACTCGCCGCAGATTCACTATGGTTAGCAGCAGTTTGCAAGAGAATCCGCCCTTTCACATCGCGATCAAGAGGTCAACCAGAGTAAATCAACCAAGAGGAACCGACATGAGTTTGGCAATCGTCATGACTTTGGTAGCCGCCGTCTACCGGCTGTTGCCGCATCCGTATAATGCTGCCCCGCTAGGCGCGATCGCTTTTATGGGCGGCATGTGCCTTGGTCGTCGTTACGCCCTCTGGGTACCACTGGTCGCGCTCGCGCTGACCGACTTGGTATTGAACGCACGCATGGGGTACCCGATTCTTTACTGGCCGCGGGCGTTTGACTATGGCGCCTTCGTGTTGATCGGCGCCGCCGGTTTGTGGGCGCGTTCGCAACGGCAGTGGGTGAAGCTCGGCTTGGCCCTGGCCACGCCATTTGTATTTTTCCTGATCAGCAATTTCGGCGTGTGGCTGTTCGGCCTGAGTCTCGGCAACGAGCCGTACCCCAAAACGCTTGCCGGTTTAACCGCCTGCTATGCTGCTGGGCTGCCGTTCCTGCGCGGGACGCTGATTGGGGATTGGGGATTCATGCTCGCGTTCGTCGGCGCGATCGCGCTGGCCACGCACCGACAAACCATGTCCGTACCGGCCACGGCCTAAGGGGAGAACGTCATGAGTGACTTGCAACAACTGACTGCCGCCGTCGAAAAGGGAAACCGCAACGAAGCCAAGCGACTGACTCAGGTATTGCTCGACTCCGGCATGGCGCCGCTGGACATCGTCGAGAAAGGTCTCGTGCCCGGTATGGCCATAGTCGGCGAGAAATTCAAGCACAACCAGATCTTTGTGCCGGAGATGCTCATCGCTGCCCGCGCGATGAAGGAGGCGATGGCCTTGCTGGAGCCGCTGCTCGCACAAGCGGGGATCAAGCCGAGATTTACCACTGTCATCGGCACCGTCCAGGGCGACCTGCACGACATCGGCAAGAATCTCGTCGCCATGATGTGGAAAGGCGCGGGCTTTGGTGTCGTTGATCTCGGCACCAACGTCTCTCCGGAGAAATTCGTCGCCGCTGCCAAGGAACACAACGCGCAACTCGTCGGCCTGTCGGCATTGTTGACGACGACGATGCCGGCCATGAAAACGACGATTGCCACCCTCCGCGCGGCGGGCCTGAATGCGGTGAAGGTGGTCATTGGTGGCGCGCCGATCACGCAGGATTTCGCCAGGGAAATCGGCGCCGACGGTTATGCGCCGGATGCCGCCAGCGCAGTGGACGTTGCCCGGCAATTATTGGCGGCATGAATACGTATCGCGACGTCGCCATCACCGATCCCACGGAACTGCGTTTCGGCGTCGCGCCGAAACCGCTGACCACCCGGCACGGCTTGACCATCGGCGGCGGTCTCGTCTATCCCGAACTCAATTTCACCTTGCCCCCCATGTTCGTCAACGAGCAGACGATGCCGGACGTGCGCCGGCATTACCGCGACATCATTGCTGGGGCGACCCAGCGCGCGGCGGAACTGGAAGCGCCCGGACTCGTGGTCGAGTTCGAGACCTTGCCGCCGATGACCGAGAACCCGGCCTGGGGCATCGAGTTGGCGAAGATTCTCCTCGACGGCATGGAGCACGCCCGCGACAAGCACGGCCTCAAGAGCGTGCTGCGCATGACGCCCAACGACACGCGCGAGATGGAGCGCCCACCGCGCATGCGGTCCGGCAAGCTGTGGGATGGCATGCTGGAGACGTTTGAAGGCAGCGCCGCGGCGGGCGCCGAACTCCTCAGCATCGAGTCGGTCGGCGGCAAGGAAGTCAACGACGAGGCCCTCACGATGGGGGACATCAGCCAGGTCATCTTCGCACTCTGCGTCATGGGCGTGCGCGACATGCGTTTCCTCTGGACGGAACTCGACCGGATTGCCGGCAAACACGGCGTCCATTGCGCCGGTGACTCCGCCTGCGGTTTCGGCAATACGGCGATGGTACTGGCCGAACAGAAGATGATCCCTCGCACGTTCGCCGCAGTCGTCCGCGCTATCACCGCCGTGCGTTCCCTCGTCGCGTTCGAGTGTGGTTGCCGTTGGCCCGGGCAAGGACTGCGCGTACGAGAATCCGATTCTCAAGGCGATTACCGGCTTCCCGATGGCGATGGAAGGCAAGACGGCGGCGTGCGCGCATTTGTCACCGCTGGGCAACATCGCTGCCGCCACGTGCGACACATGGAGCAACGAGAGCGTCCAGAACATCAAGCTCCTCGGCGGCATGGCCCCGACCTGCTATGTCGAGCAACTCATCTACGACTGCCGGTTGATGAACGCGGCACTGGCTGATGGACGCGATGCCGCCCTGCTTTACCGCAAATGGATGATCGACTCCGATGCCGCGCTTGATCCGCAAGCTTACATTCTGACGCCCGAGAACTCCGTTGCCATTGCCCATACCATCGTCACGGCACGCAACGCTTACGATGCTGGCAAGGCCGTGGCTCTCAAGGCCGTGTCGTTGCTCCGGGACGGACACGTCGCCGGTGCGCTGAAGATACCGGAGCGCGAGGTGCCATGGCTGGATACGATTCAGGACGCGGTCGAGAATCTGCCCGAGAAGGAAGATCAGTTTATCGACCAGATGATGGCCGTCGTGGACACCAGCAAATTCGTCGCGACGGATTACGGCCTCTGACCATTATGACATCCAAGGAGCGTGTACAGGGAATCTTACGCGGCGAAGTGGTGGACCACTTGGCGGCTCAACCGATGGCGATGATGTTCGCAGCTCGCTATGCGGGCATTCCGTTTGCCGATTATACGCGTGACGGGATGAAGATGGCCGAGGCGCAACTCAAGTTGGCGGAGGATTTTGGCATCGATTGCCTGTTGACCTGTTCCGATCCCGCGCGCGAGGTCATCGATATCGCCGGCGACGGCAGTGTGGATTGGTTCGTCGATCAGGGTCCCGTTATTAACGAGGCTCGGGCGGCGCTGGCAGACAAGTCTCTCCTGAAGAGGTTCAATCTGCCCGACCCGCTCGGCGGCGGCCGCATGCACGACCGTGTCAGGAGTATCGAGTCTATGCGCCGGCAGGCTGGACGGGATATCTCCATCGTCGGGTGGATCGAAGGTCCGTTGGCGCTGGCGGCCGAACTACGTGGTCTGAATAACATCATGATGGATTTCGTTGACGACCCCGTATTCGTGCGAGGCCTGCTTGACTTCACGGCCGAGGTCGCCATCCGCTACGCCCCGGCGCAGATCGAGGCGGGCGCCGACACGATCGGGATGAGCGACGCCGCCGCGAGTATGATTGGCCCCGAGTTGTACGCCGAGTTCTTGTGGCCGGTCCAGTACCGGGTCCTCAGCCATCTCAAAGAGCGGTATCCGTGGGTCATCCGCCGACTGCATATGTGCGGCCGCGTGGATGCGTTGACCCAAAAGATGCGCGAGTTGCCGGTTGACATCTACGAAATCGATTTCCCGGCCAACCTCCGCGAGGTGCGTGCCACCCTCGGCCCCGATCGCGTCATCGCCGGGAATGTGTCCACGATCACCGACTTGTTTCAGGGTACCCCCGACCAGGTTTATGATGCTTGTCGACGCTGTCACGAGACGTGCGGGAGATACCACATCGTTGGCGCCGGGTGCGAAATCTCGCCGTTGACTCCACCGGAGAATCTGCGCGCCATGTTCGACTACGCTCGCGGACACAAGCCGGAGGAATTCGACCGTTCATGAAGCGGAGGTAGTCGTTCGCACTGGCCGTAGCGAGCCCGTGAACGGCCAGCAGCATGTGCATTGCCGATGAGCGAGAGCGAGTTCATTATCCAAATGATGGCTCAGATTGACAAAATCAAGTTTGTTCCGGCAGACTACGGGTCGGCATGAGGCTGCAGGTCTTCCGTCACCTTTGGGGCGTGAGTGATTCGTGGGAACAATCTTTCCCGCGTTTCCAATCGCGTGGCTATGCCGGCATCGAAGCTGTCCTGCCACGAGCGGCGGAAGCCGGCCGTTTTCGCCGTTTACTGGGCCGGGCATGGCTTTCAGTTCATCGCTCAGATCGTCACCCGCGGCGCGACCGTCCGTGAACACATCACGTCGTTTCGACAGCAAGTACGTGCGGCGTCAACCTGGCAACCCGTTGTGATCAACACTCACAGTGGCAGTGACACGTGGTCGGACTCCGAGGCGAGCGCCTATTTCTCCGAGGTGTTGCGCGTTGAGCGCGATATCCGCTGCCCCGTGGCCCACGAGACGCATCGGAGCCGCCTGCTATTCCACCCGCTCCAGACCCGACGGCTGGTGGAAGAGTTTCCAGACCTCAAGCTGTGCTGCGACTTTAGCCACTGGGTTTGCGTGTGTGAGCGGTTGCTCGAAGACCAGCGTCGCGTGATCGCGTTGTGCGCGGAACGGGCATGGCACGTGCACGCCCGTGTCGGGTACCCCCAGGGACCGCAAGTGTCCGATCCCCGCGCACCGGAATACGCCGGTGCGCTGGCAGCCCACGAAGATTGGTGGCGGCTCATCTGGCGGGCGCAACGCGAGCGCGGAATGGACACCAGCACGTTGACTCCGGAATTCGGCCCGCCGGATTACCTCCACACTTTGCCATTTACCCGACAAGCGGTCGCCAACTTGGAAGACGTTTGTGACTGGCAGGCGCAACGACAGACCATGAACTTTGGGCACGCGACCGCGTCCCGGATCCGTCGGAAACGACCTGTCTGAATGGCGGCGGGGTTGCGAAGATTGGAAACGACGACGTGAATGCGTTGATGGAAAAGCTCTCGGCTGAGGTGCCCGTCGTCGCCGACGGTGCGTGGGGGACGCAACTGTTCGCCCGTGGTCTCGATGTCGGACAGTGCCCGGACGCGTGGAACCTCACCCACGCCGCCCAAATCGAAGAAGTCGCCCGCGCCTACGTCGACGCCGGCAGCCAGGTCATCCTTACAAATACTTTTGGCGCCAGCCGTGTACGTCTCGCTGAATACGGTCTGGCTGACCGCACTGCAGAGATCAACCGGGCCGGCGCACAGATCTCCAAGCGCGCCGCCGGCCACAACGCTTTCGTGTTTGCGTCCATCGGTCCGACCGGCAAGATGGTTGTGGCCGAAGAAATCGGCCCCGACGAACTCCGCGCGGCGTTTGCCGAACAAGCGCGCGCGCTATGCGACGGCGGTGCCGACGGCATTGTCGTGGAGACGATGGCCGAACTTGAGGAAGCCCGGCTCGCATTGGAAGCCGCCAAGGAGACCGGCTTGCCCGGTCGTCGTCTGCATGACGTTCGACACTGGCGGGCGCACGATGATGGGGGTCTCACCCGAACAGGCGGCCCGGGAACTGACCGCTGCTGGCGCCGATGCGATCGGTTCCAACTGCGGGAACGGCATCGCCGAACTCATCCCGATTACCCGGCAACTCCGCGCCGCGACTACGCTGCCATTGTGGGTGAAACCGAATGCGGGCATACCGGAACTGGTTGCCGGGAAGCCCGTTTGGAAAACCTCACCGTCAGAGTTTGCACGGCAAACAGCAGCCCTGCGAGATGCCGGCGCGACGTTCATCGGCGGTTGCTGCGGCACCACGCCGGAACACGTGCGAGCGACGTGCGTGGCACTGGGAAGACCGTGAAACGCGGCCAGCGGGACGCGGCTAGAGTCGAGTCGCCCGCACGGCTTCGACCAGCGCGACGATGTTCTCCCACGGCACGTCCGGTTCGAGCACGTGCGTCGGGGCGACGACAATCGCCGCACCGCCCCGCGCCCAGCCGGCGCAGTCGGCGACGACCTGACGGACGGCGTCGGGCGAACCGAACGGCATCGTGGTTTGGGTGCCGACGATGCCCCAGAAGCCGAGCTGGCGCTGGTACGTTGGTATGACTTCAGCGGGTGGCATGCATTCCGGCTGGACCGGGTTGAGAATGTCGACACCGACCTCGATCAGGTCCGGCACGACGTCGCGGATGTCGCCGTCGGAGTGATAGCGGATCCAGATTTTCTCGTGTTGCGCCGCGCGAATGGCGTCGATAACGCGTTGCAGCCGGGGGCGCAGGTGTTCGCGCCAGAAATCGACGGAAATCATCATCCCGCGTTGCGTACCAACGTCGTCGCCCAGCGCGATGACGTCCACGCCGGCGTTGGCGTACGCGGTCACGACGTGGACCGAGCGTTCTGTGAACCAATCCAGCAACCAGTCGCCAATGCCGTTGCCTTCGATGAGATCACTGAAGAGGTAGTCCATCCCGCGCACGTACCACGCATCCTCGAAGAGGGTGCATTCGCGCCCACCGACGAACACGCGGCCTTCGGCGTGGCAGCGCGCCACTTCTTCGGCCAGTGAATCATAATGATGTGGGTCAGCCATATCGGGCCACGGCAACTGCTTCAGTTGCGCGACGTCGGTGACAACCGAGAGCGGATGCAGCATTTCGCGGAAGTGATAGCCAGCTCCGAGTGTTTCACGCGCCGGCACATCGTGCGTCACGCCGTAGCTGCCAATCTCGGCTGTGGGCGGGGCCGAAAACCCGATGGCCGCGTGCGCGGCCCGCCAGATCGCCCGGTCTTGTTTCGGCTCGACCCACGTGCTGCGAAAATCCGTGCTGAATGCGGCGACGACATCCCGCGTCCCGGTCTTCTTCTCGATGAGATCGGCGACCGGCGGCGTGACCGGTAGGCCCAAGGGCAACCAGGCCGGCTCCTGCCGTCGAACCATCCGCAGAAAGTTTTCGCGGGGCGTCAGCATATCTTGCCACGCTTGCCGGCGGGACCGTGCCCGACCGGCTTCTCGCCGACCCAACGATCATCCACTGGCTCGCTCGCAAGTTGATACCGGGAATCAGACGAAAGACGGAATCGGTTGGTCTGATTGTCCAAACTGGCATGCACCGTTGCCATACCGAACACGAGCACATCGCCCATCTGGAAATCGGTCGTCAGCCACCGCCCACCCAACTTCTCGCGTAATTTGACCGGGTCGGATGACAAGCGCCCGTCCCAGTCCTGCCATTGTTTGCGGCCGGCCGCAATATCGTCGCCATCGGGGTGGTTCGTGCAATACTCGTCCACATCGCGCTCGAGGTAGTGGCGAAGTTTCGCGCCCTGACGGTGCGAGCCTTCGAGGATCATCAACCCGCCCAAGCCGACCGGGATGTCGCCGATCGGCGTCCACGACGTGTAGAGGTTGAACGTCCCGCGTCCCATGTACACGATATCGCAGTGCGGATACGTGCCGGAACCGCCGCCGCGAACACAGCGGAACCACGTAAAATCGTAGTGCCGCACGGCGCCGCCGAGGAGACGTTCGTACAACGCCATCATCGGCCCTGCGTACAAGACCTCGCGCAACGCCGCGTTTTGCATCACGAGTTTCTCCGGTGCCCGCAGCCCCGTGGTTCCCGGTTTCGTGACGGTCGCGTCGTGTGGAAACTGTTCATCCAGCAACCCGCCTTCAGCCAACCGGCCGACGACGTGCTGGCGCGCCGCGCGTATCCCTTCTACGTCCAGCAGTCCCGGCAGGAAAAGGTATCCGTCCTCGCTCATTCGCGCCTGCAACGCCGCGCCATCACCGGCGACATCGTCCGAGCGGCGCAACTCGCCAAAAGCCTCGGGAGATAGCTCCAGTTCCTTGCCCAACGATGTCAGTGGTGCCGTCGTGTTCACGCTCATGGGGGCAGTCTACGCGCGGCGCGGGCTGGCGGGAATGGATGGTTTGGACAAAAACTTGTGCGCGGTGGTATCCTCCGCCCGGCATGAAATCCGTGCAGTCACAGGTTGTCTTTCGCAACGCCACCAGCTCGGCGCTCGGTCGCGTGACGCTGGCGGGGTTCATCCGCCACAGTGCCGGTGTCGCCCCCTTTCGCCGGTATGGCCAGTACGCGCTCGTCTACCTGCTCGACGGCAGCGGCCGGTATCGCGACACCAACAGCAACGATCAAGCCATCGGCCCCGGCGACCTGATGTTCATTTTCCCAAAACTCGGTCACGCCTACGGACCCGGTCGCGGCGAACACTGGACGGAGTTTTATCTTTGCTTCGATGGCCCGGTCTTCGACCTCTGGCAGACACACGGCCTGCTCGATCCGCGCCAGCCGGTCCGCCACCTCGAACCCATCGACGCCTGGCTGAAGAAACTTGAAGGAATCCTCAGCGCGCCGCGGCAACCAGGCTTCGCGCCCCCGTTGGTGGAGGTTTGCCGTCTCCAGCAACTGCTGGCCGAAATCCTGACCGGCACCGGCAACGTCGCGGGTCCCGGTGATCTCCAGTGGGCGGCGCGCGCGTGCGCGTTGCTCGAAGCTGACCTGGAACGTGTCGTCAACCTCGGCGCCCTGGCGGCACAACTCGGCATGAGTTACGAAAGTCTTCGGAAGCGATTCACGCGCGTCGTCGGCCAGCCGCCGGCGCGATACCGGACGGCGCGACTGATCGACCGGGCGTGCGAGTTGATGCAACGCGGCCAGATCAGCGACAAACAAATCGCCGAGGTGCTCGGGTTCTGCGACGCGTTTTATTTCTCGCGCCGTTTCAAACAAGTAACCGGCCAGTCGCCCCGACAATTCCGCCAGAAATTTGCCGCTCGTTGACGGCACGGCCAGCGGCGTGTAGACTGACCGGGGTTTTCATGAACGCCCCTCGGGTTGCTGTCATCACCTGTGCCGTGCTTGAAGCGGAGATCGAACACTTCAGGCGCGATCTCACCAACATTGTCACGATCAGCAAACTCGAACAAGGCCTGCACAACGAACCCTCGCGGTTGCGCTCGAAGTTGCAGGAAGCCATCGACAACATCGAAGCGGCACACCCCGAAACCGAGGTGATTGTGCTCGGGTACGGTCTCTGTTCGCGGGGCACCGAAGGCGTCACCACGAAGCGCTGCCGGCTGGTCATGGCCCGCGCGCATGATTGCATCACGCTTCTGCTCGGCAGCAACGAACACTACGCCGAGTACGTCCGCCAGAACCCCGGCACGTACTGGTACAGCGTCGGCTGGAACAAACATCCCTGATGCCCGGTCAGGAGCGTTACGAGAAACTCCGCCGCGAATACGTTGAGAAATACGGCGAAGACAACGCCGACTACCTCATGGAAAGCGAACAGCACTGGTTCAAGACTTACAACAACGCCGCATTCGTGGAGCTTGGCGTGGGCGACGTCGAGCAGCAACTGGCGTACACCCAGCGCTGCGCCGCCTGGCTGGGCTGGGAGTGCCACCACCAACGCGGCGACCCGGCGCTGTTGCGCGCCTTGTTGAGCGGACCGTGGGACGACGACCGATTCCTCGTGCTCGCGCCCGGCCAGACCTTCCGCCTGACCGCCGATGCGCGCGTGATCGAGGCGGTGAAACCGGAGACCGATGCCGCGCACTGAGCTGATTGTCGAATCCAGCAAAGGCCGCCGCTCCCTGAGGGTCTCCCGCGCCGACCCGGAGTTGCGGTTGACGGAGTGGCTGCGGCGTCACTCTCTCCCGCTGAACACCCGCTGCGCCGAACGTGGCCTGTGCGACGGCTGTTTGGTCGAACTGGTTAACGTCGCCGGGCGCGCGACCCAGGTCCGCGGCTGTGAAACGCGGGTCGCCGATTGCCGGAATGCATTGGTGCGCATATCCGCGCGCTCGCTGGTGGCGCCACCGGCCGCAAGCGGTCATCGATTTTCGTATTAACATCCCGCAGGCGCACGACCCGCTGGTGTGTGATGGTCTCGGCGTGGCGCTCGACATCGGCACAACCACGGTCGCCGCCCTGCTCGTCGATCTTGCGACCGGCAAGACCATCGGCCGCGCCGCGGACTTCAACCGCCAGATGCACTTCGGCGACGACGTGCTGACACGCATCAACTCATGCGCCAGCGACCGCGCCATGGTTGGGCGGTTGCAGGCCGCCGTCGTGCAGGAAACCATTGTGCCGTTACTGGCGGAACTCGGCGCGATGGAACGATTGAAGTGCATCATCGTCGCCGGTAACACCACGATGTTGCACCTGTTGGCCGGTGTCGATCCGACACCGATGGGCACGGTGCCATTCACGCCGGTGTTTCTGGAGCACCGCGTGATTCAGTTGCCGGAACTTGGAGTGGTGGACGTGCATCTGTTGCCCGGCATGTCGGCCTACGTGGGCGCGGACTTGTGCGCCGGCGCGTTGGCCAGCGGTCTGGCCTACGACGACGGGCCGAGCCTGCTTGTGGACGTTGGCACGAACGGCGAGATCATCCTCAAGCACGACGGCCGGCTGCACGGTTGCGCGACGGCCGCAGGGCCGGCCTTCGAGGGTACCGGCCTGACCAGTGGAATGCGGGCGAGTCCGGGCGCGATCGAGCGCATCCGACTTGACCGCGAGCCGTTTGCTGTTCACGTAAAGACCATCGGACGCAAGGCGGCCATCGGCGTCTGCGGTTCCGGTTATATCGATTTGCTGGCCGAAGGTCGCCGCATTGGGCTGCTCAACGAGCGTGGGCGCTTCCGCTCGCCGTCAGCCATGGTCAACGGCCGGCTGCGCCTGGCACGAGAGGTATTCGTGACCGAGGCGGACATCGCGCACTTACTGCAAGCCAAAGCTGCGATTGCGGCGGGGATTCTGACCTTGCTGGAGCGCGTCGGCTTGGAGCCGGCAAGCATCAAGACGCTGTATTTGGCCGGCGGGTTCGGCATGCATCTCAACGTCCCCAACACCATCGCCTGCGGCATGCTACCGGGATTCCGCCACGACCAGGTGCAGGTCATCGGCAACAGTTCGCTGGCCGGCGCCTACCTCGCATTGCTGGACGGCGGGATCGTGGACGAACTCGGCCGGTTCGCCGGTCAACTCACGGTCGTCGAGCTCAATCTCGACCCCGACTTCGAGACGCGCTACATCGACCAACTTTCGCTCCCTGATGTGCATGATTGACGGCAATTGAATCATCAGGGAATTGAGAATGTGATTCCATTTCCCGACATTCGCCTGGATCGGCAGGAAGGGCCGGTGATGACGGCAGAGTGGCTCGGCGGGTGGCTGAACTTCCACTACCGACAGCCTGCCCGATTGAGCAAATTGGGCGGTATCGTTCCCCGAATGGTTCTTCTCCGTTGTGTCGGCGTGTGTACAGACGTGCCGACCTTGAGTTCTCCGGTCCGTCGTCTACCAGAAAAGAGATTGGTAACGGCGCGCGTGGCACAGCGTACATTCAACTGTCCCGCCAGTTCCAAAATGCGGTGCGCTGTAACATCCTCAAGGACAATCGCCGGCCGGTGAAACTCGAAGGCAAGCGCGGGACACTCGATTATGGCCCCACGCAATCATCGGCGTCGAACTTCGTCGAGTCGCCAACAGGCAATCTGACTTACGGCAGGGCCGTGCGCCACGGGAGGTACCGGCACATCTGGCTGGCGTTTCCGCCACGCCTCGAGGTATTGGCTCAATTGTTCGCGAACCTCTGGCAACTCGGACCAGCAGTTTCGCAACTCCAGCGGGTCGGTCGCCATGTCGAAGAGCATTGGCCCGAACGCGCGGTAATCCTGTTGGGGACGGGATTGGGACACGTCGTTCCAGACGCCCAACTTGTAGCGTGGTGTGATCACGGTGGTCTGCGACCAGTTCTCCGAGACAAGCCACGGTTTGCCGACCGGCTGGTCGCGCAATAGATACGGCGCCAGCGACGCACCCTGCAACCCCGGCACCGCCGCGGCCGGTGCGCCGCACAACTCCATCACCGTGGGGAATAGATCGACCAATTCCACCAAATCATCCGGCGTCCGTCGGGGCGCAATCCGACCCGGCCACGAGATCAACAGCGGCACGCGCAAGGTGTCTTCGTAGATGTTGTGCCCGACGGAGCATTTCTCCACCATCCCGTGGGCGCCGACGAAATCGCCATGGTCGGACGCGTAGATCACAATCGTGTTCTCCCGTTGTCCGGTCTCCTCGAGAACCCGCAAGATGTCACCGATGTGGTCATCGATTTCCATCACCAGGGCGTAATACGCCGCAATGGCATCGCGATAGAGCTGCTCGTCTTGCCGGGCGAGATCCAAGCGCCAAATCCGATTCGTCCCGGCATGCCACTCCTGAAATACCGGCGGAAGTTCCGCCACTGGCTGCCGCAAGCTGGCGGGCATCGCGAGAACATCGCCGTGCCGGGTCCCCCGCCCCCACTGTCGGCGGTCGAACCGCTCAAAGTAGCGCGGAAGTGGCGTGTAGGGCTGGTGCGGCCGGTAGAACGACGCAAAACAGAAGAATGGCGGGTCACCTTGGCGGCGCGTCCGGAGAAACTCGATCGTGCGCCGCTTTGTCCACGCTTCCATCGTGCAATCTTCCGGCAACTGCGATGCGCGTGCCGACAGCAGTGCAAAGGGAATATCTTGCCCGTGCTCCGGCGTACCGTCGGGTCCGCAGCCAAACTCAGCCGCCCAGTCCCGGGAGAACGCGGCGATCTGCCCCTGTGCCCGCAGCCAATCCACATAGTTGTCGTCGGGGGATTCGACGATCTGGTGTCCGGCGCGGATGTGCCATCCGTCATCACAGCCGAGGTAGAGATGCCGTTTCCCGAACGCCGCGGTCCGGTAGCCACAGGTCTGCAAGACCCTGGGGAGCGAGATGGCTTCCTCCATCGCGACGCTGCGGTCACCATTGTCCAGACAGCCGAGCGCGCGCGGATACTGTCCCGTGAACAGCGAAGCCCGCGAGGCCACGCAGACTCCATCCTGACAGTAGGCGCGATTGAACCGGACCCCGCTCGCTGCCAGCCGATCCAGATGCGGCGTGGTCACATCCGGATGGCCGGCGCAACTGAGCGTCCCGGCGTTGTGCTGGTCGGAAAACAGCAACAGAATATTCGGTTGAGTTCTCACCGCGAGTTACCGGCTCCTTCGCGCCACACGGCTAAACGGCACCCGATACGCGCCGATGACCGCTCGGCCTGGCGGGGGCCAACTCAATCACCGGTATCGTCTCGCCCACCTCGGCCATGCGACGGAGCAACCTTTCACGCAGGTTGGCCGCCACTTCCTGGTGTGATTCAAAGCCAATCAAGTTGGTCAGTTCATGCGGATCATATTCCAGATCGTAAAGGAAATCTTCCACGTACCGGTCCGCGCCGCCGGCAACGTGTGTGGCGCCGGCGGCAGCGCGGACACTGTACTTCCAACGCCGCGTGCGCACGCAGCGACCGATGTGCGACTCGCTGATTTGCACGAATGCTTCCGCGGGCCACTCCGCTTTCCGGCCGCCGAGCAACGGAAGGATCGAACGCCCTTGCATCTCCGCCGGCACCGGCAATTCGGCCGCCGCGAGCAACGTCGGCGGCAGATCCACCAAACTCACCAGTTGCCGAACGCGACCGCCGCCATCGAACCCCGGCCCGCACAGCGCCGTCGGGACGCGGATGGAACTGTCATGACAGGACCGCTTGTATTCGTCGTTGCGGGTCTTGAAATGACACCCGTGATCCGATGTGAACAACACGATGGTGTTCTCCAGGAGCGCCAAACTTTTCAGCGCGTCAAGGACCCGGCCGAGCGCTTCGTCGAGGCGTTTGACCATGCCGTAGTAACCGCCGAGATGGGCGTGCGTTGAACCGCCCAGCGCTGCCAGATCCGGTGGAATCCACCGGCCACTGTACCGCTCCCGATAGCCGTCGGGTGGCGGATAGTCATTAACTTGGTTTTGATAATGCGGCTCGATGTACGAGAGAAAGAGGAAGAACGGTTCGCGTTGATGGACGTTGACATACCGGATCGCCGCGTCCGTCAGGGCGTCCACCCGGTAGCCCGGCAGTTTGACTGCCTGGTTATTGTTGTTGTACAGCACCGTGTCATACTCTTCGGAGGTAAACTCCAATATGTTCGAGGCCAACCAAAAGTCATACCCTCCTCGTTCCGCTTCCGGGACGGGGTTCTGTGCCGCCAAATGCCATTTTCCGATGTAACCGGTCGTGTACCCACCCCTCTTGAAATGATGCGCCAAGGTTTTCAGATGCGGCGCGAGCGGGATCTCGTTGCGCCACGAACCGGTTGAACGTGGCGTACAACCCGGTCTGCAAACACGAACGCGCCGGACCGCACAGCGGCTGGCAGGTGAAGCTATAAGCAACATGAGTACCGTGGGTCGCCATCCGGTCGAAGTTCAGCGTCAGCTCCAGAGGGTTCCCATGCACCCCGGTCGTGTCCCAACGTTGTTGGTCGGTGAGAAAGACAACGACATTCGGGGACCGCTTGGCTGACATAAACTTGATCAGAATGATAACGAGATTGATGCGAAAGACAAGCTCGCTATCCGACCGCGCCAAATCACACCTTGACCAGCTCGAAAAAACGAGGTCACGTCATTCATTCGGCAACCAGTAGTCAAAGCTGGCCTGATTCCCGCTCAGCCCTGTATTGCCCAAGGCTCCGGCATCATAAAGCGATTGGTATGTTCCCGCGGGCGCTTTGACGGCACTCACATGGCCGTCCACCCAACACACGTTGCAGAAACCTTGGTGCCGCGGATATGGAACACCGTTATTGATGTCGCCCTCCGTTCGGCAGTAAAAATAACCGATCGGCGGCACCGGGGTTGGTCTGATGCCGCAATCCACCAAGAGAACCGTCGTGCTCGGGTGGGAGACCTGTTCCGGTCGACGGCGCTGGTCGGCGCGAGGGTGACAAGGCCCTGACCCTGCCCGCTCAGGCCAATCCAGTTGTAAGCGTAGCTGACGGCTCGGTTATCGTTGGGACCACTGTCCGACACTCCCAGCGTGCCCGGATCTTTCGGGCAATGGAAGGCCATGCGGTTCGTCACGTCTCCATGGTTGATCACGTCACACCATACATTCGAAATATCCCCAGCCGTGGTAGGGCTGGTTCCGCCAAAGCAATATGGGAACGTGCCCGTGTCATTCACGTACATCATCATCATGAGGCCCAGTTGATGAAGATTGTTCACACACGTGGCCGCCTTGCCCTTATCGCGGGCACTGTTGAGCGCGGGCAGCAGCATTGCCGCCAGGATTCCGATGATCGCGATCACGACCAACAGTTCGATCAAGGTAAAGCCACGCTTGCTCGCCTTCGTTTCTCCGGGTGGCACCGCCTGTTTTGTTCTGCTGCAGTCTGTGACTTGTTCCAGATGCATGTCATGGTTCGCAGTTAGTGATTTCATTGCCGGTTTACTCCTCTTAATTCAGCCCATACTGGATACTGATCGACAATCGTCTTGTTGTGTTGGATGGCTTGGCGGATTGGTGCAGAAATAACCGTATAACCCGCGGGAGCACCGCGCCTGACGCCAATCACCACCAGGAACTCGATCTTTGTAAAGCTGTGCTGACTCACATGGATAATCGTAACGGGATCTCCGTCGCTTGTTGGCCGGCGCGGGCCGCCGGTGGGACGATGGGTTCGCGTGGGGCCGTGCCGGTGCTTTGGCGCGTGACCAGCGTGGGCGCCAAGAGGTGCTGACCGCGTGGCGTCGGTTCCTGAGTCAGCAGGTCAAACGCCTGCTGCGTGATCGCGGCGACTGGCTGTGCGACAGCCGTCAGCGACGGATGCATGTGGCTGCTCGCCGGGCCGTCGCCAAAAGCCAGCACGGATACCGCCGCCGGCACCGGAATGGCCTTTGCCCGCAGCCACTTCAACACCATCCACGCCCCAAGATCGGATGCGGCCAGAATCGCCGTCGGCCGTGGCTCCTCGGCCATGATGACATCCATCTTCGCGTAGGCTGCTTCGCCAGCGTCTTCCCAAAATTGCGTGCCGCAGACAACCACCTGCGCTTCGCTCAAGCCGCGTTCCCGCACCTCGGTCTTGAAAGCGGCCACGCTGACCTGCACGTTGCCGGATTCGTACGGTTCGTTGACCAACAGAACGATCCGTTGATGGCCGAGGCCGGTAAGGTGATCCAACGCCAGCCGGACGCTGAGGCGGTTGTCCACCCCCACATAGGCGTCGCCGCATCCGTCCAGCAACGTATCCACGTTCACAACGCGAAACCCGCGCTTAAAGAGCGCCCCACACAGTTCCCGGGCTGCGCGCGGAGTTTCGCCGAGCAGCAGGATCCGTTCCGTCGCCGGAGAGCCGTGCAGTTGCAGCAGCACCTCCTGAATATTGTCGCCGCGATGGGTATGGTGGACCATCAAGGCGAGGCGCCGCTGGCGGCACTGGTCGGAGAGCTTTTCCAAAATCGACATCAGGAACGGGGAGTCCCACTGCGGCATGAAGACAACGATCTGCATCTTGTTAGCGGCCGGCTTGCGGACAAACGTCCCTTGCGGTACCCGCCGCACCAACACGCCCTCGTCGGCCAGATCGCTCAAAGCTCGCCGAATGGTTCCCTGGGAAACGCCCAGTTGACGGATCAGGACCGGCTCGCTGAAAAACTTCTCGCCATCGGCGAAGTTCTGCAACGCCAACTCCCGCAAGCTCTCCCGAACTCGGGCGTGCAGCGGCGCCTTGGTGTGGGACAGTTTTCCCTCGGCGAGAATTGCTGATGCGGAGAACTTGGTGTTGCTGACGGTATCGGAATTTGCGCTCATTTTCTGGCTTCTAGCACCTACAACAGTCGAAAGCTTGAACGGCCCATTACCATTCTACAAATAATACACTGTTCACCTTATATTCAAATCGACTGGGAGTGTCAAATACTTTTTCGGTCAGGTCTTCGATCGGGTGGTGTTAGCAGTCTTGCGCAATCGAGAATGAAGAGGGTGTATCTCGCGAATCAGAAAGGAGATACACCAGTGCGAGCGGCTGAAGAACTCATGGTTGACCCTGCCGAGGATTGGCAGCAAGTGCCAGACGGTAAAAAGTAGGGAACGGTTTCCTGATAACCGCGAACAACCGCTGCGGGACCATCACCGTCGCTTCGCGAAGGAGTTACTGCGTCAGGCGCGGCCGCGTTTCGTCAATCCCGGCGCTAGGAGCGATTCGGTGTCGGACAGCTTATGGGGTTCTTGATTCCGCAGGGTGTGGACCGACCGGCACGAAGCCGAACTGGCGGTGCGCTTCACGCTGGGGCAACCAGTCACCGCCGCCATTCCACCGGGCGAAGAATCGCTGTTCCGGCTCGCCCGCGATTTGGCTTCTGATTCTCGTGCGCTCGCCAGTGTGGAACTCACCGAGCTGCAGGCGCTGGCCGGCACGCTCGCTCCCATCTTCCAACGCGCGTGAGACGCGGCGAACGGCTGTTATGCGGTGGTCCTGAAACGGCCGGCTGGTTGTCGATACAAGCCGCGCTTGTCGAGCACAAAAGCCGTACGCCCACTGTAAGAGCATACGTAATCCGCGCAGTCTCAATGGCTTGTCTGCTTGACCAATCCCCGGCTGGCGTAGACGAAACGACGATGATATTCCTGAAACGTCACAATCCTGCTCCCAACGACGCGGACGGTGGGAAACACGGCACGATAGGCGCTTCCCCTGTCTTCGGCTCAAGATTCGGGGAATACTATAAAGAATAGAGTATTGCTAAAAGTGCTTGACTCCATTCTGAATTCTATTAAGATTTGCCTTCAGTAGAATGAGGCTTTAGGCTTCCGCAACAGCGAGTGAACTGAAACGACGGCTAAGGGAGATCGGGATACATGAACAAGATCGGGATTTTCATCAGTAGAACCCTAATGGGCCTTGCATTATTGGCAGGCAGCACTGTACACGCACAAATCTATTACACCAACAGCGTCAACGCCGGCTTTTACTGGACCAACACGACAGCGTGGTCGGTTGCCGGCTTCTATCCCGGCAGTCAGGGCGGCACCGAGATCGCGGCCATTACCAACGGCGGGTATACGGTCACCGTTGACGCCAACAGCCCGTTGATCTCGGACCTGTTTTGCAGCGAGGGCACCTCGGTGAATCCGCTCGTCCTCTCCAACCTCAATAGTCAAACCCTGACGATCACCGACAGTTTTGTCATTGGCACGGCCTCGAACCCAGGCACCGTGACATTGGAGTCCACCCTCGCTGCTCCGGGCGGCGTGTTTGCCGTCACCAACTCGACGGGTACCGCGCAGTTGATCGTCGGCGCCGTCGACCCGAGCGGCTCGGGTGGTCAACCGGGCACGCTGGTTGTCGGAAACACCGTGCTCGAGCCAGTCCTTCTGATTGCGGACCGGGTGATTGTGACCAACAATCAAATGTCATCCTTCCTTTATGCCGCTGGGGGTAGAACGCAACGAGGGAGTGTTAAGATCCTCCACGGTTCGATCATCAATGCGCCGGGCACTCTCACCGCGAGTGCCACCATTGGTGCTGTTGCGACGTTGACTTTTGCCCGGTGGCACGAACGTGCTGGCGGGAGGAGGCGGTGCTGGGTCGGGAAGCCTTACGTGGAACGGCACCCTGATCGTCAGCGGACCGAACACCCTTGTCACCAATGCACTCGGCGGTCACCTTAGTTCCAGCCAGACCAACGGCACGCTGATCGTGAGCGGCGGGGCGAAGTTCTATCAGGGCCCTGCACCTTCTATAGCTTACCCGTTGACAATTGGCAACGGTTCACAGGGTAGCACGTTGTCCAACCAGTTCGTCGAGGTAACCGACCCTGGTTCGACGCTCGATCTGTCACAGATAGGCGGTGGTACCGTCTTCCCAATCAGTGGTGCCACAAACACCGCTGCCGGGAGGGTTTCAGCTCGGGTCGAATTCTCACAATGACCAGCTTATTGTTACGAACGGTGCTTACCTCGTGGTCCCGGATATCACAGTGGGGGCGTGGGGGGGCACCGTCACCATCGGCGGTAAGATCATCAACGGCTCGTTTAGCAATCAAATGTCCGTGGTGGCCAACGGCGTGGTCACGAATTACGGCGTGCTGCGGGTGGGCTGCAGCGGCAGCGCCGTTGGAACAAACGCCGAAAACTGTGGTTTGACCATTAACAGCGGCGGTCATGTGTACAGTGGATTCGGCGGCGGGCTATACTGCTCCATCGGTGATGTAACGGCAGCCAACGGGCCTAACGGAATGAACTACGGCAACTCGGCGGTGGTGTCGGATCCGGGGTCGCTGTGGGATGTGGCGGGGACCATCCACGTCGGGTTACTCGCCGAAGGCCAATTTGGCAGTCACTGCATCACCAACGATGCCCTGGTGGTTCAAAACAGCGGCCAGGTGCTCGCCCAAAACCTGTATAGCAGTTCGTCCACCGGCGGGCTTTCGTTTGCCGGCAACATCCTGAGCAATAACCAGGTGATCGTCAACGGCGGCAGCCTGTATGTGACCAGCGGGGGCACCGGCGTGTTGCAAATTGGCCGAATTGGTCAAGGCTCGATGGTGATCAGCAATGGCGGGCTGGTGCAAGCGGACAACCTCATCATGACAAACTACATCGCCATCCTGACAAACACACCACCCTCCTCAGTCTACTTCCCCAACGGGACGAACTACTTTGTCAACACGTTCAACTTTAGCGACGGCACGCTCAAGAGCGGGAATACCACGTACAGCAACGGCGTGGCGTTCATCGTCGGCAGTGGCGGCACCAGCGCGGCGACATTCACCATGTTGGGCGGCACGCATCAATTCTTCAACGGCCTGGTCGTCACCAACAACGGCGTCCTGGCCGGCACGGGCACCATCGTGGGGCCAACCACGGTGCTGGGCACGCTATCCCCCGGCTCCGGAGCGTCCGTCGGCACGATTACCATCGACGGTAACGTCGTGCTCGGCAGTTCCGCGGTCCTGCAATATGCCCTGGGATCGTCCAGCGACGAAACCATCGTGAACGGGAACCTCACCGTAGCCGGCACGCTGGATATCTCCAATTCCGGCGGGTTTGGCACGGGGATCTATCCATTGTTCACCTACACGGGCGCGCTGGTGAACAATGGCTTGGCGGTCGGCACGACGCCAAATCCTGCCTATCAATACAGCATCGATACCACCAGCGAAGTCGGCGTGGTGAACGTGGACGTGACCAGCCAGTCATCGAATCCGTTTGCCACGTGGCAAAGCCATTATTTTACGGGCTCGCCACTGAATTCCTCGCCCAACGCCGACCCGCTGGGCAAGGGCATGAGCAATACCAATCAGTTCCTGGCGGGCTTCAACCCGACCAATGCGGCGGCGTATCTGCATGTCATTAACATCGCCAAGACCAACAACAATGCGGACATTCGAGTGACGTATCTGGGCGCCAGCGGCGACTCGACATACAACGGCGGACCCGCGTCGCGCACGAACGTGCTGGAGTTCACGACCGGCACGGCCAACGGCACCTACACGAACAGTTTCGCCAGCACCGGCCAGACCAACATCCTCAGTGGAGGCACGGGTCTGGGCGCGGTGGCGACCATGGTGGACAGCGGCGGGGCAACCAACAAGCCGTCGCGATACTATCGGGTGCGGGTGTTGCTGCCGTAGCGATACGGTCATGGAAACAAGAGCGCAGTCGGAACGGTAACAGGTTAAACAAGCAACAAAAGCCTGCGTTCACGACTCGGTGAGACAACCACCGGCTGCGCTCCCTTCCATTAAACCGAGAGAAGACTCAGTCACTCTTGCCGGTCACGCGGGCGCAACGCTGGTTATGCAGAGATTGGCAAGAGGTAGAGTGCACGGCGGACAGTCATGGCGCCTCCAAGATGAGGCCAGTCGAAATCGAGGAATGAAATGCAGAATTCACTTGGTGCGAATCTTCTACGCGCCGGAAGCTTGATCATATTGGTGGCACTGGCCTTGCTGAATCCGGTGTTGGCGAGCGGGCAGGTGACGGCAGTGACGGCCAATGCCTTTCTGAACACACTGGGCGTGAACACGCACATCGCCCAGGGTTTCGGGTGGGCAACCTACACCAACTCACTGACCTATACGGGAATTCGCAACATCCGGGATGGGCTGAACTCGGGCAATGTGACCCCGTATGTCAGTCTACACGCAGCAACCGGTGTTCGCGTAGACCTGTTGACCGGTGCAAGTTCCAGCAGCATGAGCTGGCAGATCAACGGTGGCGGCACATTGGCGAGCAATCGCGTGTTGTTGGCCCTAGAAGGGCCCAACGAACCCAATAATTTTACGATTACCTACAACGGTGTGAGCGGCGGCGGAAGCCTTTCGTGGGTGCCTGTCGCGCAGTATCAGCGGGACCTCTTCTCCAATGTCGTGAACAGTGCCATTCTCAGCAATTACCCGGTCTTCAATGTGTCTGAGGGCGGCGCCGAGATTGACGACGTTGGGCTGCAGTTCAATGCTATTCCGATTGGGTCGGGCATTGCCATGCCGGACGGCACGCAATACGCCAATTATGCCAATCCACACAATTACGTCTCTGGCAATTGCAAGGACTGGGTGGATAACGCCGCGTGGTGGGCCGAGGAACCCACTTTCACAACCAACTGCGTGGACGGGTTATACGGCGAGTACGGCGTCACGTGGAAGGAGGGCTACACCGGCTACGTGACCAACCAACTGGAAACGTTGCCGAGGGTCACAACGGAAACAGGCTGGCCCACAGCCGTGGTGGACGGGGCGCTCACCCAAGACCAGCAAGGCAAGCTCTACATCAACCTCTACATGGACGCGTACATACGCGGGTGGAGCTACACGTTCATTTACGAGATGTACGACAACCAGGGGGGCACCTATTACGGAGGGTTTTACGACACGAGTAAGGTGGCGAAACTTTCCGCGATATACCTCCACAATTTCACAACAATCCTGGCGGATACCAACACGTTCACTCCGGGCAGCATGAACTTTACGATCCCCAGCCAGCCGGCGACGGTGCACTCCCTGCTTCTGCAGAAGAGCAACGGCACGCTCTATCTGGTTGTTTGGGACGAGCGAACCAACGCCACGGACAACGTCACCGTTAACCTCGGGGCCAATTGTCCGACGGTGAATGTGTACGATCCGACAGTCGGGACCAATGTCACGCAGGTACTCAGCAACGTCAACTCGGTCGCCTTGTCGTTAAGCGATCATGCCTTGATCCTGGGGATCGCCGGCTACGATTCGGTTGGCGACGGCATTACGGACTGGTGGCGGGCACAGTACTTCGGCAGCACTGGGGCAACGACCAACAGCCAATCCTGCGCCACCTGCGATCCCGACGGTGACGGCCAGAACAACCTGGCGGAGTTTTTGGCCGGGACCAATCCGACCAACAGCGCGTCGGTCTTCCACATCACGTCGGTGACGCCGCAGGGCACGAATATGGTCGTGACCTGGCAGACGGCCGGCGGACACACCAACGTAGTGCAAGCCGCCACGGGGCTTGGCGCCGGTTCGTACGCGACCAACTTTACTGACATAAGTCCCTATATCATCATTGCCGGTAGCGGCGACACCGCAACCAACTACGTCGATTGGAGTGGCGCGACCAACAGCCCGTCCCGCTACTATCGCGTGCGGTTGCAGCCATAGCGCGGCGAGCATCTTCCGGACAGTAGGTGCGATGGACAGGAAGATCGGTTCGGCACTGGTGCGGTCCATCACGACGCCAAAACTCTCGTAGGGATGCAACGTGATGTTAGAGAGTCTGTTTCATGGACCGGGACATCGCCGTTAGAATTGGAATTGCACGCGGCCAAACATGTCCTCCTCGGTCTCGCGGTTCTTGACCGTGTACGCGGTCGCTGTCGGGCTCCCTGCGCCGCCGTCGAACACCGTCTGTTCATAATCCATGGCCAGCTTCACGTTCCTGTTCAGGTACCAATTGAGGCCCACACCCCACTCGTGCGCTTCTTGGGCTGACTTCGTCGGGTCCGCAAAGCGCAAGCCGCCCGCCGTCGGATTCTTGCTGAACGCGTCCGGGTCAATCCGCAATTCACCGTAGCGCCCGACGACTTCCAATGCCCCCCAACCACCAGCGGCCGGGTTGAATGGATGGCGCGGCTCCAACACGTAGTCTGGATTAAACGGCGAACCACGATACTGCGCTTCTTCGCCCGTGAGGAGGAAGCCACCCACGACCTGCCAAGCGGTGTTGTGAAGGCTGTCCGTGAGCGTTCCCGCGCGAACCTCCTGCTCCGAGATGGCGTATTCCGACAGCAGGTTAAATGGTCCGTAGTAATAATAGGCTTGCGGCGTGCCGCGCATCTCCCTCCCATCGTTGGCCACACCCGAACGGTACGAGAAGAACGTCAGTTGTCCGGTTGTCTTGTACGTTGGCAGGTTCGTGGCGGAACTCGTATACTTCTGGTCTCCAATCGTCCCGCCCGCCCCAAAGCCCAATCCTTGTAATGGACTGATATTGGTTGTCTTGAAGGGCAGGATGAAAATGCGTGCCGTCCCGTCTTTCGCATCCCCCGTGTCAAGATCAGCGATTCCCCCGTCAACAACACCGTTAAATATTCCGCCGGCATAACTGACGACTCCTCCCAGCAAATCCCCGGAAACTTGAATGCCAACATCACGTTGCGGCACCAAATCCGATGGCAAGCCGCGCTCCATGAAAATCAAATCGGTGTCCGACTGCAGTTGCTCCAAACCCACGGGTGGTTTGAATTTACCGGCGGTGATACTCAGCCATGGTAACGAATGCCATTCCAGATAGGCGTCCTGCAGGAGCGTCGAGGAAGCCGCCCCGTTTCCAAAGTCCGTCATGACGCGAAAGTCGAAATCATGATAGAACGTACCATCGAGAATCGGCCGAACTCGCCGCATGAGAAACGTATCGACTCCATTCTTGGCCTCGTCGTGAAGATAGAACCGCCCGTCGGCCTGCGCGTACCCACCGACTCGCACCATGAAGTTGCTGTCCGCGGACCGAAACCAGAAGCTCTCCGGCCCGGCGGTAATAATTGGCTTGTCTTTCGCCTGCTGCGCCGCTTGTATGGCGGCCTGTTGCGCCTGCTGCTGTGCTTGTTGCTGGTCGAGTTCACGTTGGTGCTTCAGGTCCTGGATCTCCTGCTCCAGTCGGTTGATCTTGTCATCGATCGTAACACCCGGCGCGGTGTTGGTATCATTCGCAAACAAACTCCCGGCGGAGGCAGCGACCGTTGCCACCACCGCCACCAGAACTGCAATGCGTTGACAGGTCTTCATGGTTCCTTTCTTCTAGGTGAATTGGTCCCTCGCCCCGACACGAATCACTTGGTTTGGATGGTTCCGGTTAACCGACTGTGCAGAGAGGCCGATCAGGCAATCAGGATTTGCCTTGTAGCACTAGCGCGACTGAGACACGCCGTCGTTTCATAAAGTGTATTTCTATCATTTAACAATTGCATCGGCACAGCGGTGACGAGCCAATTGATTGGAAATAAGTGCGGCACGTCTCATGCGCCGGGCGTTACGGCAACAACGGCAGTTTGTTCAGAGCAGAGCACGTCGGGGATCGGCGCCACATACGCTTCATCGCCGCCATACCGTTTCCAACTCTTGTAGAGTCCGAGCAGGAAGATGAAGCAGGGGATGGCGAAGAGAAGTTGCCAAACCGGAATGTAAAGATACGCCCTGTCCTTGCCGACCCAGCGTCCCATGAAGTCCAAGGCAACCCCAGCGAGTGAGGCGCCAAAGATTGCCCCGCCAACGCGCCAAATGGCGTTGTTTGAGCAGAATTGGCCGAGACGCTCGCCGGGGAATATTCGCATCAGCAAGACCGGGTCCCACACGGCGCCCAGGGCAAGAACGGGAGACCTCAGTCCAACAGCGATACAAAACTGCACGAAGTACACCTGCCGAACCTCGAAAACCGTTCTCCAGAAATGCCATCGCCACACGGCGTCGGCCGGTGGGCACCAGTACAGCCAGATCAGGTTTGCCGGGGCCACCACCAATCCCAAGATGCCGGCGGCCACCACCACACGAATCGGATGAAACTTGTCCGCCAGCCAGCCTGTCCCCAACACAAGAATCCCCGTCACAATGCTGGCGGTACCATTGATGCGACCGATCTGTGCCAAGTTCAGACCAGTTCTTTGCAGAAAGAAGAGGTTGAAGACACCTACACCGGCGCCAACCGAGCCGATAAACGTTCCCGCCCAGACATACCAGTAATGGGCGTGAGAATGGCACTCTCGGCCGTAGGTCTTGACCGCAGCGATCGGTCCGGTCCCTCCGCCAACGTACGGCGGTGCCGGCGGGTATTGCCCTTCCCGGACATTGAGGCACATCAAGCCGAAGCCGATCAGATACAAAACTGCGGCGCCCAGAAAAATCTGTGTGGCGCGTGTACCGGAGTATGGAAAGATGACATACTGGTACAGTGCCGTCGAGCCCATGGCGAACATGCGGAACCACGACATGAACCGCGCCAGCAACTTTTCCGGCACAACATCCCGGAAGAGATACCAAAACATCGATGTAAAACACGTGTTGAAGAACGTAAACGCCACCAACAACACCGCCAGCGTCCCGGTTGTCACGGCCACGAGGGAGACCCCGGTTGATTTCAAGTATTCGTAAAGCCACCGGCTTATCTGGTCGCCAAACGCCAGCGCGACCAGGGCAAGCGTCAAAAATGGCAACGTGGCAATGATGAATGGAATCCGCCGACCCAAGCGACTACGGAACCGGTCGCTCTTGAAACTGATGATCGGATTCATCACCGAGAAAATGATCCCAGGGATCGTGATCAGAACCAGCCCGATCTCCGTGTTCGAGGCCCCCAGACCCTTGAACTTCAGCTGCATGATCGGTTGGGTCACACTTTCCATCAGTGTGTAACAAAAATCTCCCCACAACAACCAAGCGAACAACGCCGCCAGCATCGACTTGGTGTACACCAACGTACCGCAATGATACAGTTTGCCGTCGGTTGGGAAATCTTTGGTCATCAATCACCTAATGCGTGGCCAAGCTTCGATAAACGAAGTGTGCATGATTACCCGCGCGTTCTCCGTAAACGATTCTCCCGTTGTTCATTTGCGCTGTTCCGCAAAACCATACTATCTCAAGTACTTGCGAAAATGGCAATATTTAAATAATACCTAATGCATCCTTCGCGTTATTCAGATATAAAATCCCCGCATACTAGCAGCCTGCTAAACTTTCCAAAACGCATGAAATGGCTTGTCTGCCGAGAGTTTTACGCATGAAGGGTGCCTGACAGTTCAGGCTCATAACCTGCTTTAGAAATCCGCTTGCCACGACTTGGCTAGACCTTGTCCGGCAATACCAACAACGAGGCAAACACCCCAGCCGGTGCTCGGCAAGGATTTCGGACCCACATCTCAACATCCACGCATTTTGCTTGCCCGGAATTCCCCGGATTCTAACGCATCAGTCGATTAGGTTGTTGCGCGCACGGAAAGACGGCGCCGGAATCTTCAGCCGTCAGACGATGATCGGTTGGGCGTGTTGGGGTATGACGATGCGAATGGGCAGGCCGGCCAACATTTGTGGCCAGGCATGGGCTGCTTCGGTGTGGATAGGGAACAACGTCCTCGGACAGATGCGTCGCGCGAACTCCTTCAGATTGTCACCTCCGGCATGGCCCGAAGCGTGGTAGGCAGGCTGAACATCCATCGCCACGAAGCGATTCCACCGCCCGCGTAACGCTGTTGGGCGCTTCAGAGAGCATCGTGACCACGTACAACTCCGGACACAGTCTCGGGCAACCCATCTCGGCACACAACAGCTTGGTCTCCACAGCCACGTGGAGCGTCTCGAAATCCACTTTATCTTCCAGTTCGCTCATACCAGGTCTCCCACACTCATCTGTAATCGTTTGTTTAATAGGAGCTTACGCTGCCTCGGGCTGTGCCACGGCTGCCTGCCGAAGTTGATCGATTTGACGCAGCCAGGTCATGATCTGGTTCCAACTCGCGGCAATGAGGGGAACCTTGCGCGCGCTGAAAGCTTCCCTCGAACCCCGTGGCCGACTCATCCTGGTCAACATCGCCTCCCGTTGGCCCCTGATTCCTCGTAACGCCTGTACGTCAACCGCCAAAGCCTGTCTGAAATTCCCGCCGAATCTGTTCCGTCACGGTCCTCGGTCCGCTTGGCGGATTTTCCAATTTTACACGTCGCGCCACTGGCTCGATCATGTGGACAGCGACCAGATCCTTTCCCGCGCCCGGTTTCGCGAGGTCTATGCCGCGGCCCTGCCCGGTGCCACGTTCATTCCGTTGAAATACTTCCTGGGAGTCGTCTGGCAGGCGCCCGACCCTCCCGCCGCGTAATTAAACGATGCCCCAGGCTGCGGAGCCGGCGCGGAGTCTCAAGGTCTATGCCGGTATCGAGCAACTCCTGCCGGTGCTCCGGCGAAGTGATCACGCACCGTTTTGGAAGCCCGGCATTCCTGCCCTCATGTGGACCGATACCTCGGAATTGCCACAACCACCACTACCATCAGGCCCCCAACACGCCGCACACCCTCGATTGCGATTTTCCCCGGGCTGTCACGTGCGCTCTCATCGCCACCGTGTCAACGAAGGCATAAACCCGACGAACGGGCGAATCACCGCGCCGAGATGGGTCAGGGATGAGGCACAAAGCCCATTTGCTGGACGATTTCCTGGCCGTGAGGTGATTCCACAAACAGGATGAAATCGTGCGCCGTAGGCGCCTCCTGATTCCTGTTGGTATACAGGTGCAGGGTGCGTGCATACGGATATTGCCGCCTGTTCACGGTATCGAAACTTGGCTCCACCCCGCCGATGGACACCGCCTTGACCCCGCCGCTCTTGGCAAGGCCCAGGCTTGCATAGCCAATCCCGTTCGGATCTTCACCAACAGCCTGCACGATGGCTACGTAGTTCGTAAAGAGTATTTGCGCGCGGCCGTAAGGCTTGTTTTCCATGGCCAGTTCACGAAAGCCCAGATACGTGCCGGAAACTGGATCGCGAACGTACAAGTGAATCGGGGCATCGGGCCCACCCACGTCCTTCCAATTCTGAATGACTCCCGTGAAAATGTCGCGCACCTGGTTCGTCGTCAGGTTCCCCACCGGGTTGCTGGCGTTTTCCACCACCGCCACCCCGTACGCGCCGATGATGTAATCAGCCAACTGAACGCCGCGCATGCTGGCCAACTCCTGCTCCTCGGAGATCGGCAGTCGAGATGCCCCGGCAATGTCACATTGTCCCGCAATCAACGCTGCGATGCCATACCCGGTCGCCTTGGCTGTCAGATCGAAATCGGCAGCGGGATGAGCCTTCTTGTATTCGGCAATGAGCCGCGGCCCCAACTCTTCCCCGATCGTGTTCGACCCCCGGATCACGATCTTGGCTCCGTCTCCCCCTTCCTCGGCTCCAATGCGGTATCCGCCTCCTGTTTGGCGGCAGGACAACCGGCCATCAACAAACCTAGCAAGATCAAACCAACACTTCTCGGGAGCCTCATCTCTTTCACGCGAATTCCTCCAGTCAGAAAACTTCTTTCACGGCGCATTCCTCGTCGAACGAGAAAATAATCTTGACCACAATCTTCCTCCGCGCATCCCCATTCATCAAGCAGAAAATCCCGAATGACCCATTTTCGGTACTGTTTGTCAATTGTCAGTGGTGGGCCAACCCGGGTTTATTTTCGTGGTGGTGAGGCAGACGTTGTTCCACCAGTGATTCCAGTTTCTGTGGTCCTGCTGCAGCCAGCGTAATTGGGCCAGGCGGTCGGCACGCACCGGATTCCAGCCGCGCCCTTGGCGTTTGAAGCGACGGTTGATGTGCACCTCGACGTTCTTCTCGACCGCGCCGCTGCCCGCCCGCACCACCGGGCCGAGGCACCCGTGGCGCTGACGGTAGCGCTTGGGGATCTGACCGAAGGCATCGATGCCGTCCCGATGGCCCAGCAGATAGCCGAAGAGTTCGTGGAAGCCCTCGCGGCGCGGGTCGTCGAGAGGCCGGTTCCATGGACCGCAGCGCCTCCAAGGCCGCTTCGCTGTCGTGGGCATACACCGCCGCCATGATCGAGCGCCACGCGGCCTGATCCGGGCCGACAAACTCGCGCACCTTCTGGCCGATGTGCCAGCGATCCAGCAGCCACAGTGTCTCGGGGAATTCGCGTTCCCGCACCCACTTCAGTCCCTCGTCGCCATCGCTCAGCAGCACCGTCAGGGAGCGGGACCCGGCCCGGCCGGATAGTGTCGGTCACGGTGGCGGCGCAGGCGCGTGCCGAACTCACCGAGGCTGCCCGTGCCCACCAACCAGGTCTTCTGGTCCAGGCTCACGTCGGTACGACCCCGCTGATCCAGGCGGCGGCTGCGGCCCGTGTAATGCAGCCCCAAATGCATGAGGAAATGCTGCGGCCCCTCGTGGCCGCACCCCCGCCGCTGCCACTTCAACCACGTCGAGTCCACCTCGGTCACCACCACCTCCGCCGCCACCTTACGCGGCGGGTCCGGCCACCAGTCCCGCTGCAGTTGGTCCTGGAGTTTGGCCCCGTAATACTGGACGCATCGCCACACCGCCCAGTGCGACACCCGCGCCCCGCAGCGCTGGCTCAACTGGCGCGCCGCCGGTCGGTAATTCTGCCCCGTGGCGGCTTCCAAGGCCTGCCGTTCCACCTGCGGGCTTAACAACCGCGTGGCTTTGCCGCGCCAGAGCACCTTGCCCAAGCTGTGATAGCCGCCTCGAGACCGACCGCGCTCCCGCACCATCAGCACCGGCAGCGCCAGCTCGCCCCACGGGCTTAGTAATTGCCGCTGGCGCCAGCGCACCGATTGATAGCGCTCCCGATGCGCCGCCAGCCACTGCCGCTGGTAGGCCGCCACGGCTTGGGCATAGAACTGTTGCGCGGCTTGTTGAACTTGCTGCTGCACCGCTTCCTCCAAATGCTTGACGTTGGTGAACCGTCCCCGTACCGTCAGGCTGACCGATATGGAGACCGCATAGGTCTCTGACATGGGCTCGACTCCATTCCTTGCTCGGTTTGGGTTGAGCCCTTGTTCTTTACCAACTCCTGCCCAACTGACAATTCTCTAACACTAGCCCCATTTTCTTGCGAGCGCTCGACCACCGTCCAGCGCCTGTGATACCCTGCGCGTCCATCAGGTTTAATCATGAACGGCTCCGACTTCGATCTCCATGCCCGAGAAACTCTCGCCCGCACCGTCCCCGGCGTGCTCGGCGAACGCATGCTCGGCGGCGGCGACAAGGGCGCGGCGGGTGCGCTCGTCCGCGCCGACAGCGTCAACGCTCTCAAGATCGCCGTGGACACGCAGTATCCGCGCCGCTATCCTCATCTTGCCGACAAATACGCCGTCCACGTTTGTAACCTCGTCGATGGCGTGACCGTCTGGAAGGAAATATGAGCCTGCATACAACATCATTCGGGAAACTCCCCGACAATTCCGTCGTCACCTTGTTCTCTCTGGGCAACCAAAACGGCGCAACCGCTTCGGTAATGAACTACGGCGCAACCCTCGTCGCGCTGGAAGCGCCCGACCGACACGGCCATCCCGGCGACATCACCCTCGGCTTCGACACTCTCGATGGTTACGTGCAGCGCAACAGCCCCTATTTCGGCTGCATCGTCGGACGCTGCGCCAATCGCATCGCCCACGGGCGCTTCCACTTGGACGGCAAGGACTACCGCCTCGCCACCAACAACGGCGCCCATCATTTGCATGGCGGACGCAAAGGTTTCGACAAGGCCTACTGGCAGGCCGAAACGGTCACCGGCAAATACCCGTCCGTCAAATTCACACGCCAGAGTCCCGATGGCGAAGAAGGCTATCCCGGCAACCTCACCGTCGCGGTTGTCTACACGCTCACGGATGACAACGAACTCATCATCGACTACACCGCAACCGCCGACAAACCCACGCCCGTCAACCTGACCAATCACTCCTACTTCAATCTCGCCGCTCGGGAACCATCCTCGACCACGAGGTGATGATTCCCTCCGCGCGGTTCGTCCCCGTGAACGACACGTTCATTCCCACCGGTGAAATCAAACTCGTCGCGGGCACGCCGATGGATTTTACCAAGGCCACACCGATCGGCCAACGCATCAAGCAGGTCAAAGGCGACCCCATCGGCTACGACCACACGTATGTGTTGGACGGAAACGGAAATGAAAGCAAACTCGCCGCCCGCGTGCGCGACCCACAATCGGGCCGCGTTCTCGAGGTGCACACGACCAAGCCGGGTGTCCAATTCTATACGGGAAACTTTCTCAACGGCACCATCACCGGCAAACGCGGCATTGCCTACCCCCAGCACGGCGGGTTCTGCCTCGAGACCCAGCATCTTCCCGATTCTGTCAATCAACCGACCTTCCCGTCGGTCATCCTCCGCCCCGGGCAAACCTACAAACAGGAGACCATGTTCCGCGTGGGCGTAGCGTAATCTTCGGGGATTTACTTCGGCTTCACGCCGTAGTTGATCGCCATCGAATCCCAGACAAAATTCCTCGAACCCGCACTTTTGATACCCGCACGACACCATCAACTCCTCGATCCCTCGTTGGGCCGGATAATTCTGCAGTGACGCCAGGATATAGCCGTACGTGTCGGGATCGCCGCAAAACATGCGGCCCAGAATCGGCAACACGACCCGTAAATAACCAAAGTACAGCGTGCGCAACACCCTCGACTCCGGCTTCCCAAAATCGAGCGACAGGAATTTCCCGCCCGGCTTCAGCACGCGCAAAATTCCGTGCAGCCCGCGCTCAATGTCCGCCAGGTTCCGCAGCCCGTATCCCACGCTGACCACGTCGAATGAACTGTCGGGAAAGGGCAGTTGCAAAGCGTCAGCCCGAACCCATCGCACACGCGCGCGCCCCGCCCGCGTTCTCGCCACCTGCAACATCTCCTCCGTAAAATCTGCGCCCATCACGTCCGCCCCCACCTGCGCAAACCTCAGTGCGATGTCTCCCGTCCCGCAGCACAGATCGAGCACCCGCATTTGTTTCCCGCCTTCCGCTTTCCCCAGCGCCAACTCCACCAACCGCCGTTTCCACTGCCGATGCAGCCCCGCGCTTATGATGTCGTTGAGCAGGTCGTACCGCCGCGCAATCGTCGCAAACAACTCCTGCACCTTCTCCGCGCGATGCTCGTCGGCCTGGTAGAATTTGCTTTCCACGGCGCGCCAGCCTAGCTAGAAGACCATCGATGAGCAACGACCGAATCGCCAAAGCCCGCGATCTCTGGCAACGTTTCCCCGACAACGACCTGTCCCGATTCAATCTCGCCCAGGCGTACTGCGACGCCAACGACTTCGCCAACGCCATCGAACATCTCCGCGCGCTGTGCGACAAGAAACCGGATTGGATGGTCGTCCACATCCAACTCGGCAAGGCACTGATCGCCCTCGGCCGTTTGCCCGAAGCCAAACCCATTCTCGAACACGCCCTGAAACTCGCCATCGCCCAACACCACGACGGCCCCCGCGAGGAACTGACCGAACTACTGAAGTCGTTGTAGGGGCGCTTCTGCGAAGCGCCGTTTCTTGTTTCACACCATCGCGCCCTCGTTCCTCTCCTCTTCATGCCCGATCATGTCCTTGTTCGCCGCGCCCGGCGGCACCATCGGAAAGACCTTTTCCTCCGTGTCGATCAACGCATGAATCAAACATGGCCCCGGTTCGCACACGGCTCGCGCCAACGTCCCCTGCGGGTCGTCATCATCCGCCAGGTCATACGCCCGTACACCAAGGCTCCGGGCCAAACCAACGAAATCAACCCGCGCCTGATAATCCGAGGCGAATAACCTTCGACCGTAAAACAAATCCTGCTGTTGATGCACCAACCCGAGCGAGTTGTTGTTCATCAGCACAATTTTGACGTTGACGTTTTCTTCCGCAGCCGTCGCCAACTCCTGGCAATTCATCAACAGGCTGCCGTCACCGCTGAAGCAAACAACCGTGCGCTCGGGACACGCCAAGGCCGCGCCAATCGCCGCCGGCACGCCAAAACCCATCGTTCCCAAGCCGCCCGACGTAAGCCACTGCCGCGGACGCTGAAATGGATACACCTGCGCCGTCCACATCTGGTGCTGGCCAACATCCGTCGAAACAATTGCCTCTTCACCGGCGAGTTTCGCAACATGCGCGATCAACCCATACGGCGTGCGCGGGTCATCGATGCCCCGCGTCTGCAACGGAAATCTCTGCCGCAACTCCGCCACATGTTCCCGCCACTCGCACCGGGTATTCTTCTCAACCTGCGGCAACAATGCCGTTAACGCCTCACCCACGTCGCCATGGATCGCCACCTGTGGCCTCTTGATCTTTCCCAGTTCGCTCGCATCGATGTCGATATGAATGATCTTCGCGCGCGGGCAAAACTGCGCCACCTTGCCCGTCGCCCGATCGTCAAACCGCGCGCCCGCCGCGATCAACAAATCGCACTCCTCCAGCGCCAGGTTCGTGTACCGCGCCGCGTGCATCCCGAGCATGCCCAACGACAGCGTGTGATCCATCGGCATCGCGCCCAACGCCATCAATGTCATCGTGGTGGGCATCCCCGCCCGCTCCGCCAGGCGCACGGCACTGGCCGCGGCGTCCGCATGGATCACCCCGCCACCGAGATACAACACGGGCTTCCGCGCCCGATTGATCATTGCCGCGGCTTTCGTGATTTCCGCCTCGCATAACTGCGGCGACTCATCCGGCCTGCCCGGCTCCGGCCACGATTCGAACTCCGCCACTCCCGTCTGCGCGTCTTTCGTCACATCGACGAGCACGGGCCCTCGGCCGCCCCGACGCTGCAATCCGAAACGCGTCGGGAATCACGTCGAGCAATTCCGCCGCCGATTTCACCAGGAAATTATGTTTTGTGACCGGCATGCTCATGCCGTACGTGTCCACCTCCTGGAACGCGTCCGTGCCGATCAACGTACTCGGGACCTGTCCCGTAATGCACACCATCGGAATCGAATCGAGCTTGGCGTCCGCGATCGCCGTGAGCACGTTCGTCGCACCCGGCCCCGACGTTGCAAAACACACCTGCGGCGTGCCCGTGACGCGCGCCATTCCCTGCGCGATGAATCCCGCGCCCTGTTCGTGCCGCGCCAGTACGTGCCGAATCGTGCGGCTCTGGGACAGCGCGTCGTACATGGGCAAATTCGCGCCACCGGGGATTCCGCTGATGATGCGGATCCCCTGGCGCTCCAACAACTGGATGCTGATTTGTGCACCGGTCATTCTGATCATGGTCGTTTGTCCCTTCGCGGTTGTCCCCGCGACGGACCGGCGTGAGTGGGTGGGCCTGAAAAAGCGCAACCCCCGCCGGCTCGCGCCGACGGGGGTTGAAATCTCTCGTTTCGTTCCCGCTACGGCGCGCCGACATGCACCAGCACTACCACCACGACGCCAACCAGCGTCGCGCGGGAAATGTTTACCGATGTGCTGTGCCTTGCGCTTTCCATAGCGGTATTACTATCGACATCCTAAATATCCCTTTTCGGTCGATTTGTCAATGGTTTCCAAGCGCAAGCGCCAAGAGCGGGTACTGTTTGTCAATTGTCAGTGGTGGGCCAACCCGGGTTTATTTTCGTGGTGGTGAGGCAGACGTTGTTCCACCAGTGATTCCAGTTTCTGTGGTCCTGCTGCAGCCAGCGTAATTGGGCCAGGCGGTCGGCGCGCACCGGATTCCAGCCGCGCCCTTGGCGTTTGAAGCGACGGTTGATGTGCACCTCGACGTTCTTCTCGACCGCGCCGCTGCCCGCCCGCACCACCGGGCCGAGGCACCCGTGGCGCTGACGGTAGCGCTTGGGGATCTGACCGAAGGCATCGATGCCGTCCCGATGGCCCAGCAGATAGCCGAAGAGTTCGTGGAAGCCCTCGCGGCGCGGGTCGTCGGAGGCCGGTTCCATGGACCGCAGCGCCTCCAAGGCCGCTTCGCTGTCGTGGGCATACACCGCCGCCATGATCGAGCGCCACGCGGCCTGATCCGGGCCGACAAACTCGCGCACCTTCTGGCCGATGTGCCAGCGATCCAGCAGCCACAGTGTCTCGGGGAATTCGCGTTCCCGCACCCACTTCAGTCCCTCGTCGCCATCGCTCAGCAGCACCGTCAGGGAGCGGGACCCCGGCCCGGCCGGATAGTGTCGGTCACGGTGGCGGCGCAGGCGCGTGCCGAACTCACCGAGGCTGCCCGTGCCCACCAACCAGGTCTTCTGGTCCAGGCTCACGTCGGTACGACCCCGCTGATCCAGGCGGCGGCTGCGGCCCGTGTAATGCAGCCCCAAATGCATGAGGAAATGCTGCGGCCCCTCGTGGCCGCACCCCCGCCGCTGCCACTTCAACCACGTCGAGTCCACCTCGGTCACCACCACCTCCGCCGCCACCTTACGCGGCGGGTCCGGCCACCAGTCCCGCTGCAGTTGGTCCTGGAGTTTGGCCCCGTAATACTGGACGCATCGCCACACCGCCCAGTGCGACACCCGCGCCCCGCAGCGCTGGCTCAACTGGCGCGCCGCCGGTCGGTAATTCTGCCCCGTGGCGGCTTCCAAGGCCTGCCGTTCCACCTGCGGGCTTAACAACCGCGTGGCTTTGCCGCGCCAGAGCACCTTGCCCAAGCTGTGATAGCCGCCTCGAGACCGACCGCGCTCCCGCACCATCAGCACCGGCAGCGCCAGCTCGCCCCACGGGCTTAGTAATTGCCGCTGGCGCCAGCGCACCGATTGATAGCGCTCCCGATGCGCCGCCAGCCACTGCCGCTGGTAGGCCGCCACGGCTTGGGCATAGAACTGTTGCGCGGCTTGTTGAACTTGCTGCTGCACCGCTTCCTCCAAATGCTTGACGTTGGTGAACCGTCCCCGTACCGTCAGGCTGACCGATATGGAGACCGCATAGGTCTCTGACATGGGCTCGACTCCATTCCTTGCTCGGTTTGGGTTGAGCCCTTGTTCTTTACCAACTCCTGCCCAACTGACAATTCTCTAACACTAGCCCAAGAGCGACAAATAACAGAGTCGTTGCGCGCAGTCAGGGATCGGGAGAAAACTGCGGTTGGCACGTCAAAGCCGCTTTGCGCCTTCAACGCGGAATTGCGAAGTCTTCATGGGGTGAGTCGGAGACCGCCGTTATTTCGAACCGGGCCTACATCTACGTGGCGGGCGGACCTTGTGGGGGTTTGACGCGGACGACGTGGAACCGGCGCTCCAACACCAGCGCATCGTCACAATAGAACTCGATCGCATACGCCCCGGTCCGGGAACGTAAGACCCACCAGACCAAAATTCAGTTCGACCACGGTGTGGATATCGGGAAACTGGATCTGGCCATTGACTTCTGCCACCACGTGGTCAGTCTCGTCGTGGACGATCCGCAGTCGCGCCGCGCACTGTCCCCGGCCTTCCGTCAGCGAAAGGAACACGCACAACTGCGGATGACGACAGGGGAAATTCTGCGCACCGATCTGGTTGAAGATCCCGATCAGGGATTTCTTGCCGGTCAGCTTGTCCTCGATGATCTGGTCGCAGATCACGATCGCCAGGCCAGTGGGTGCGGGCTTGTCTGTCATCAACGGGAAATGTCCTTCTGGCTGAGCACGCTGTGGCCCTCCTTCACCAACACGTCACGGGCAAACTCCGAGTCTTCGCAATGGAGCGCCAGCAACGCCTTGTCGTGCGGCCGGACCATCAGCGAATACGTGTACTGGATGTTCACTTCCGCCGCCACCAGACCGCGCAATACCGTGTCCAGTTTCTCCGGCCCGCGCGGCAACTCGACCACCACGAGGTTGGATTCGTTGACCGCTATCCCCGCCTTGCCCAGCGCCTCGTGGCACCGCTCCGGGTCGTCCACCACGATCCGCACCACCGACGCGTCCGCCGTGTCCACCACCGAGATGCCGCAGACATGTACATTCGACTCGCTCAACGTCCGCGTGAGATCGAGGAGCGCTCCGACCTTGTTTTCCAGAAATACCGAGAACTGCCGAACCAGCGGCTGCTGCACCGACTCATTGGTTTTCGACCCCGATTTCGCCATGCCATCCTTTCGCAGACTGTGAATGATTGTAACCTACCGCGGTTCCGGTCGGAAGCAAATCCGGACCGATCAAATGACCCAATCCTGCTGGTCAATGTACTGCCCCTTCAAGAAATCAATGATCTGCGCCACGCACTCGGACGGAGTCTGCTGGTCCGTGTGCACCACGATCTCGGCGGCGACCGGTGGCTCGTATGGTGCAGACACACCGGTGAAGTTCGCGATCTGGCCGGCGCGCGCCTTCTTGTATAGGCCCTTCGGGTCACGTTCTTCGCACACCGCCAGCGGCGCGTCAACGAACACCTCGATAAACTCGCCTTCATCCACCAATGACCGCGCCAGCCGCCGATCATCGCGATACGGCGAGATGAACGCCGTGATGACCAATACGCCCGCGTCCATGAGTAACCTCGCCACCTCCGCGACGCGCCGAATGTTCTCCGTGCGGTCTTCAGGAGAGAAACCGAGGTTGGCGCTGAGGCCGTGGCGAATATTGTCGCCGTCGAGGATGTACGTGTGCAGACCCTTCACGAACAATTCGCGCTCCAGCTCCGAAGCCACCGTCGATTTGCCCGCCCCCGACAGGCCCGTCAGCCAGACGATCGCGCCCTTGTGATGGTTACGCCGTTCACGTGCCTCGCGGGTGATTTTGCCCGCCGACCAGAAAATATTCTGGCTTTTCACGCCCGACAATACCTGCCGCCGGTCCGCGTATTCGCCCTTCGAAATCACGCCACCACCGCACACCTGATAGTGATCGATCAACACAAACCGTCCCGTGTTGACGATCCGATCGGCGTTGTCGAGGGCAATTGGCCGCTTCGTGCGGATCGTCACCTCCGCCACGTCGTTGCGGGCGATGTACGAACGCGACTTCGTGTCGATCTCCGCCAGGGTCGAGGCATCGATCAGTTTCTCGATGGACTGGATCTGGCACTCGACTTCTTCCGTGGTCAGCTTCAGCTTGATCCGGCGGCCCACTTCGAGGTTCTGACGCCCGAGCCAGAAAAGCTTCCCATTGAACACATCGGCTTCAATAGGCGCATCCTCTTCGCCGGACCCGATCTGCCCCCGCTCCACGAAAACTTGTTCGGTCAACATGATTCCGATGGATTCGCCGGCATGGGCGCTCTGCCGCGCCCCGTGTGGCCAACTCTCGATCGATTTGACCGTGCTGACCTTGTTGCGTGGCGAAAACAGAATCTTGTCGCCCACACGCAGCGTACCGGCTTCCACGCGCCCGGCCAAAATGCGGCGGTGGTCGAATCGATAAACGTCCTGGATCGGGAACCGCAAGGGAAGATTTTGGGGTGGCGCGGCGACCTGAAAACGGTCGAGCGCTTCCAGGACCGTCGGGCCGTTGTACCACGGCATGTGCGACGATTTCGTCGCGACGTTGTCCCCTTTCGCGGCAGCGATGGGGATAAACAGTCTCGGTTCGACACCAAACTGCTTGAGAAATGCACGGTATTCATCCTCAATCGATTTGAATACCTTGTCGCTGTAATTGCGCAGGTCCATCTTGTTCACCAGGACCGCGATTTGGTTGATCCCCAACAACGAGAGAAGGAAACCATGACGCCGGGATTGCTCCTGCACGCCTTCGCTGGCGTCGATCAGCAGCAATGCGGCCTCGGCGCTCGCCGCGCCCGTCACCATGTTCTTGAGAAATTCCTTGTGCCCCGGCGCGTCGATGATGACGTAGGGCCGTTTCGGCGTGCGAAACCAGATTTGCGCCGTGTCGATGGTGATATTCTGATCGCGCTCGGCCTGCAAGCCGTCCATCAAAAACGCCCACTCGAACGGCATCCCGCGCTTCTCACATGCCGCCTTGATCTTCTCGTATTTCCCCTCGGGTAGCGATCCCGTGTCATAAAACAAGCGACCGACCAGCGTCGACTTGCCGTGATCCACATGCCCCACGATGACGATCTTCAGTTGTTCACTCTGTTGCATAACCAAATCCACCACCGTCGCTCACATGTACCCATCCCGCCGCAACTTCTCGAACGCGTCTTCGCTCTCCTGGTCCTGGGCTCGCACGCTGCGCTCGCTCCGTTTGGTCGTGCGCAACTCTTCGCGGATCTTTTCGTAGGTGTCGGCGTTCGACTCGATCGCGAACGTGCACGGGACGCACCCGAGGCTCCGATAGCGCTTCCCGTTCTTGGCGAAGTACAGCGATACATTCGGGATCTTCTCACGCTCGGCGTACTCCCAAATGTTCATCTCCGTCCAGTGCAACAACGGATGGACCCGCAGGTGCGTACCGCCCGCGAGATCCGTATTGAACTGGTCCCACAATTCCGGTGGCTGGTCTTCGACATTCCATTCCATGTTCTTGTCCCGCGGCGAAAAATAGCGCTCCTTCGCGCGCGTGGGATCTTCGTCGCGCCGCACACCGACGATCAGCCCGCCGTACCTCTCGCGGTCAACGATCTTCTTCAGGTTCTCCTTCAGCAATGCCGAGCAGCAATTGACCCGGCCGCGCGTGTGGTTCATCCCCTGCGCCAGCGCTTCGTCGTTGCGCGCGATCACGAGGTTGAGCTTCCATTCCTTCGTCAACCGGTCCCGCAACTCCACCAACTCGGGCATATCGAAACTCGTCTCCATGAACACGCACGGGAATGGCACGTGGCCAAAAAATGCCTTGCGCGCCAGCCACAGGATCGTTTGCGAATCCTTGCCCACGCTCCACAGCATCGCCAGCCGCTCAATCTTGTTGAACGCCTCGCGGATGATGAAAATGCTCTGGTTCTCCAGCCTGTCGAGATGGTCCATAATCAAGAATCCCGGCGCCGCACTGTCAAATATCCGCGGCGAACGTGTGCAGGCCGCACTCCTTCTTGTCCGATCCCGCCCAGCGGCCCGCGCGCTCACTCTCTCCGTCCTTCACCGCGCGCGTGCAGCACTCCGGCCAGCAACCGATGCTCGGATAACCCTGGTCGTGCAGTGGATTGTAATGAAGTTGGTGGCTGATGATGTACCACCAGACCTTCTCCTTGTCCCAGGCTGCCAGCGGATTGATCTTGAGATAGCGGTGACCCTCGGACGTCTCCTGCAATTGCAGGATCTTCGCCCCCTTGCGGCTCTCGCCCTGCGTTCGCCGCAATCCCGTGACCAGCGCGTCGAGTTCCGGCAGCTTTTTCTGCAAAGGCAACACCTTGCGCATGTAGCAGCACTTGTCCGGTTCGCGTTTGTACAACTCGGCTCCGTATTTCTCCCCCTGCTCCTCGGGCGTCATCTCGGGGTGCAGCCGTTCGATTGTGATCCCGTACTCCTGTTCGATCCTGTGAATCAGTTCCACGGTCTCCTTGAAGAAGAATCCCGTGTCGATGGTGAAAACCGGGATGCGCGGCGTGACCTTGCGCGTCGCGATGTCGATCAGCACCAGCCCTTCGGGACCAAACGCGGAAGAAATGGCGACGCGCGAACCAAAACTGTCCGCCGCCCACTGCAGAATCTCGCGCGGCTCACGATCTTCGAACTCCGCCGCCAGATTCTGGATCTCTTCCGCTGTGAACTTCACGTTCGCTCCCTACCCTTCAATCACGTTGATCTCGACCGGCTCGACCTTGACGCCGAGACCTTCCAGCCATTTGATGGCCTTCTTGATCTCATCGCGGGCACCGAGCAACTCCAGCGAGACGATCCCAACCTCTTCCGTCACGCTGGCCTGTCGAATGTTGGTCACCACCTTGAATTTGTGACCCAATTCATAAATCACCGGCTGCTGGATGACCTTTTTCGGATAGGTCAACCAGAGACGCTTGGTCTCTTTCGCCGCCTTGGCGGCCTTTTTCGTTTTTGCCATGTCTTCCTTGGTCGCGACCTTGGTTTAGCCACCCGCAATGGCCGGAATGACGGAAATCTCGTCCCCGTCCTTCACCGGCGTGCCCTTGCCCTGGGCAAATCGAATGTCCTCGTCGTTCAAATACACGTTCACGAACCGGCGCAGCTCTCCGCGCTCATCACAAATCCGCTCCTTCAACCCCGGGTACTGCGTCTCCAAACTGTCAATAATGTCCTGGATCGTCGTGCCCGAGGCTTGCACGATGTCCTTGTCCTTCGTCAATTTCCGCAACGGCGTCGGAATCCGCACATTTATCGGCATAATTGTTTCTCCTTCTCCTGATCAATTCTACTTGTCCAACAAGGCCGAGAACTCGTGCAGATGCGGCCCGATGACCTGCGCCTCGCCACACTTGCCGCTCACCGCTTCCTGCGTCTTCAGCCCATGGCCCGTAATGCACAACACCAGCGATTCGCCCGGTTTGATCCGGCCTGCCTCCACCAACCGCTGGGTCGCCGCGACGGTCGTGCCCCCCGCGGTCTCCGCAAAAATCCCTTCCGTTTCCGCCAGTAACCGGATTCCCGCCACGACCTCCTCGTCGTTGGGATTCTCCGCCCAGCCGCCCGTCTGTCTCATCGTCTGGATCGAGTAAAACCCGTCCGCCGGGTTGCCGATGGCCAGCGATTTCACGATCGTTTGCGGTTTGCTCACCGGCTTGATGATGTCCGCCCCGGCCTTCATCGCGTTCACAATCGGCGCACACCCTTCGGCCTGTGCCCCATGAATGGAACATGGATGCTCGTCCACCAGGCCCAGTTTCACAAACTCTTTGAAGGACTTGTGGATTTTCGTGATGAGCGACCCACCCGCCATCGGCACCACCACGTGGTCCGGCAACCGCCAGCCCAGTTGCTCGATGATCTCGTAGCCCATCGCTTTCGAGCCTTCGGCGTAGTAGGGCCGGATGTTCACATTCACAAATGCCCAGCCGTATCTTCCAGCGATCTCGCTGCACAGACGGTTCACCTGGTCGTACGTGCCACGGATGCCGATGACGTTTGTCCCATATACGAGCGAGCCGAGCACCTTCCCTGTCTCCAGATCTGCGGGAATGAACACGTAACTCTTCAGGCCGCCACTCGCGGCGTTGGCCGCCACAGAGTTCGCCAGGTTGCCCGTCAACGCGCACGCGACGATCTCAAACCCCAGTTCCCGCGCCCGCGACAGCGCCACGCTGACCACCCGATCCTTGAACGACAATGTGGGATAGTTGACCGTGTCGTTCTTAATCCAGACTTCCCGCAAGCCCAGCCGCTTGGCAAGGCGATTGGCCCTCACCAGTGGCGTGAAGCCAACCTGAAAACCAATCGTCGGTTCGCCCTCGATCGGCAGCAGTTCACGATACCGCCACATATTCGTGGGCCGCGAGGCGATCTTGGCGCGTGTCAAAACGGTCTTGATCAGGCCGTAATCGTAATCCACCTCCAGCGGCCCGAAGCAGAACTCGCACACATGCAGCGCCTCCTTCGGATAATGCCGTCCGCACTCGCGACACTTTAAACTGGTGAAGTATCCATGTTTTGCCTTCATCCCATCTCACTTTCTTCACCAAGTGGCGGTCACCGCGCCAAGAGGCACAAAAAAACCTCTCCAACATCCCCAATGACGGGTGACGATGAAGAGGCATCCAAACAGCTTGATTGCTCTCCCTCATCTTCCCCCGCTCCCGACTCGCGTCGGGCCTCGGAGCTGGAATTGGCACCTTGTCTTCCGCCTCCCCCTGGTGACGGAACGGTTGCCGCGGTTTCTACGGGCCAGTCCCTCGACCGCTCTTGATGAGTTTGCTGCTCCGCCCATGGCGGAACAACGGAGGGACTATATCAAAGAACAAATGCCTGTCAATGCCCTAGATGTAGTACATCTCGGGCCGACTTTTGGCCTCCGTACATAGCTGCTCGAAGGTCACATCGTCCGCCGCGCGTTCGGCGGCCTCCTTGATCCGCCGCCACGCGCGTTTGATCTCCTCTGGACACCGCGCCTCCCTCAGCAACGGCATCTCCAGCACATCCCCCTGCACCGCCCGGAGCACGTCCCCAACCGTAATCTCTCGCGGCGTCTTGGCCAGCGCATACCCACCCGCTTTTCCCCGCCGGCTCTGGATAAGTCCCTTGCTCTTCAACTCGATCAGGATTTGCACGAGATAGTTCGCCGGGATCGCCTCACTCGATGCAATTTCCTCAATCCGCAGAGGCCTCACGTTCGGATGATGAAGCGCCAGAGCCTCCACCGCCCGACACGCATAATCGCTTTTGACCGATGCCTTCATATAATCCTAAGTATCTTACCAATGTTGCTTTATTTTAACATGACTCCGTATCTTGTCAACCCCCTGTTTCCGACCCGAAATAATCTTGTAGAACATTCTCGCCTATCGCCACTTATACATGAAAAAAAACTGCTGTATTTTGCGCGAATATCATTGCAGAATTATCTGAACATACGCTATATTTTTCGTATCAAAGGAGGAGGGGGTTGCTAATGTCCAGCAAGCTTCTGGAAAAGACACGTATTGTGGAAAAATCACTTTCAAAGGATCGAGATCAGGTGGTTGAAAGCCTCGGCGCCAGCGATTATACCGCTGACAAAATTCAAAAACTCGAGGGCGTTGAGGCGGTGCGCAAGCGCCCCGCGATGTACATCGGCGATACGGGCGAGCGTGGTCTTCACCACCTCGTTTACGAGGTCGTCGACAACTCCATCGACGAAGCGCTCGCGGGTTTCTGCAAACACATCGATGTCGTGATCCATGTCGACAACTCCATCACCGTTGTCGACGACGGCCGCGGCATTCCCGTCGACATGCACAAGACGGAGAAGAAACCCGCCGTCGAAGTGGTTCTGACCATCCTCCACGCTGGTGGCAAATTTGATAAGAAGTCCTACACGGTATCGGGCGGCCTTCACGGTGTCGGCGTGACCTGCGTCAATGCCTTGAGTGAATGGCTCGAAGTCGAGGTGAAGCGCGATAGCAAGGTCCATCACATGCGCTTCAAGCGCGGCAAGACCGCGTCGAAGCTCGAGGTCATCGGCAAGGCCAAGGGAACGGGCACGAAAATCACGTTCAAGGCTGACAGCGAGATCTTCCCGGTCATCGAATACAAGTACGACATCCTCGCCAATCGCCTGCGCGAACTCGCGTTCCTGAATCGCGGCATCGAAATCTCGCTGAAAGACGAGCGCAACAAACGCGAAGACCTCTTCAAGTTCAACGGCGGCATTGAAGAATTCATCAAGCACATCAACCGCGCCAAGGAACCGCTCCACCCGAAGGTCATCTACGTCTCCAAGGAGAAGGACGGCATCGCCGCCGAGGTCGCGATCCAATACAACGAAGGCTACAACGAGTCTGTCTACAGCTACGCCAACAACATCAACACCATCGAGGGCGGCACGCACCTCAGCGGGTTCCGCTCGGCGCTGACCAAGGCCATTAACCAATACTCCCGGTCCAATAACCTGCTCAAGGAAAAGGATCCGTCGCTCACAGGAGACGACCTTCGCGAAGGCCTCACCGCCGTCATCAGTGTCAAGGTTCCCAACCCGCAGTTCGAGGGACAAACCAAAACCAAGCTCGGGAATGGCGAGGTCGATGGCATCGTTTCCTCGATTGTGTACGAAGGTCTGATGACCTTCATGGAGCAGAACCCGCCCATCGCGCGCCGGATCGTTGACAAATCACTCACGGCCGCTCGTGCGCGTGAAGCCGCCCGCAGAGCCCGCGAAGCGGTCCGTAAAGGGGCGCTCACGGGTGGCGGACTGCCCGGCAAGCTGGCAGATTGTTCGGAGAAGAGCCCCGAGGAGTGCGAACTCTACATCGTCGAAGGTGATTCCGCCGGTGGTTCGGCGAAACAGGGTCGCAACCGCCAATTCCAGGCTGTTCTGCCGATTCGCGGCAAGCTGCTCAACGTGGAACGAGCACGCGATGACCAGATGCTCAATAATAATGAGATCCGCGCGATGATCACCGCCATTGGCACAGGTTTTGGACAGGGCGAAAACGAAGGCGCATTCGATATCAGCCGATTGCGCTACCACCGCATTGTGATCATGACCGACGCCGACGTGGACGGCTCGCACATCCGCACGCTGTTGCTGACGTTTTTTTATCGGAAAATGCCGGAGTTGATCACGGGCGGCTACGTCTACATTGCCCAGCCGCCGCTCTACAAAGTCAAACGCAAGAAGCGCGAGGAATACGTTGAGAACGATGACCAGATGAGCCGCATCCTGATCGAACTCGGTTCCGAAGACTCGTGCCTGTTTCGTCTCCGGGACAAAAAGGAATTCTCCGGGCAGCAGTTGGTCTCCGTTCTCGAATCGTTGCAGGAATTGGAAAAACTCGTTGACACCATCGAGCGTCGCGGCATCAAGTTTGAAGATTATCTCGCGGCGCGTGATGAAAAGTCGGGCGACTTCCCGGCTTATGCGATGCGCATCAAGGAGAACGGTGTCGTCCGCTTCGAGTTTGCCCGCACGGACAAAGAATGGGCCAAACTCTGTGACAAGTACGACATTAGCCCTGACGAAGATACGGCCCCCGAGCCGAAGAATGGTGACAACGGCAAAGCCGCCGTCGCGAAGCCACTGGAACTCCTCGAGTCCAAGAGCATTCAGTCTGCGACCGAGACACTCGAACGGAAGGGCTTCAACCTCGATCACTACGCCGCGCAGGAAAAGCCGCTGTTTGAGCTGGTCGAAGGCAGCGCGGTAGCGGAAGTGGTGGAGGGCGAGGCACCTGCCGAGCCGCAACAGGGGAAGGCCGCAAAGGCTGGATCCAAGCCGGAGGCAAAGAAGCCAAAGGCAAAAGCTGAGGAACGGCGTTCCGACATCCATTCCATCCCGCAGATTTTGGAGCAGATCAAAGAGATCGGCAAGCGCGGCCTCACCATCCAGCGCTACAAAGGCTTGGGCGAAATGAACCCCGAGCAGCTTTGGGAGACCACGATGGATCCTGAACGCCGCAAGATGCTCCAGGTGAAATTGATGGACGTGCAAGGAGCCGACGATATCTTCTCGATTCTTATGGGCGACGAAGTCGCGCCACGTCGGCAATTCATCGAGGACAACGCGCTCAACGTCCGCAACCTCGACGTTTAACAAGCCGTGATGACCGAGACCCAGGACTTGATCAACCTCCGGCTTACCCAGGCCATCGAGAGTTTGAAGGAGGCGCGTTTGCTGATCGACCAGAAGATGTGCCGGGGCGCGACGGACCGGGTGTATTTCACGATGTTTTATTGCGCGTGCGCGCTGCTGGCGACGAAGGAATTCGGGCCGTCCCGCGACGGAAATGTGGCTGCGAAGTTTCATCGCGAGTTCGTGAGAACAGGGCTGATCCCAGCGGAATTCGGGGAACGGTTCAAACGCGCCACGCAGTTGCATGAAGACGCAGGTATCGGTTCACAAATGCCGCCCGATTGCAAGCGGATGAAGGAATTGCTGGCTGACGCAGATAATTTCTTAACAACCACGAAGCTGTTCTTGGCCAAACAATAGGATTGGAACCATGTACGCCCAACATGAAAAGCTGACTCCCATCAACATCAGCGAGGAGATGAAAACGTCGTTCCTCGATTACTCGATGAGCGTCATCGTCTCGCGCGCCTTGCCGGATGCCCGCGACGGCCTGAAGCCGTCGCAGCGGCGCGTGCTTTACGTAATGCACGAACTCGGACTGCAGCCCGGCCGTCCCTTCCGCAAATGCGCCAAGATCTGCGGTGATACGTCGGGCAATTACCATCCCCACGGCGAAGCGGTCATCTACCCGACCCTCGTGCACATGGCGCAGGATTTCGCGATGCGCTATCCACTCGTGGACGGCCAGGGTAATTTCGGATCGGTGGACGGCGATCCCCCCGCCGCCATGCGCTATACGGAGGCCCGCCTGATGCCGCTCGCTGTCGTGCTCATGCAGGACCTCGACAAAGAGACCGTGGATTTCCAACCGAATTACGACGAGTCGCGCACCGAGCCGACACTTTTACCCGCGGGGTTTCCCAACTTGCTGTGCAACGGCAGCACGGGCATCGCGGTTGGCATGGCCACGAACATTCCGCCCCATAATTTGAGCGAGATCATCGACGCCTGTTGCGCGTTGATTGACAACCCGGAGACCGACCTTAAAGACGTTGCGAAGTTCATCAAGGGCGCCGATTTTCCCACGGGCGGCATGATCTGCGGCAAGCAGGGCATCAAGGATTATCTGCTCACGGGCCGCGGCAGCCTCAAGATGCGTGGACGTGTCGGCATCGAGGAGGTCAAGGGCGGCAAGGAACGCCTGATCATCAGCGAAGTCCCCTACAACGTCAACAAGGCCACCCTGATCGAGCGCATGGCGCAGCTCGTGAACGAGAAGAAACTCGACGACATCAGTGACATCCGCGACGAGTCCAACAAGGAAGGCATCCGCGTGGTGATCGAGTTGAAACGCGATGCGATTCCGAAGGTCGTCATCAACAACCTCTTCAAGCATACGCAGCTCGAAGACACCTTCGGCGTGATCATGCTCGCGATCGACCACGGTCGTCCGCGCGAGATGAACATCAAGCAGATGATCGAGTGCTACATCGCGCACCGCAAGGAAGTCATCACGCGGCGCACGAAATTCGAGCTACAGAAGGCCGAGGACCGCGCCCACATCCTCGAAGGATTCCGCATCGCGCTCGACAACATCGACGCCGTCGTCAAGATCATCCGGAACGCCGACGACCGCGAGGATGCGAAGAAGAAGTTGATGGACAAATTCAAGTTGTCCGAAATCCAATGCAACGCCATCCTCGAGATGCGCCTCTACCAGTTCACGGGCCTCGAACGCGACAAGATCGAGGAGGAATACCTCGAACTCATCAAGCGCATCGAGTACCTCAAGAGCCTCCTGGCGAGTGAGAAGAAGCTCATGGGCGTCGTGAAAACCGAGTTGCTCGAAGTCAAAGAGAAGTACGGCGACGCGCGCCGGACCGACATCGTGGCCGACGAAGGCGAGATCAACATCGAAGATCTCATCGCCAATGAAGCCTGCATCGTCACCATTTCGCACCAGGGCTACATCAAGCGCACCGCCGTCACCGCCTACCGTTCGCAACGTCGCGGCGGCAAGGGCGTGATGGGCATGGAACAGCGCGAAGAGGATTTCATCGAGCATCTCTTCACCTGCTCCACCCACGATTACATCATGTTCTTTACGGAGGAAGGCCGCGTCTATGTCGAGAAGGTCTATGAACTTCCCGAAATGGGTCGCGCCGCAAAAGGCAAGAGCCTCGCCAACTTCCTGCAACTCCGTCCCGATGAAAAAGTCTCCGCGCTCATCCGTGTGAAGGAATTCACCGACAAGCAGTATCTCTTCATGGCCACCAAGGTCGGTATCGTCAAGAAAACCAATCTCGGCGAATATGCCAACCCGCGCAAAGGCGGCGTCATCGGCATCAAGATCGAACAGGGCGACCGCCTCATCGGCGTCAAGCTCACCAACGGCAACAACGAAATCGTCCTCGTCACCAAGGACGGCATGAGCATCCGGTTCCACGAGGAAGAAGCCCGTGACATGGGCCGCGCCTCCGTCGGCAACTGGGGCATCCGCCCGGATAAGGGTGATTATGTTATCGGCGTCGAAATCGTCGACATCAATGCCACGCTCCTCGTCGCCGGCGAACACGGCATCGGCAAACGCACCCCGTTTGACGAATACCGCGTCCAGTCTCGCGGTGGCAAGGGCATCATCACCATGAAGACCACCGACAAAGTCGGCAGTGTCGTCGGCGCCCTCACCGTGACCGACGCCGATGAGATCATGCTCACGACTTCTCAGGGCCAGACCGTGCGCACCAACTGCAAAGACATCCGCATCGCCGGCCGCAACACCCAGGGCGTCAAACTTATCAACCTCAACGAAGGCGACAAACTCGTCGCCATCGCCCGCGTCATCAGCGAGCAACAGGAAGCGGCGGCTGAGATCACCGAAGCGGACAAGAAGTAGTCAAAAGCTCGTCACTCCGAGCTTGTCGAGGAATCTCTGCTGTTCGTGGCAGAGGCTTCCCAGCCGCGCTTGCCACGCCTTTGCTATCGGCCTATTATTTGTGCTCGTAGATGGACGCCGGCACACAGGTCCACGGCCGGAGAATGAAAGAGAGACCAGGAGACAAATGAACCCAAGCGGTCGCCCAGATTACGAGGATCGTATCGTGCTGTTTTTGGATGTCCTCGGGTGGCGCGATCTAATCGAGGCAAGTACAGCGGGTTCGCCGCCGGTGGAATGGATAGTTCAAGTGTTGGATCGAGCACCGCACTGGGCGGATCTCATCAGCGGTGGGCAGGCCCAAGGGAAGGAAGATCCTCTCGGAATGGAAGTCGCTCACTTCTCGGATACGATTGTGTTCTCGTGTCGCGACACGCTGTCAAGCATCCCAATCATCTTCGGCGACGCCGCGTACCTCGCGTATGACTTCTTAGCGGGAGGAGCGCTGGGGTTGGGTCGAAATCTAAAGCCGAAAGCATTGTTGAGCCGCGGGGCGATCGTGCGAGGAAAACTTTACCATCGCGGCAACGTCCTGTTTGGCCCCGCCTTGGTGGCGGCATACTCGATGGAGTCATCACTCGCAGTGTATCCACGAATTCTGATTTCAGATGATTTGGTCACCACGCTAAACGAGTCCGAAGAACACAAGAGATGGTTGCGTCGTGACTCCGATGGGCTCTATTTTGTGAGCACCCTTTCCCCGGAACTAATTAGCGCAAAAGGCCCCGGCCAACTTGACTTTGCTTCGTTGCGGTTGGGTAAAGTTCGTGAAAGCATTGAAGGTGGATTGCTGGAACATGGGGCCGATTCAAAAAAGCGGACGAAGTGGGTGTGGCTCGCCAGCTATTTTAACGACGTGGTAGCCAAAACCTTGCATTTGAACGTTCGTCCACTAGGTTTAAGAGAATCGATACGCACCACCGAAGCGGGGTGACCAACCATGACATGGTGGAAATTCTGGAAGAGGACCGCAGAGAACCATTCGTCTGCCGAGCGCAGGGCTGCGGGAACCCCAGCAGCAGACAACGTCACTGACAACATTACTTGGAGTCCAAGGCCGGGCTGTTTCGAGCGGCACTTGCAGCGCAAGTACAGGAACCCGTTCTTCCCAGCCGAATCCAGAGTAATGACGCAAACTGATGTGGATGCAGCGAGACAGAGAGACAGGGACGACGTTCAGGCCTTTCGTAAACAGTTGGGTCTGCTGGTCAACGAGATTGCAAATGCCCCGAGCTTTGTGGATGTAAGACGTGCTCTGGAGATCAGAAAGGCAGTTGATGATCTGATCCAGAGGGCTGCGGAACTCGGGGGTGATTTGGGCGAGTTAGAATCTAATCTTGCCTCGCTGTATGACTCAGTTATCAGCGCACTCCGCTCCGGACTGGGGGAAGAGCACGAGGCAATTCCTACCCTGCAGTGGGCTGAGAGATTTCGCGGGATGGGAAACACCAAGTTCAACAATGAGTTTATCGCCCAGCAAGGACGGAAGGATTCGCCTATAACAACAGAGGATTTAATACCTTCTCTTCTGAGCGAAAGTCCCGAGACCATCCGGATATTCATGAGTGTTCTCGACGAGCCCGTCCGCCAGCAGATTCGTGCGGAGGCTGTGCGTTGCATTGCCAATACACTTTACGAAGGCAGAAGTGCCGTTCCAATTACGACTGAGTGGATACAGGCCGTTGGCATCGACGAAAAGAATGCTTTAGGTGGTACAGAACCGTCACCCAACAGTTTTCCATCAAGTTCAGCATCTTGATCCGCAGTACATCCTTTCCTCAGCGATTTCGCTCTAGTCGATCAGCATGATGCCTGTCAGTGAAAGGTATCATGGTATTCACCCCAGACGCGGCGTCGGTGAAGAGGGGCTCGTCAGGCGAGCGACGACGATCAGAGCCCTAACAGCACGTTCAGGTCGCGGCTAAATTGTTGCCACTGCTTGCGACGGATCACCCAGGCGCGATGACCGCGCGCTGTTAGCCGGTAGTATTTGCGTCCGCGGCCCGTCTTCGGGCCTTGCCAATAACCGCTCACAAGTCCCTGTTTCTCCAGATGATGCAGGACGTGATAGACGGTCCCTTCGTGCCAACGGGTCGTGCCCTTCGATTTCTCGAAGATCTCACGCACAATCCCATACGCATACGCGGGCTTCCTGTTCAGCATGTCCAACATCACCAAATCATATGACCCCGTTGCCAAATCCTTGCCAAACTGGTCGATCTTCATTCGTTGATACCTTTCACTGACAGGCATCATAGTCCACATCGACGGAAGCGTGCAAGGCGGATTTCCTCACGGAGTTGCGGCGATCCCCCGCATTGACGTTTGCCAGCTCAGAAGTCTTTCGCGGTGCGCGAAACGCCAGGTGGGTTTCAAAGGCAGCATTTCTGGATCCATGCCTGTCCCAAACGGGCGCGTAGAATATCTCCTCCAACCGGGGTCTATGATTCCTGCCTTGCACAGCCGTCTGCATAAGGTAAAGTCGCACATCGCGGATGAAGCTCGCGCTCTCATGGACCCGCCTCTGCCGGGGCTACAGTGGGCAAGCCCTGTGCCTCGTGTGGTGTGCAGTTTGCTGCGTCGCCCAATCGAACTCGCACGTGAAACCGGTCTGGGTATCGGATCGTGGTGACGGGACATACACGAATCCGGTCATTTTCGCCGATTACTCCGATCCCGATGTGATTCGCGTCGGAGACGATTTCTACCTGACGGCGTCGAGCTTTAGTTCCATGCCCAGCCTGCCAATCCTGCACTCCCAAGACCTTGTCAATTGGACGATCATCGGTCACGCCTTCGAGATTTATCCGTTCGAACCATTTGCCACGCCTCAACCAGGTTTTGGCGTCTGGGCGCCGAGCCTCCGCTACCACAACAGCGAGTTCTACATCTACTTCGGCGATCCCGACAACGGCATCGTCATGACAAAGGCCAAAAGCGCCGCGGGGCCATGGACACCGCTCGTTTGCGTGAAGCAATCGAAGGGCTGGATCGACACCTGTCCGTTTTGGGATGATGACGGTCAGGCGTACCTCATCCACGGGTGGGCTAGGAGCCGCTCGGGCATCAACAGCATACTCACGATCAACCAAATGAGCGCCGACGGCACAAAACTCCTGGACGACGGCAGGATGGTCATCGACGGCCGCAATGGCAAGTACCCCACACTCGAGGGGCCCAAGCTCTACAAGCGAAATGGGTATTATTACATCTTCGCGCCCGCCGGCGGAGTCACCGCGGGCTATCAGTTGGTTTTTCGTTCCAGGAACATTTACGGTCCGTACGAAGGCCGCAACGTCATGGACCAGGGCCGCACGCCGATCAACGGCCCGCATCAGGGCGCATGGGTTGAATTGCCATCCGGCGAATCGTGGTTCATTCACTTTCAAGACCGTGGCGCGTACGGACGCGTCACGCACCTCCAGCCAATGAAATGGGTGAATGACTGGCCCGTCATTGGCAACGACCCCGACGGCACCGGGACGGGCGAACCGGTATTGGCGCACAAGAAACCCGACCTCGGCAAGGTCTACCCTGTGACGGTCCCACAAACGAGCGACGAGTTTGATTCGCCCACACTCGGCATGCAATGGCAATGGGCCGCCAACTTTCACCACGAATGGTATTCGCTTTCCGCGAGGCCCGGTTGGCTGCGGCTGTTTGCCATCCCCACGCCAAATGGGGCGAAGAATCTACTGGGTGTCCCAAACGTCATCCTCCAAAAACTGCCAGCCCCGGAATTCACTGTCACGACGAAGCTCGATTTCGATCATTTGGCCGCGGGCGACACTGCCGGGTTGGTGGTTTTGGGCGGAAACTATTCCTTCGCGGCGATCAAGCGCACCAGCATGGGTTCCCGCCTGATCAGGATCAGCAACGAGCCCCCAACTGAGGACACGCAAGAGGGCGACGTTCCTTGGGCGGGCAATTCGGCGTTCCTGCAAGTTCGGGTTAACGTTGGCGCTTCTTGTGAGTTCAGCTATAGCACTGACGGAAAACGATTTTCCCCAATTGGGAAACCGTTCCATGCGCAACCAGGCGGTTGGGCCGGGGCGCGTATCGGCTTGTTCTGCCTCGCCACTGCCAACGCGAAGAGGACGGGCTACGTTGACGTGGATTGGTTCCGACTGGAAAAGTGAACCGATTTTCTGTGGTACCATGCAGCGATGTCCTTGTTTCTATTCTGGCTCGCGGTGGCAACACTGCTGCTGGTGTTGGCTACCACCATCGAGTTTGCCCTGGGGAACCGTTCCCTGTCGCGGCTCTCGCACTCACGAGTGGCGCAACCTGGTGGCTGAACCTCACCATCAATGTTCTGCTCGCCGTGCTGTACATCGACAACGCGCAGACCCACGGCGCGAAACGCTGGCATTGTGTCGGCGCACCGGTTACGGCACTATTGTTTCAGTACATTATTTGGCGTGCCACGCTGAAGACGTTGCGAACTGACGGCATCGACTGGCGCGGCACACATTACTCATTGCAGGAACTCAAGGCCAACAAGGTATGAACGCGAAGCAGGACATCAAGTCACTATCCCGCGAGGACCTCGCCTCGCGTCTCGCCGAACTCGGCGAGCCGGCGTACCGTGCCAACCAGGTCTTGCAGTGGATTTATGAGAAGCAGGCGGAGTCGTTCGATCAGATGAGCAATCTATCCGCTGCCTTGCGCGAAAAGCTCACCGCCGGCTTCGACTTGAATGCCGTCCATGCGCTCAAGACGCGTAACGCCACCGACACGACGGAGAAGTTCCTCTTCCAACTCCGCGACCACTCGCTCATCGAGACCGTGCTGATTCCCGCCACACCGGGCCTCACCAGCAGCAGCGACCGGCACACGGTTTGCGTTTCGACGCAGGTCGGGTGCGCCTTCGCCTGTAAATTTTGCGCGAGCGGCCTGGAAGGTGTGAAACGCAATCTCACGGCGGCCGAGATCGTGGATCAAGTGTTGCGGGTCCAGAAGCTCAGCGGCGAGAAGGTCAATAACATCGTCGTCATGGGTATGGGCGAGCCCTTGGCCAATTACGACAACCTCCTGCGCGCGCTACGGATCGTCAATGCGCCGTGGGGTCTCGGCATCGGCGCGCGCAAGATCACGGTGTCCACCGTCGGCCTCGTTCCGCGCATCAAGCAGCTCGCCGATGAGCCGATGCAGATTCGTCTCGCTGTGTCGCTTCACGGCGCCACGGATGAGGTACGTGAGAAAATCATGCCCGTGAACAAGAAATATCCACTCCAAGAGCTTCTGGCCGCCTGCGATTACTATGTGAACGCCAGGAAGCGGATGATGACGTTCGAATACATCCTCATCGACGGCATCAACGACTCGCTCGAACAGGCGCACAAGCTCGGCGCCATCGCCCGGCGTCTCCACGCCAAGGTCAACCTCATTCCCTACAATTCCGTCGAGGGCCTGCCGTGGAAGCGCCCCGAACGCGACCGCTGCAAGATGTTTCAGCATACCCTCCAGTCCCACGATGTCACCAGCACCCTGCGCATGGAAAAGGGTACTGACATCAATGCCGCGTGCGGGCAGTTACGACTGCAACGCGAGAAGTCATGAAGTCTCGCGCCCGAGCCGGTTTGCTGCTTGCGGTCACGCTTTTGTGCGGGGTTTGGTTTTTCATCCGTGGATTTGAGCGAGCAAGGTCACGACGGTCGTTAGAGAAGGAGCGCGCGGAGCTAACAGATGAGCTGATGCGGCTACAGGCCAATTTGGATGAGGAACGTCTCCAATGGTACTACGCATTTCGGGAAGTCGAAGAGGCCGATGACAGAGCATGGGAAATGGCCGTTCGCAAAGCTGATAGTGAAATCGCTGCGAAATCAAATGCCTTGGCTAACGTAAAGGCCCGCCTTGACCGCCTACAAACCTTCCAAGCGCAATGACTCTGTAACATTTTGGCCCACAACTCGCATCTTTCCACTCATTCTCGTAACCTCCGTCCCTCGTCCCGCGTCTATTGTTTGTGAAAGGGACACAACAGTTTATGACGACGCATACGAAAGCTTTGATTGGTGCGGGCATCGTGGCCGCCCTGACCGTCGGGGGCTTTTTCGCCTTTCTGGCTCACGCCGATACCAACGAGTTCGGCACTGCCAACGGCCGGTTCGGGCGGAGACTGGCCCAACTTGGTCTCACCGACCAGCAGAGGGGGCAAGTGAAGACCATTTTGCGCAGGTATCAGCCAACGGTCGGGCCGTTGGTGAAAGAGGTCGTGACCGAGCGACGGGCGTTGCGCGATACGATCCGCGCGCAGACAGTTGATGAAACCGCCATCCGCGCGGAGGCGGCCAAGGTCGCGTCCCTCGAAGCGGATCTGGCCGTGCAACGCGCCCACGTCGCCCACGACATTCGCGCTGTGCTCGCGCCCGAGCAAATTCAGAAACTGAAGAACATGCAGATGGATGAGGACGCCCGCTTTGACGGGTTCCTGCAACACATTGCCAATCGCACCGCGACCGACTAATAATAGCGGCGCGATGAGCGCCCCGATCGATGAACCGACAGACCAACGCCTCATTGAGTCCACCCTCACGGGCGACGATGAGGCGTTCGCGGCCCTGGTGGCCCGGCACAAGCGAAAGGTGTTCGGGATCGCGGCGCGGTTCGCGCACAACGACGCCGAACTGCAGGACATTAGCCAGGAGATATTCGTGAAGGCCTATCGTAAACTGAAGAGCTTTCGCGGCGACGCGCCTTTCGAGCACTGGGTGTCGCGCATCGCGGTGCGCTCTTGCTATGATTTCCTGCGCGCGACGCGCCACGACCGCGAAAACGTGCCGCTGGACGGGATTGAGATCGGCACACAACCCAGCGGCAACGCCGAGCATGCCCGCGAGGTGCTGCAATGGGCTCTGGTCAGGCTCACTTCTGACGAGAGGCTCGTGATTACGTTGCTGGAACTGGAGGAACGGTCGGTGCGCGAAACGGCGGAACTGACCGGCTGGAGCGAGTCAAACGTAAAGGTGCGCGCGTTTCGCGCGCGACAGGCACTCAAGAAAATTCTGGAGGCGAGCCATGAACGATGAACAATTGAACCAACTGTTTCAGGCCGTGCGCGGGTCGCGCCCGGACACCTCGCGCGCCGAGTACGGCTTCGAAACGCGGTTGCTGGCAGCTCTGCGCGAGAACCGGGAGCAGCCGACACCGTGGGCGGCCCTCACCTGGCGACTCACGCCCGTGTTTGCAGCCATTGTCGTCGTCACCGGCGTGTGGTCCTACAGTGTGCAATCCCAAACGGCCACCGAGGCCGCGCTCGGAACGGGAGAGGAAACGGCGGTGGCGGGGCTGTTTGGTGGAGAATAACATGAGAAACTGGAAGGCGATTCTCGGGGTGGTGGTTGTGTTCCTGCTTGGAATGACTGCCGGGACGTTCCTGACGCGTGCCGCCGCGGCCAAGCGTCTTCATCGCGTGTTGCACGGCCAAACCGCGTTTACCGCAGAGGAATACAGCCGACGGTTAAACCGCCAACTGCGCCTCGATACGGCACAGCGGGAACAGGTGTTCACGCTCGTTCAGGCCGCGTGGGCACAGATCACGGACGCGCGCAGTCAGTGCCAGCCGAAGATTCTGGCGGCGCTGGAGAAAATACGAACGGTTAAGCGTCAACATA
>CAVYAC010000045.1:0-156166 GCA_963766065.1 uncultured Verrucomicrobiae bacterium
GTCAGTTGCGAACTGGCCAATTGATATACAAATCAAGAACAGCCCAATCAATTCTGCGGCGATGGCTAGAGCAAGTATTCCGGATGGAACTGACCTTCTCATTACCATACCAAATGCTAGGCTCTTACCCTCAACAACTCAAGGGCTTTTCAGCCCGTTGTTAATTCTAGTCTTCTCTTGACCCCGCTTGCCAACCCGCCACTTTGCGCTACAGTAGCGCCGCGAGTATGGGGGAAAATCCTGGCGAGTTCATCGAAGTCGTCGGCGCGCGACAGAACAACCTCAAGGGCATCGATCTCAAGCTGCCGTTGGGCGAGCTGATCGTCGTCACGGGCGTCAGCGGCTCGGGCAAATCCTCGCTGGCGTTCGACACGATCTACGCCGAGGGACAGCGCCGCTACGTCGAGACCTTCTCGCCCTACGCCCGGCAGTTCCTCGACCGCATGGACAAACCGAAGGCCGACCGCATCGACGGCATCCCGCCCGCCATCGCCATCGACCAGACCAATCCCGTCAAGACCTCGCGCTCGACCGTCGGCACGATGACGGAATTGAACGATCATCTGAAACTGCTCTTCGCGCGCGCCGCGCAGCTCTATTGCCGCAACTGCGGCAAACCCGTGTGCCGCGACACGCCGGATTCGATCTACGAGCAACTTCCCGGCTCCGAGGGCCGAATTACTCATCACTTTCCCCGTGCCGATTGCGAAGAATTTCACCGAGACGGAAATTCGCGAACTCCTCGCCAAGCAGGGCTATCACAAGATCGAAAAACGCGGCGACGCCCTCGAAGTCATCCAGGACCCGTCGGCGTTCACGGACAAAAACCGCGCCCGCATCGTCGAAGCGCTCGAAGCCGCGCTGAAAGTCGGGCAATGGACGCGTCGCCATCAACGGTCGCAAATTCTCCAGCGATTTGCACTGCGCCGAGTGCGACATCCACTACCGCGATCCGGTGCCCGAGCTTGTTCTCGTTCAATTCTCCCATCGGCGCCTGTGAAAAATGCCGCGGATTCGGCCGCACCATCGGCATCGACTACGATCTCGTCATCCCCGACGACACCAAGACACTGGCCGGCGGCGCCGTCAAACCATGGCAGACCGAGAGCTACGAGGAATGCCAGGACGATCTGATGAAGTTCGCGCGCAAGCGCCGGCATCCCGACCGACATTCCCTGGCGCGAACTCGCCGACGCGCAGCGCAAGTGGGTCATCGACGGCGAAGGCCCGTGGGAAGACCAAGTATGGTACGGCGTGAAACGGTTCTTCGATTGGCTGGAGACGAAGAGCTACAAGATGCACATCCGCGTCCTGCTCGCTAGGTACCGCACCTACGTCCCCTGCAAGACCTGCGGCGGCGCGCGGTTGAAACCGGACGCATTGCTCTGGCGCGTCAATGACAAGACCATTCACGAAGTGGTGCTGTTGCCCATTGACCGCTGCTACGAGTTCTTCCAGGAACTCAAACTGCCAGCCCCGCTTGACGAAGCCGACGATCTCCTGCTCGCCGAAATCCGCACGCGTCTCCGCTATCTCGTCGATGTCGGCCTCGGCTATCTCACGCTCGACCGCCAATCCCGCACGCTCAGCGGCGGCGAAGTCCAGCGCGTCAATCTCACCACCGCGCTCGGCACCTCGCTGGTCAACACGCTCTACGTCCTCGACGAACCCAGCATCGGCCTGCACCCGCGCGACATCAACCGCCTCATCGGCATCCTCCACCGGCTCCGTGACGCCGGGAACACGTTGCTCGTCGTCGAGCACGACCCCGACGTCATCCGCGCCGCCGACCGCATTCTCGATCTCGGGCCCGGCCCCGGCGAACGCGGCGGCGAAATCGTGTTCTTCGGCAGGCAACAGCAATTGCTCGGGGCGAAGCATTCTTTAACGGCTGCGTATCTCCGCGGAGAAAAATCCGTCGGGGATGGGGTTTCTCCGCGCTCTCCCATCGCGAAAAGGCCGCATCGCTCAAGATTCTCGGCGCGCGTGAACACAACCTGAAAAACATCGATGTCGAGATTCCGCTGAACCGGCTCGTCTGCGTCACCGGCGTCAGCGGCTCGGGAAAATCCACACTGATTCAGGACGTTCTCTACAACGCGCTGTGCAAACTGAAACACAAACCCGACGAACCCGCCGGCCGTCACCGTTCCATCTCCCGGCCACGAGAAGATCGAAGACGTGGTCATGGTGGACCAATCGCCCATCGGCCGCACCACACGCTCGAATCCCGCCAGCTACGTCGGCGCGTTCGACACGATCCGCAAACTTTTCGCTGCCGAGCCGCTCGCCAAGGAGCGCAGTTATACCGCCGGCACGTTCAGCTTCAATTCCGGCGAGGGACGCTGTCCCACCTGCGGCGGCAACGGCTTCGAACACGTCGAAATGCAGTTCCTCAGCGACGTGTACTTGCGCTGCCCCGATTGCGATGGAAAGCGGTATCGCCCGGAAGTGCTGGAAGTCCGGATCAAGGGGAAATCCATCGCGGATGTTCTCGACATGACGGCCAACGAAGCCTGCGAGTTCTTCGCCACGCATCCCGAAGTGCTGCGCGCGCTGGAGCCATTGCGTGCCGTCGGCCTGGGCTACATGAAACTCGGGCAACCCGTCCCCACGTTGAGCGGCGGCGAAGCGCAACGCCTGAAACTCGCCGGCCATCTCGTGCAAACGTCCAGCAAACGCACGCTGTTCCTGTTCGACGAGCCGACAACGGGCCTTCACTTCGACGACATCGCGACGCTGCTGCACGCCTTCGACCAACTCATCGAACGCGGCCATTCCATCGTCGTGATCGAGCACAACCTCGACGTGATTCGCGCGGCGGATTGGATCATCGATCTCGGCCCCGAAGGCGGCGATGCCGGCGGCGTACTCATTTGCGTGGGCACGCCCGCCGACGTGGCGAAGTGCGAACGCGGTCACACCGGCGCCGCGTTGCGCGGGTCGTCAACACTCCTGAAAGTCGCCGAATCTCCCGCACCGTTGTACGCAACGGGCCCAAATCATTCGATCCGCATCCACAATGCGCGCGAGCACAATCTCAAGAGCATCGACGTCAATGTTCCCCGCGACAAATTCACCGTTATCACGGGCATCAGCGGCAGCGGCAAAAGCACGCTGGCATTCGACATCCTGTTCGCCGAAGGGCAGCGCCGCTATCTCGAATCGCTCAACGCCTACGCGCGCCAGTTCGTGCAGCCGGCCTCGCGCCCCGATGTGGACGCGATCTTTGGGATTCCGCCGACCGTCGCCATCGAACAGCGGACCAGCCGCGGCGGACGCAAGAGCACGGTCGCGACCGTGACGGAAATCTATCATTTCCTGCGGCTGCTGTTCGTGAAACTCGGCACGCAATACTGTCCCGATTGCAACATTCCGATCCAACCGCAGACCCGCGAGGTGATCCTCGCGAAGTTGATGAAGGATTATCGCGGCCAGCGCATCGAACTGCTCGCGCCGCTGATCGTGGCCCGCAAAGGCTACTACACCGATCTCGCCGCATGGGCGTTGCGAAAGGGGTTCGCCCTGTTGCGCGTCAACGGTGAATTCCTCCCGACCGCCAACTGGCCGCGGCTCGACCGGTTCAAGGAGCACAACATCGAGCTGCCCGTCGGGGCGCGCGAGGCATCGCCAAAATACGAGATGCTGCTCGGCGAACTTCTCGATGCCGCGCTGGAGTATGGAAAAGGTCTGGTCATCGTCTCGTCTCCCCGCAAACACGAAGAGACATTATTCTCCACCCGGCGCGCCTGTCCGAAATGCAGCCGCAGCTTCGAGGAACTCGATCCGCGCCTGTTCTCGTTCAACTCGAAGCACGGTTGGTGCCCGAAATGTTTCGGGACGGGCTTGCAATTCTTTGGCTTCAGCGAAGAGCACACGGGCGAGGAAGTCTGGTGGAACGAGTGGTTTGAGGGACAGGAACGCCCCTGCCCCGCGTGTCACGGCCAACGCCTGCGTCCCGAGGCGTTGGCGGTGAAGTTCCAGAACATGAACATCACCAAGATGACCGCGTGGTCGGTCACTGATGCCGAGAAGCACTTCCGCGAGTCGAACTTTGAGCGGGCGCGACGCGGATATCGCGCGCGATATCGTCGCCGAACTGCAATCGCGCCTGCGGTTCCTCGACAAGGTCGGTTTGTCATATCTTTCGCTCGACCGTGCCGCGCCGACCCTGAGTGGCGGTGAGGCGCAGCGCATCCGTCTCGCGTCGCAGCTCGGCTCCAACCTGCGCGGGGTCTGTTACATTCTCGACGAACCGACCATCGGCCTGCATCCGCGCGACAACCTGATGTTGCTCGACACGCTGCATGAACTCGAAGCGAAGGGTAACACCGTCGTTGTGGTCGAGCACGATGAGGACACGATCCGTCGCGCCGAGCACATCATTGATCTCGGTCCCGGTGCCGGTACCAACGGCGGACGGCTCGTCGCCGAGGGAACGATCAATGACATCGTGCGTTGCGAAGAGTCGCTGACCGGCAAGCTGCTGCGCGAACCGCTGCGCCATCCGCTCCGTAAGTCTCCGCGCCAATCGCCGGCAATTCCGTGGAAATCATCGGTGCCACGCTCCACAATTTGAAGAACGTCACTGTAAAGATCCCGCTGCAACGATTGGTCTGCGTGTCGGGTGTGAGCGGCAGCGGCAAGAGCACGCTTGTTCGGAACGTGTTGCATGAGAACCTGAAAATGCTCGCAGGAAAGGCCTTCGCCAAAGGACATGCCAACAATAAGTTAAGGGGCTGCCAGCAGATTCACGGCGTGGAACACGTCGCGCGCGTGCTGGAAGTCGATCAGACGCCCATTGGCAAGACGCCGCGCTCGTGCCCGGCAACGTACGTGGGTTTCTGGGATGAGATCCGCAAACTGTTTGCCAGTACCACGGAAGCCAAGATGCGCGGGTACGGACCGTCCCGTTTTTCCTTCAATGTCGCCAGTGGACGTTGCCCCGAGTGCGAAGGCCAGGGCCGGAAAAGATCGAGATGAGTTTTTTGCCGGACGTGCACGTCACGTGCGACGCGTGTCGCGGGAAGCGGTTCACGCCCGAGACGCTCGCAGTCCAATACAAAGGCAAATCCATCGGCGACGTGCTGTCGATGAGCGTCGATGAAGCCGTGGAGTTCTTCGCGGCACACCGACAAATCCATCACGGCTTGAAGCTGCTGCAGGAGGTCGGCCTCGGTTATCTCACGCTCGGCCAGCAAAGTCCGACCCTCAGTGGCGGTGAAGCGCAACGCATCAAGCTGGTGACGGAATTGGCGAAAGCGAAGGGCGAGGAATCGGATGTCGCGCGACTGAAGACGGGCGCGTTGTACGTTCTCGACGAACCGACCATCGGCCTGCACATGGCGGACGTGGAGAAACTCATTCGCGTGCTGCATCGTCTCGTCGATGCCGGCAACACGGTCATCATCATCGAGCACAACCTCGACATCATCGCCGAAGCCGACTGGATCATCGATCTCGGCCCTGAAGGCGGCGACGCCGGCGGCCACATCGTCGCCCAAGGCACTACGGAACAGGTCATGAAGGCAAAGTCACATACGGCGGAGTTTCTGAGGGAGTTTCTGAAGGGGCGGACGCGGTGAGGGTCACAACTCTGGAAACAGCATAACTGTAACCAAGCCGATCGCAACAACCACAAATCCCCATAGTGCCTTCTCACGATTGACAAACGAATACGCAACCGAGCAAAGAAGCAATAGCAACATGGAGCACCCCGAGATCGCTCCGGTGTAGTGATGCACACCGCGATTACTGGTCAAGAAGGCAGCCAGCAAGTCTATCAGATAAGCAATAACAGTTTCGACTGCGACACAGCGAAAGAGCCGGTATCTCCAGTCGGCGGTTTGTGCGCCAGCTTCCATAAATGGCATTTCGATTAAGAGAATATGCCAGATTGTGTGCTATTTCGCGAGTTTTCCTTGCTTACAACAACAACTTCCGCACGTCGTCGTAATTGCGGGCGACGTGGTCGGCGCGGGAGAGTTTTTCGGGCGGGAGGCTGGTGGTGAGACCGATGCAGGTCATCCCGGCCATTTTGGCGGCCTGGACGCCATGGGTGCTGTCTTCGATGACGCAACAGGTCGATGGCCGGACGCCCAGTTTCCGGGCGGTGGTGAAGTAGACTTCGGGATCGGGTTTTGGAAATCGGACATCTTCGCGGGCAACGATGAGGTTGAAGTGCGGACCCAACCCGGAAATCTCCATGACGATGTCGGCCACGTGATGGTCCGAACTGGTGGCGATGGCGAGCTTGTAGCGCTTGGCGAGTTCGGGAACCAGCGCGTGCAACTCCTGGAACACCGGGCGACGTTCGCGCAGGTAACCGAGGAAGTATTTCAGCTTGCGGGCGGAAAGGTCCTCGAGTTCATTCGGCAGCTTGTGTTTGTCGATGAAGTCCCGCAACAACGCGCCGTCCGAACGTCCGTAGTAATCCTGAAACACAATTCCGTGATCGTGTTTCTTGCCGAGTTCCTCGAACAACGTCTCGAAGGCCTTCTGGTGGAGCGGCTCGCTGTCCACGATCACGCCGTCCATGTCGAAGATGATGGCGGAGAACTTCTTCACCCGCGAAACACTTTGACCTGGAAATTGTCGGGGCGGAGAAACCAGCTCAGCAGGAGGCTGATGATGCTGATCACCAGCGCACCGCCCATCGCGGTCCAAAACGTATCGATGTGGAACGACGGAATCAGCCAACTCACGAGTTCCAACATCGCGGCATTAATGACCACGGTAAACAGACCGAGCGTCAGAATGTTGATCGGCAGCGTCAAGATGACCACGAACGGACGCAGGTAGGTGTTGACCAACGCCAGCACGACGGACGTGACAATCAGGGTCTGATTGTTATCGAGGCGGATGCCCTTGAAGAGGGAGGTCACCACCAGCAACGCGAGCGCGTTGATGCCGAGTTTGGTGAGGAGGATAGAAGCCGGTAAAGCATGGCGGCACGGGCGGCGAATCACAGTTTCCACTTGATCGTGCAGCCAATGGCGTGGGTGACCGGATTGGCGACCTTCTTGTGGGCGAGCACGGCGTTGATGGCGGCGCGCAGGTCGTGGGAATGCGCCTTGTCGGGATGCTGCCAGTTGTCGTCGATGCGCCCGATGTAGCGCACTTCCTGTTTGGCGTTGAGTACGAAAACCTCGGGGGTGTATTCCGCGCCGTAGGAGCGCGCGATGCGCTGGCTCTCGTCGCGCAGGTAAGGGAAATTGAACTGTTTCTTTTTCGAGCGCCGGACCATGTTGTCAAAACTGTCTTCGGGATAGCCGGCTTCGTCGTTGGCATTGATGCCGACCAGTTGCACGCCCTTGGCGGCGTAGTCGCGCTGAATGCTGATCAAGCGGTCCTCGTAGGCCTGCGCGTACGGACAGTGGTTGCAGGTGAAGATCACGACCACAACTTTCTTGTCTTGGAATGAATTCAGGGAGTAGTCCTTGCCATCCACTCCCGGAAGAGAGAAATCCGGCGCGTGCAGGCCGATTTCGATTTTCTTCATCGTCTTACCAAATCCCCCGTGTCCCACCCGTTATTCCGTCGTTGAGCGGCCATGACACCACAAAGCCTATGCACCGCGCCCGCAAAGGTCAAGGCCTTGTTCACACAACCATGAAAGTGATTGAGCGACGCATCCCTTTCTGTTAGACACAACACGCATGCGTGAAAGCGCGACCGGCCCGCGATTGGGCGGATCGTTGATTTCACCGAGAATCGGTTGGATATGGAACGACTTCCACAACGCGCCGCGCAACTGTTGCGCGCCAGAGCAGACACAATTGCGTCGCAGCGCCTCACCATCGGCCTCGACGGGTTTGTGGACGAGATCATCAGCGTCGTCAACAAGCGCGAGTCCGTGGAGAAATTCACGCGGGTGCCGACGCTCGCCGCGTTCGGGGCGCGGATCAGCGCCGCGGCCGGCAAGAGCGCGAACGCCGAGTTGGTCGTCGAACGCGTTAAACTGGGCGGGAACGGTCCGATCATGGCCAACGCCCTGGCCGCGTTTGGCGCGCAGGTGACCTACATCGGCAATCTGGGGTATCCGAACCTCCATCCCGTTTTTTCCGAATTCGCCAAGCACGCCACGGTCTACAGCATTGCCGAGCCCGGGTGCACGGACGCGCTGGAATTCGACGATGGCAAGATCATGATGGGCAAACACGCGGCGCTGGGCGACGTGAACTGGGCCAATCTTGTGGAGCGGATCGGCCGCAAGACGCTCGCGGACTGTTTCGTGAACGCCAATCTGGTTGGACTCCAGAACTGGACGATGTTGCCGCACATGAGCGATATCTGGGAGCACGTGCTGACCGAGATCTGCTCGAACATGCCCGCGCAGCCGCGGCACACGTTTTTCTTCGACCTGGCAGACCCCGAGAAGCGCAAACCCGGAGACATTCGACACGCCCTCGAATTGATTGGCAGGTTTCAGAAGCATTTCGATGTGTACCTCGGCCTGAACGAGAAGGAATCTTTCGAGATCGGTGCGGTGCTCGGCTACCAGGGGGAACACGACGGTGAATCGTCGGTCAGGACGGTGGCGAGATTTATCCAGGGCAAGATCAAGATTTCGGGCGTTGTGGTTCATCCACGCGCCTACGCGGTCGCCGCGTCAACGGATGGCATGGTCAAGGCGGAAGGCCCGTTTATCCCGAAGCCGCTAATCAGCACCGGCGCGGGCGACCACTTCAACGCGGGTTTCTGCCTTGGCAAATTGGTCGGGGCGGACAACGAGATCTCGCTGCAGATCGGCGTGGGAACGTCTGGCTATTACGTGCGTACAGCCAAGAGCCCCAATGCCTTGGAACTGGCAGACTTCCTGCATTCACTATAGCCATGCTCAGGTTGATCACTCATAACCGGGATGTCTGCGGATTGATCTGGATCCTTGGTGTGACATTGGTAACCAACATCCTGTGGCACTGGATCCTCATTTGTCCGCCTCTCTACCGTCGCGGTGCGCGCTTTCCCACGGGCTTGTTGTTCTGGCGTGTCTTCGCCGAATTGCGGCGGTACAAAGAAATCATGACGGCCGCGGCCAGACCGATAACGCCGTACTATTTCGACTTCATCCTCACGTGGTTCAACCTATTGCTCGCTTTCGGCACGGCCCTGCGTCTGCTGTGGGTGCAATCGCACCCGATCGGGTATTGACGTCCGCGACCGCGAATTGCCCCAGCCGTCCACCCCCTGCGTTGGCAACACGACTCCCGCCAAATCGGATTGGGTCTTGCGGCTGGCGAGCGCCGTCTGCTATTTTGCGCACACACCATGAGCACACGCGTCAGATTCGCGCCCAGTCCCACCGGTTTTCTGCACATTGGGAGCGTGCGTACCGCCCTGTTCAACTGGCTGTACGCCCGCCACATGGGCGGCATCTTCGTCCTGCGCATCGAGGACACCGATACCGCGCGGAACACGGAGCAATCGTTGCGCACCATTCTCGACGGATTGCGGTGGCTGGGATTGGACTGGGACGAAGGCCCGGAGAAGGGCGGCGGGTTCGGCCCGTACTTTCAATCGCAGCGCGCCGATAGGTACCGGCGGCGCATCCAGGAATTGAAAGACAAGGGCCTGGCGTACGAGCGCGACGGTGCGGTCCGCTTCAAGATGTCGCGCCAGCCGATTGAAGTGCCCGACCTCATTGCGGGCAGCGTGGTGCGTCCGCTCAACGAAACCGAGATGCTCGACCCGGATTTCGTGATTGTCCGCAGCGATGGCAATCCGGTGTTTCATCTGGTCAATGTGGTGGACGATATCGAGATGCAGATCACGCACGTCATCCGTGGCGAGGATCATCTCTCGAATACGCCCAAGCACATTGCGTTGTTCCGCGCGTTTGGCGTCGAGCCGCCGAAGTACGCGCACATCCCGATGATTCTCAATCCCGACGGCACGAAGATGAGCAAGAGCGACCCCGACCCCGCCAAGGCCCGGCTCGCGTCGCTCCAAACGTACGTCGAGGACGGTTTTGTGCCCGAGGCGGTGCGTAATTACCTCTGCCTGCTCGGTTGGTCGCCGAAGGACAATCGCGAGGTCCTGTCGATCGACGATGTCATCAAACTGTTCGATCTCCCGCAAATCCTGCGCAATAACGCGCGGTTCGATTCCTCCAAATTGACCTGGATGAACGGCGAATATATCCGCGCCATGGTGCCTGACCGATTCAATGAACTGGCGCGACCGTTTCTGAAACTGGAGGGTGAGAAACTTTCGGAGCCGTATTTGCGCGCCGTGCTCGGCCTCGTGAAGGAGAAGCTCAAGCTGCTGAAGGAGTTGCCGGATTGGACCAACTACTTCTTCTTTGAAGATTATCCGTACGACCCCGAAGCCGTGAAGAAATCCTGTAGCGGCCCGCAGACGAGCGAGCGCCTCGTGAAGCTTGCCGGGAAATTTGATGGGGCCAGTTCGTGGGACGCGGCCAGCCTCGAAACGGCCTTGAAAGCGCTCGCGGCGGAGATGGGTGTCAAGACCGGCGAACTCATTCATCCGTGCCGCGTTGCGGTCAGCGGCAAGTCGGCGGGCCCGTCGTTGTATCACATGCTGGAGGTGCTGGGCCGCGGCCGCGTGCTGGGGCGGTTGCGCCGCGCCGCCGAGAAATTCCGTGGTGTCTCGTGATGATCCGATTCTTCCATTTCCTCTCCCCTTGGGGGAGAGGATCAAGGTGAGGGGTATCGAGCCGTTGAAGATGCAACACAAACCGCTCGTCAAAATACTCCGTCAACATCCGACGGATGCGGAGAAGAAGTTGTGGCAGCATCTACGAAACCGTCAGATCTCGGGAGCAAAGTTTCGCCGCCAACAATCGTTCGGGCCATATATTCTGGATTTTTATTGCGCTGAATCAAAATTGGCCATTGAGTTGGATGGTGGACAACACGACGAGCCGAAAGCCGCGAGGGAAGATAGGCAACGGGACGAGTACCTCAAACAGGAAGGCGTGACTGTTCTGCGATTTTGGAACAATCAACTCTTATACGAGTTCGAGGGCGTTATCGAAATGATCTACACGACTTTGGAAAAACGACCCCCTCACCCGAACCCTCTCCCTCAAGGGGAGAGGGGCTCAAAAAACACATGTGTCTGATCAATCCATCGCACTGCCCATGACGCTCCCGAATCAAATCACGCTCGCGCGCATTTTGATGATCCCGGTGTTTGTGTGGCTGACGCTGGGCTACATCCGCGACTACCAGAAGGAACAGGAACAGGAATGGGAGCGCGGGCTGGCGTGCGCGGTCTTTGCCATCGCCGCCATCTCCGACGCCGTGGATGGCTACATCGCGCGCCGCTACCATCAAAAGAGCGAACTGGGCGTCTTCCTCGACCCGCTGGCGGACAAGGCGCTGCTCCTCTCGGCGCTGATTCTCCTGAGCATCCGGTTCAAGGACGGCACGCCGTTCGATCTGTTGCCGTTGTGGTTTCCCGTGCTGGTGGTCAGCCGCGATTTGATGCTCTTGGGCGGCTGCGTGCTGATTCACATGCTGGCGGGCCGTGTCATCGCGCGCCCGCGCATCGTTGGCAAATGCGCGACGTTTTTCCAGATGATCGCGTTCGGCTGGGTGCTGCTGAAAGTCGAGCGCCCATCCTATCTGTGGCCGCTGTATGCCGCCGGCTTCTTCACGCTCGTGTCCGGCATCTGGTACTTGTTCGACGGCATCAAACAACTCAGCGTCCACGAAGCGAAGAAGGCCTGACGCCGTTCCTATCGTTTGCCTTGAAATAGCAGGGGCACGAACTCCGCGAGAAACCGGCGCCACACCAGAAAGCTGTGGCGGCCGGGTGCCTCCACCCAGGTGTGGATGACCCCTTTGGTCGTGAGCCACTGGTTGAATTCCTGGTTGTTCTCAAATAGTTTGTCCTCGGTACCGCAGGCGATCCAGAGCAGGCGGAGACGTCCATTGACCCTCCTGGTCACGCCGGGGAATTTCTCGTCAAAGTCACCATACAGTCCACCCGAACTGAATGCGCCGATCCACGCAAAACGATCGGGCACGCCAAGACCGAAAAGCAGCGATTGTTCTCCGCCCATTGATAATCCCGCGATCGCCCGCGCCGTATGGTCGGTGGAAGCGTGATAGTTCCTCTCCACCATCGGAATGATTTCGCCGAAGAACGAATCGTGGAATTTCGTGAAGCTGTCGTTGCGAATTTGACCCCAGACGGGCATGCGGAATCCCAGCCACCCGTGCGTTAGGATCTCCTCATTGCCGTAGCCCAGCGGCATCACCACAATCATCGGCCTAGCTTGCTTGCGAGCAATGAGGTTGTCGAGAATCACGTTGGCGCGCCCCACGTCAACCCACGCATCCTCGGCGTCGCTGAAGCCATGGAGAAGGTAGAGCACGGGATAGGTCTTCCGGGCGACAGGATCGTAACCCGGCGGCGTGTAAACCAGCAAGTCGCGCTCGTCGCCGATGATGGTGGAACGGCAGTGGTGACGATGAACCACACCATGCGGCACATCGTTGATTTCCCATGGCAACGTAGGCGGGCCGGGCACGTGGACCTGGCTTTCGGTATCGATCAGGCTGTACTTGAGGAACGGATTGGCCGGGTCGTTGATGCGCAGTCCGTCCACGAGGAACGAATACGAGTAGATATCCGGATCGAGCGGACCGGAGGTGATCGCCCAAATTCCCTGGTCGTCCTTCTTCATGGGCATGATGTCGCCTTCGAATCGCACCACCACCTTCGTCGCGCTGGGTGCCCTCAGTCGAAACGTCACCGTGCGATCCGGATGAACCTCGGGCGAAACCAGCGGTTCGGCGGATGCCTGAGCGGAGAAAATCTTGGGAGCCATGGCAATCAGAAGGTTACCACGGATGGACGTAATACGAGGAGACGATTATGGGACACCGAAGCAAGTACAACGCATGCTGGCCAATCGCTATCGCCGGCCATGGTCGATGGGTTTTCGGGCAGAAAACCTGCTGTAATCGCCCGTTGTGAAGCGAATACTGCTTGCCGGCTTGTGTTTCGCGGTCGCTGTCGGCGTCCGCGCGGATGTGGTCGAATTCCAGGACGGTACAAGGACCGAGTGTCATGTCCTCAGCCTGTTCAACCAGAAGCTGGAGATTGCGGACAAGGACGGCAGCATCTCGCACGTCAGTTTCACGCAGGTCAAGCGGATCGAATTCACTTCCAAGACCGCGGCGATCACCACGCGCAGCCGCTTGATTTCGAGTGGACGATTGTTGGGTCTCGACGACGGCCTGTTCGCGTTGGCGAGCCCGAGTGGGGTAAAACAGCTCATTGCCGCTGCTGAAGTGACCGATATCACGATCAGTAGCGACTACGTTGAGGGGCCCGTCAGGCCGCCCGCTCCCCGTCCCAAACCCGCGGCGGTTCCGGTATCCGCTTCCCGTTCGCCCGCGAGGGGGTCCATTCAGCCCGAGCGCGGCAAGATCACGATTGTTGATTTCTACGCGGATTGGTGTGGGCCGTGCCGAAAGATCGGCCCGGTCCTGGAGAAGATTGCGGAAGGCAATTCCGACATCGTCCTGCAGAAGATCAACATCGACAAAAACAAGGACCTTGCGCAGGAATACAACGTCACCGGCATTCCACACATCATCATCTACGACAAGGGCGCCGATGTGGTGGACACCGTCATCGGCGCCGACGAACACCGCGTCCGCAAAGCCGTCGCCGATGCCGCCGGCAGTTAGTAGCGATTATCCCACAACCATCGATTGGCTGTTCACGTCGCTTGATCTGTCAAACATCTCAGACGCGAAAACCTACCATCTCTCATGGAACCACTGTGCCCTTGATCAGAACCGTTGTCTTGCATGATACATTGTAGTACAATGTATCATCTATGAAGCGAGGTGAGTTCGCGAAGAACATGGCGGCGGGCACGTATGCTTTGGTTGTGCTCGATGTGTTGCGGGATGGGCCGAACTACGGCTACGGCATCCGGAAACGGATCTTCGCGCGATCGAAAGGCACGTTGAACTGGCTGGACGGCACGATCTATCCCGTTCTTCGCCATCTGGAGAAGCAGGGCTTGGCGACCAGTCATTGGAAAGGACCGAAGGACGGCCGGCAGCGTTGCGATTACCGGCTCACGCCGCGCGGTCAACGGGTCTGGCAACAGCAGCGCCGCCAGTGGACCGCCTTCACCCGAGCGATCAACGCCCTGCTCACTCGGTAACGCGCAACCCCGATACGGTTGCGGAGTCAACACGCCGCGCTGCCCAACTCCCTGCGACCGCCGACGGGAGGTGTTTCCGCAACAGATCGCGCGCGCGATGTGAAACCCGCTCGCGCAAATCAGTGTTCACCTCACTCCACGCGGCTTTCGGGAGCGATAATACATTGCAGTGCAATGTATCAGCGACACGTCGAACGGAACCTAGGCGCAAGCAATTCGGAGAGGAATCGGGGCTCGCACACGATAATACATTGTAGTGCAATGCATCAGATTCGCACCAACAGGAGCCGGGTGCGAGCAATCCGGAGAGGTGTCGTGGTTCACGAAGGAGGATACATTGTAGTACAATGTATCAGGCACACGCTCACAACAGGTCACATCAAGACATTCACGAGAAGCAGATGCGGAGTAGAGCTTGTACTTGTCACCCTCAGTCCGCCCGAGAGCTTGCGGAGCCGGTCGAAGCTTGCCTCGTTCCACGGGGCCGCTACTACCGCCTCACGCCGCGCGGTCAACGGGTTTGGCAACAACAGCGCCGTCAGTGGGCCGCCTTCACGCGCGCCATCAACGCCCTGCTGAATCCCCTACCCCGACATTTGCAGAACCGGCGATCGGTGATACATGGCAGTGCCATGTATCATATGTGAAGCGACTCGTTCACATGCTTGGCGTAATCGAGTGCAAAATGTCCATTCATACGGCGTCCCACTCAATCCTCGCTAGGTGTCCTTCAACGTGACCCGCCTTCGCCAAGGCTTCCGCGTTCGTCAAGACTTCGGCGGACAAGGCGGCGGGCAAGTGGTCCGATTGAACACCGGCTCGCACTCGCTGGGGACCGGCGCGGACTGCATAGCTGGCCGGTTACTTCTTCGGCAACAATTCCGTCCGGAGCTTCCGTAGTGTCAGGCCCCGGAGAATCTTCTGTCGTTCCTTGGTGTAGTCGCCACGGCCTTTTTCAAACTGGTGGATGAACTGGAGGGCACCGCCCGGACCGAGTTTATCGACCAACGCCTCGAAACCTTTGACGGCGATTTCGTGCGGCGTGCGGTAACGCTTCGGCTTCATAGGTGCAGTTCCTTCAATAAATCTATCACATCGACCACTTTTACACCAAGCTTCGTTTTGCCGCCCCGCTCGAGTATTTCATCATCGACGGTGACGAAATAGTCGGCCTTCAGATTTTCCGCAAAGGCCAGATGCAGGGCGTCCATGTCATGAAAACCCTGCTGAATCAAATCCTCAGCTCGCGTAAAGATCTTTGGCGTTGCCAGTTCAGGCGGGCCGATAGAAGCGAGCAATGCGCTGACTCGCTCCCGTCGTTGTCTATTGGGATTCCGCCGATTCTCGGCGACCAATGCCGCGGAATTGCACAGCGTTAAGACTCCGGCACCTGCGCCATCCAAAATCTGGGTTACGGCTGTTGCCTCGACCAAGATACGCCCCTGCGTTTGATCATCGAACGGACGCTTCAGAGCACACATATCGAGGTAAACCCTCATGGTTGCCTACTTCTGCTTGGCGTCAATCTTCGCCCAGGTGTCTTTCAAGGTGATGGTGCGGTTGAAGACGGGTTTGTGGTCGCTGGGGCGGGGCGAATCCATCTTGGAATCGGGATCGAGGGTGAAATAGCCGAGGCGCTCGAATTGGTAGCGCAACTCGGGCCGGGCGTCGATGAGGCTGGGTTCGCACTTCGCGGTGACGACTTCGAGGCTGTGGGGGTTGAGATGCGCTTTGAAGTCGCCTCCGGCGTCCGGCTCAGCGACGGTAAACAGGCGGTCGTAAAGGCGGGCTTCGGCGTCGATGGCGTGGGCGGCGGAAACCCAGTGGATCGTGCCCTTGATCTTCCGTGAAGAGGTCGGCCCGCCGGTCTTACTGCCGAGATCGGCGGTGCAGCGGAGTTCGGTTATCTTCCCGGTCGCATCCTTGATGACCTCGTCGCACTTGATGATGTAGGCGTATTTCAGCCGCACTTCGCCGCCGGGTTTTAGTCGGAAGAATTTCGGCGGCGGCGTCTCCATGAAATCGTCCTGCTCGATGTACAGCGTGTTGCCGAACGGGATTTTGCGCGTGCCGGTGGTCGGATCTTCGGGATTATTGACCGCGTCGAGTTCCTCGTAGTGATGCGGATCAATGTTGGTGATGACCACCTTGAGCGGGCGCAACACGGCGAGCCGGCGCAGGGCGCGCTTGTTGAGGTCCTCGCGGATGGCGTGGTCGAACACGGCCATGTCGGTCACGCTGTTGAATTTCGTGACGCCGACGCCAATGGCGAACGCGCGCACCGCCTCGGCGGGCACGCCGCGCCGGCGAATCCCGCTGATCGTCGGCATGCGCGGGTCGTCCCAGCCCGACACCACCTTGTCGTTCACGAGTTGGATCAGTTTGCGCTTGGACACGATGGTGGACGTGGGAATCAACTTGGCAAATTCGTACTGGTGCGGCAACGGGCGCGGCAGGTCGAGGTTTTCGAGGATCCAGTCGTACAGCGGACGGTGCACCTCGAACTCCAGCGTGCAGATGCTGTGCGTGACGCCCTCGATGTAATCGCTCAGGCAATGCGCGTAATCGTACATCGCGTAAATGCACCACTTGTCGCCCGTGTGATGGTGGGCGGTGTGGCGGATGCGGTACAGCACCGGGTCGCGCAGCCAGATGTTCGGCGACGCCATGTCGATCTTCGCGCGCAACGTGCGTTTGCCGTCGGGGAATTCGCCCTTCTTCATTCGCACGAACAGATCGAGGCTTTCCTCGACGGACCGATTCCGAAACGGGCTGTCCGTGCCCGGCTTGTCCGGCGCGCCGCGATAGCGGTCGGTGTCCTCGGGCGACAGGTCGCACACGTAGGCTTTGCCTTTCCGAATCAGCTCGATCGCCCACACGTACAACTGGTCGAAATAATCCGACGCGTAGAACGTTTCCAGCTTCTCCCCCTTCGGGGCCGACTTCGGGTTCACCGCGCCGAGATAGAAATCCGGTTTGCCGTCAATTGTCTGCGGCTCGGGCGTTTTGCCGGCGGGCTTGAAACCCAGCTTGTCATCCGCCCAGCCACCAATCAGCCACTCGACATCCTGGATAATGGAATCGACGTACTCAACGTCTTCCTTGGTCGGGTTGGTGTCGTCCATGCGCAGGTTGCACTGGCCGCTGAACTCGCGGGCGATGCCGAAATTGAGGCAGATCGATTTCGCGTGGCCGATGTGCAGGTAGCCATTCGGCTCCGGCGGAAAGCGCGTGACGATTTTCGGGTATTTCCCCGCGGCCACGTGTTCGTGGACGATGTCGCGGATGAAATCCTTTGGTTCGGGTGGTGAAGCAGCGTTTAAATTTTCGTTGGACATAACACTCCTAGGAAATCGCATCCGGCCCGAAAAGGCAAGAGCGCCAGAACCGTGAGGCGCTGGCGCTCCGCGAGTACGAATCCCCCGCTTACGCCGCGGTCAATTCTTTGACGGCCTTATCGCGAATGGGTTGGTCCGCGCAACGGTTCGGGTCGGCCAGCCCGGAGTCGAGGCGCGACTTCCGTGTGGCGTAATCACCGCGTTCGTCCTTCAAGACGACCCATGGATCGGCCGCATCCTGTTTGCCCGCAGAAATTTTGCCGGTCAATTCTTCATTCGCCATGCTGGTGTGCGAGCCGAAATCGCTCGGATAAACGATTTTCGCCTCTTTCTTGCCGCCCGCCTTGTCGTCCCTTGCCTTCGGGCGCGCCTGCGTTGTGCCTACTTTGGGTGCTGTTGCTGTTGCCATACTAATGTGTCTCCTGAATCGTCTTTGGTGTAGGAACAGACAATGTAACCGTCCTGATACCTCGTCGTCAAGTCCTGCGGCGGGAAGGTAATGTCCTAACTTGACTTGTTACGGTAATCGCGCACAACAAAATACAGATTTCCGAGGCAAGCCACGAGACAGGCGATGCCGCTAAAAGGCCTGCCAGCTCCAAACATAACACACGCTAGTACTCCGAAGATAACGGACGACACCAGCGGAAATGGTCTTTGATGGGCACTCATTTCTGCGCCTTGCTCACAATAGCGGCCCGCGCTCCGAACTACGGCTATCTCACGCTAGGAAGCTTACCGCATTACCGCTCAAGTTGCCAGACGAAACTACGCATTCCCACCGAGACAAACAAAAAGCCCCGAGGTTTTACCCTCGGGGCTTCCTGTGTGTGTGCAGGGGCTCCGTGGATTCAGGAGCATCCCATGGAGTTGCCGCAGTTAAGGCACTTGTAGCAGGCGCCGTTGCGCACGGTAATCGCCCCGCAGGTGTCGCACGCGGGCGCATCCTGCATGAAGTGCTCGACGGTCCGGCTGAGTCGCTGCACGGCGGTCAATGCGCCGTGGTTCACCGTCGGCCGGGCAGGTGCTTCCTCGGTCTGTGCGAGTTCAACGACGGGTTTGTTGACAATTCGTTTCTCCTGTTCCTCGACCTCTTTGAGTGGGAACTCGGGTTGCCCGGCGTTCGGTGAATTGGCTTCGCGATAACCGGGGATAAACTGGCACCCGAGCCAGCGGAACAGGTAGTCGGTGATCGACTTGGCAATCGGGATATCGGGATTCTTGGTGAAACCGCTCGGCTCGAAGCGCTGGTGGGTGAACTTGTTGACGAGTGTCTCCAGCGGGACGCCGTATTGGAGCGAGAGACTGACCAGCGTGCCGATGGTGTCCATCAGCCCGCCGATGGTCGAGCCTTCCTTGGCCATGGTGATAAACAACTCGCCGGGTATGCCGTCTTCGAACAGACCGACGGTGATGTAGCCTTCGTGGCCGGCGATGTCGAACTTGTGGGTGATGGCCTTGCGGGTGTCGGGCAGGCGATGCCGCGCGGGCGTGCCGAGCCGGGCGCGCAACTGCGTCACTTCTTCTTGTAGTTCCAGGATGCGTGATTTGAAGGAATCGACCTGTTTCGCCGCGGCCTCGGCCAATGTGGACCCGTTGTTCTTGGAGGTATTGAGCGGCTGCGAACGCTTCGAGCCGTCCCGATAGATCGCCACTGCCTTCAGGCCAAGCCTCCAGCCTTCGACGTAGCTCTGCATGATGTCCTCGACGGTGGACTCCTGCGGCATGTTCACCGTCTTGGAAATCGCCCCGCTGAGGAACGGCTGCGCGGCGGCCATCATCTTGAGGTGCGCCATGTATTGGATGCTACGCTTGCCCTTGGCGGGCTTGAACGCGCAGTCGAACACGGCGACGTGTTTTTCCTGCAGGTGCGGCGCGCCTTCGATCATGTCGTTTTCGTCGATGTACTTCACGATGTCGGCGATTTGCGGTTCGGTGTAGCCGAGTTTGCGCAACGCCATCGGCACGGTGCGATTGACGATCTTCAACATGCCGCCGCCGGCGAGCAATTTGTATTTCACCAGCGCGATGTCGGGTTCGACGCCGGTCGTGTCGCAATCCATCATGAACGCGATGGTGCCGGTGGGTGCGAGCACGGTGACCTGCGAATTGCGATAGCCGAAACGCCGGCCCAGCTCGACGGCTTCGTCGCCGCAACGCAACGCTGCGCTGCGCATGTAATCGGGGCAGCTCGGGTGAATGCGTTTCACCGCGTCGCGGTGCATTTCCATGACCTGCACCATCGGCTCGCGGTTCCCGGTGAACCCCTCGAAGGCACCGATTTTCTCGGCGATCCGCGCCGATTGACTGTACGCGTGCAAATGCATGATCGCGGTGATCGCGCCGGCCATGCCACGGCCCTCGTCGCTGTCGTAGGGCAGGCCCATGGACATGATGAGCGAGCCGAGGTTGGCGAAGCCCAGGCCGAGCGGGCGGAACAGATGACTGTTCCGCGCGATGGTCTCGGTCGGATAACTCGCGTTGTCGACGATGATTTCCTGCGCGGTAATGAAAATCTCCACCGCCGCTTTGAACCGCTCGACATCGAATGTGCCGTTCGTCGCGGAGGAACTGCATCAGGTTCAGCGAGGCGAGGTTGCAGGCGCTGTTGTCGAGGAACATGTATTCCGCTGCACGGGTTGCTGGAGTTGATCGGCGCGGTGGCCTTGCAGGTGTGCCAGCGCTGGATCGTGTCCTCGTACTGCACGCCCGGGATCGCCGCAGGTCCACGTGCCTTCGGCGATGCCGCGCATCAACTCGCGGGCCTTGTACGTCGGGCCGGGCTTGCTGGGTCGGTGACCCAATGCGTCGTCCAATCCTTGTCTTCCAACACCGCGCGCATGAAATCATCGGTCACGCGCACGCTGAGGTTTTCATTCTGGAACTAAACGGAGCCGTAGGCGTCGCCGTTGAAGTCCCCGGCATACCCCTGCTCGATCAGCGCCCAGGCTTTGCTTTCTTCATTCGGTTTCGCCTCGATGAAGTCCTTGATGTCCGGATGCCAGACTTTGAGCGTGTTCATCTTCGCCGCCCGGCGGGTTTTGCCGCCCGATTTCACCACGCTGGCGATCGCGTCATAGACCTGAGGAATGACAACGGCCCGCTCGGGCGTCCGCCGCCCGACGAAATTCTCGCGCGCGCTGCGCAACGATGACAGGTCGGTGCCTGTGCCACTGCCGTACTTGAACAGCATCGCTTCGCTTCGCGCCAGTTCCATGATGTCTTCCATCGTGTCGCCGACGGATTGGATGAAACAGGCCGAGCATTGCGGATATTCGTATTGCGACGCGGCGCGATTGACGCTACGGGTGGCCGCATCGAAATAGAAGCTGCCCGGGCCACTCCGCTTGCCGACTCCGTATTGGTGTGCAGGCCGCAGTTGAACCAGACCGGCGAATTGAACGACCCGTACTGGTTGAGGCAGAGCCACGTCAGCTCATCGTAAAAGGTTTCGGCGTCCTTGTCGCTGGCAAAATAGCCATTGCGCGTTGCCCCAATCGGCAATCGTGCGGGTGACGCGGTGAATGAGCTGACGAACGCTCTGCTCGCGTTCGCCGGTTCCGTTCTCGCCGTAAAAATACTTGGAGACCACGACCTTCGTGGCGAGCACCGACCAGGTTTTCGGGACTTCGACATTCTCCTGCTTGAAAATCACCTTGCCGGCTTCGTCGGTGATTTCCGCGGTGCGCTGTTCCCATTCGACTTCATCGAACGGCTTGACGTCGGCGCGGCTGAACACGCGCGGGACCACCCAACCGATCTTCCGTGGCGGCCCCGTGGAACAACTCGCGGCGTTGGTTGGCGCGTCGGGTGCGTTTGGTTGGTTCCGTCGAGACTGGCAAATGCCACTACAGAATCCTTCCGGGTCAATTTATCCTTGGCCGCAGAAAGCTCCCCCACTCCGTGCTTCAAATTGATCACTGTTCCCTCAAAAAAGCTAGTCGGTTGCGACTTTTCGGCGGTCAACGTCTTGGTTGGAAACCACCGCTAATAGTGCGGGCGGGACTATATGCACCCCATATATTGTGTTTCAAGACAAAACTGCTCCCGCCGCCACTTTTCTTCAAACTCGCTGATTTTTAACGAACTTTCGCCGCTCTCGTTCCCGACATTCCAACATGATTGGGCAGCCGGTGAACGCCCATGCCGCCCGAATCTTGTCGATCAAGAACCGCTTGTAATGCGGCGCAAACAACTCGCATCATTCACGAATAGCCGAAACGTCGGCGGATGGGAAGCTTTTTGAAACGCATAAAAGATTTTTAAATCTCTTGCCACCGGAAAATGGCGGTGGGTAGGCGTCGAGGGCCCGCATAAAGAGCTTGTTTAGCTGCGGCGTGTCGATATGCCGGATCATCTCGGTCTCGATCACCGCGACCTGCTCGAACAATTGATTCAGGTTCTGACCCGTTTTCGCCGAGGCAAACAACACCGGCGCCCAATCGAGGAAGAACAACTCTTTCCGGAGCGCCTCCGAGTACTGCTCGCGAAACGTTTTCTTCCGTTTCATGCCCCGGCTCTCGCGCACCCTGTCCTTGTGTTCCTGTTCCTCGGCGAGGTCCCACTTGTTTACCAGCACGATACAGCCGCGCGCCGCCTCGGCAATCTGCCCCGCAATGGCCTTGTCCTGCCTCGTCACGCCGGCAACGGCGTCGAGCACCAGCACGGCAATGTCACATTCGCGGATGCTGCGCTCGGCCCGCATCAATCCAAACTGATCGACCGACGACGTGATTTTTCCACGATGCCGCAAGCCGGCCGTGTCAATCAACAGGTACGGCTTGTCGTGGATGGTGAACGGCACATCGACCGAATCCCGCGTCGTGCCGGGGATATCGCTCACGATCGTGCGCTGGTCCTTGAGGATGGCGTTGATGAGCGACGACTTGCCGACATTCGGTCGCCCGACGATCGCAATGCGCGTTGGAGGCGCCGTCTCCGGCTCGACCCCCGCCGCGAATTCTTCCGTGGCGGCCTCCAGCAACTCCCGGACGCCGAGGCCATGCGCGGCGGCGATGGAGTACGTCTGGTCGAACCCCAACTCGGAGAACTCGGCGTCCGTTCGCGCCCGGCCCGCATTATCCACTTTATTGACCGCGAGAAAGATCTTCTTGCCGCTGGTGCGCAGCTTGCGGGCGATTTCCTGGTCCAGCGGCACGACGCCTTCCGTCACGTCGACCACCATAATGATGGCCGTGGCCATTTCGATGGCGATTTCGGCCTGATGCCGCGTCGCGTTCGCCATCAGGTCACCGCTTTTCTCGTCGTCCATGAACGCGATGCCGCCCGTGTCGACAACCTCGAAGGATTTATCGCCCCAGCGGGCGGTGGCCGAGACGCGGTCGCGAGTCACGCCCGGCTCTTGATGGACAATGGCAATGCGCCGCCCGACGATTCGGTTGAAGAGCGTGCTCTTCCCGACGTTGGGACGTCCGACGATGGCCAGGATGTCGTGCGCTTTTTCCATGAAACAGCAAGGCCGACACGAGTGTCGGCCTTGCACCATAGCTGAGTTGGACGAAATTCACCAGCCGCGAATTGGGGCATTGACCGCAATCACTTATTGCTTGCGGCCCGAGCGTGAGTCAGCCCAGATTGCCTGCCACCGGTGGTAAACACCATTTGACAATGGTAACATAAACGGTACTATATGGCCGAGCCCTTTGAAATCAGGGAATACACCGAGGCCGGGCGTTCGCCGTTCGCGGAATGGTTTGGCGACCTGGACGCGGTGACGGCGGCACGGGTGGATCGCTACATCCGTCGGCTGGAAGCCGGCAACTTCGGCGCGGCCAAGTCGTTGCGCGACGGCGTATTTGAGTTGCGGCTGGATTTTGGGCCGGGCTACCGGGTGTATTACGGGCGCGAAGGCCGGACCGTCGTCATTTTGCTGGGCGGCGGGAGCAAGCGGCGGCAGGACGCGGACATTGCCGCCGCCGTAGAACGTTGGAAACGATACAAACAGGCAAGGTAATCAATGGCGCTGACACGAGACCATAGAGAAACGGTCGTCGCGCGAATCAAGCGCGACCGGAAATTTGCGCGGGCGCTGTATGCCGAGGCGATGAACGCCCTGCTGGACGGCGAAACCGCCGAGGGGCTTTCCATGCTGCGGGATTTGGTCCACGCCGAAATCACGTTCAAGGAACTGGCGCGGCAGACCGGCTTGGGCGAAAAGACGCTGCACCGGATGCTGAATCGTCGGGGGAACCCCACGGCGCGCAATCTGGGTGTGATCATCAAGAGCATTGCCGAGGACCTCGGCATCAAGCCGCGCGTGGAATGGGCCGTGGGGCGGTGAGGCCCTATTAGCGCAGAAAGCGGGAGGTTGCGGCCGTGATTTTTGCCGATGTGATTACGCCGGGCCGGTTTCTTCAGACCACCTGTTGCAAAGTTCATTAAGTAATTCCCAGTACGCCTTAAAAAGCAGCATTGCTCTGGAGTGTTGTTCATACAAGAGATCGGTCAGCTTGACGATTTCCAGTGGCGGAATTACAGAATAGCTGTAGCTAGCTTTTCCATTCTTTTTCAGCCGACGGAAATGTCCCGCCAATCCCATATCGAAATGCACACGGAACCGGTGCTGCATTAGGTGCCGGTAGTTGTGGGTTTTCTCTTTGAAGTTGTTGTCGTTCAACAGATTCAGTTGCGCAAGGAAGTTGGGGAATTGTTTCCATGGCGTTCCTTTCTTACGCAGTACTTTTTCGTCAATGCTCCACTCGTCTGGCAATTCATCACGCCAATTCTTCTGTATCAGCCTGTTTGACTGGTGGAGCAAGTTCGTGGAGGCGAAGATAAATTGGTTCCGAAGTGAATATGGCCGATAAACAGACAGCTCCAGCAAGGGCTCTGCAAATTCATAGATATGAACAAGGCGTTGTTCCCTCTCTGATGTGCCTGCTGCTTTGGTCCAGCAGTCTGCGTTATGAATATCGAGGGCAAATCTGTTGACGCCACCGATCAGCTCGCGCGTATAGTTGTCGGCCATGCTGCCAAAAACCATATCAGGCAGCCGCTCGGGTAAACGATAGTCGTCGTGTCGAAGAATGCGGCTCGCAGAAAACAGTGCTGCCAGTTCGTAGCGCAGTCTAAGGAACTCTTCGAAGAGCTGTGCTAATTGCTTCTTACTCAAGTTTCACCCCAACTTCTTCGCAATCTGCTCGTCGAGGAATTTGGGGACTGCAAGCGAGGAAGGCTTTGCGGAGTCTGTGGGCGGCTTGGGTACGGGAGAGGTCGCTTTCTTCGCCATGCGGTGAAGTGTAGTCAGACAATGTGTGTTCGACAAGTCCTGAAGAATTTTGGGGGTGGTCCGAACGCGGTGCTTCAAATACCCACCCCTTTTCCCCTCCGAGGAGGGGATTGGCGCCGCGCCGCGTGAAGGTTGCGCCACCGGCAAGTCTGCGGCGCGTCTCGTCCAATTCGGCTTGCGGCCTACAACGACAAAGGCGGCGCGTCCGCGCTCACCGCGCGCGGCTACAACGGCGATTCAAATACCCACCCCTTGTTCCCCTCCGAGGAGGGGATGGGGGCGACGACGGCAAGCACGGAGGCTTGCGCCACCGAGGCACCAGCGGCAAGCGGGGCGCTTGCCCTACAATCGGAGACGACACGGCACGCTTTAGAGGTTATATCCGCTTTCGCCGTGCTGGGTCCAGTCGAGGCCCTGTTCTTCTTCTTCGTTCGTGACGCGCAGGCCCATGATCATGTCGACGATCTTCAACAGGATCCAACTGACGACGACCGCATAGACCACGGTGGCCACGATGCCCGTGGCCTGGATGAGCAATTGTTTGGGGTTGCCCCGGAACAAGCCTTCCGCGCCGGCATCGTTGACGAGCGTCGTCGCGAACACGCCCGTGAGCAGCGCGCCGAGCATTCCCCCCACCCCGTGAATTCCGAAGGTGTCGAGCGTATCATCGAAGCCGAACTTGTTTTTGACGGTGACGCCAAGATAGCAAACCGCGCCGCCGAGCAAGCCGATGATCAGCGCGCCCCGGACCGTCACGAACCCCGCGGCGGGGGTAATGGCGACCAGGCCGGCAACGCATCCGGAGGCGATGCCGAGCACGCTGGGTTTGCCGCGGAACCTCCATTCCACAAACATCCACGACATCGCGGCGGCGGCGGACGCGATGTGCGTGTTGACGAACGCCTGCACCGCCAGGCCGTTCGCGGCCAGCGCGCTGCCGGCGTTGAACCCGAACCAGCCGAACCACAGCAGGGCGGCACCCAGGACGGTCAGCGTCATGTTATGCGGTTCCATTTGGCGTTCGCCGCGGCGCGCCCCGAGCACCAACGCGCAGACGAGAGCCGTCATGCCCGAACTGATGTGGACGACGGTGCCGCCCGCGAAGTCGAGGGCATTGAGCTTGTGGAGCCAGCCGCCGACGTTCCACACCCAGTGGCAAATCGGATCGTAGACGAAGGTGGCCCAGAGGAGAGAGAACAGCAACATCGACGAAAACTTCATGCGCTCGGCGACCGCGCCGTAAATCAGCGCGGGGGTGATGATGGCGAACATCATCTGGAAAATCATGAAGGCCTGATGCGGGATGGTGGCGGCGTAATCGGGATTGGGCGCGGCGCCCACGCCCCACAAGCCGGCCCAACTGAGATTGCCGATCACCGAGCCGACATCCGGGCCAAAGGCGAGGCTGTAGCCCCACAACATCCATTGCACCGTGATCACCCCCAGCAACGCGAAGCTTTGCATGATGGTGCCGAGCACGTGCTTGCGGTGCACCATGCCGCAGTAAAAGAACGCCAGGCCCGGCGTCATCAGCATGACCAGCGCGGCGGACGCCAGGACCCATGCCGTGTCACCCGAATCCACCTTCAAGGCGGGCCTCGCCAATGGCACCATCGCGCCGAAGGTGGTCGAAGCGGTTAGTACCAACAAGATACACCACATCCAAGATAGATAACGCCTCACAATTCTACTCCTTCCGACATTTCCGGGGTGTCGCGGCGGATTGTAGTGAAGCGAGGTTCGAACGCAAGTGGATTGTGCTAGCCTCACCGTTCCTACCACCACCCATTGTGGTTCTCCCACGAGCTTGCAATTTCGCCGTTGGACACTAGGCTTGGTGCAAGTGATTACCAGCAAGGGAACTACAGATTCTGCGCGCTCGGTGGCGGGTCAGTTCGCGGCGACGCGGTGGACGGTGGTATTGAGCGCCGGACAGGCGCCATCGCCGCAAGCCGGTCGGGCGCTGGAAGAACTGTGTCGGGCCTATTGGTACCCGCTCTATGCGTACGTGCGACGGCGCGGCTACGATGTGCAAGAAGCGGAAGACCTGACGCAAGAGTTTTTCGCGCGACTCTTGGCGAAGAACTACCTGGCGGACGTGGATCGGACGAAGGGAAGGTTTCGCTCCTTTCTCCTGGGCTCACTGAAGCACTTCCTGGCCAACGAATGGGACCGCGCGCGTGCGGCCAAACGCGGCGGTGGCCAGCCGCCTCTATCGTTGGATACCCGGACGGCGGAGACCCGATATCGGTCTGAACCAGCCGACGAATTGACTCCCGAAAAGTTGCTGGACCGCCAGTGGGCGCTGGCGTTGCTCGACCAGGTGCTCGCGCGTTTGCAGGCCGAGTTCGTCGCCGATGGCAAAGGCGCGCAGTTCAGCCAACTAAAGCTGTTCCTGACGGAGGGGAAAGGTACGACTTCCTACGCGGCTGTTGCGACGAAGCTGCAGACGACCGAAGGCGCAGTGAAAGTCGCCGTCCATCGTCTGCGGCGACGGTACCGCGAGTTGTTGCGCGAGGAGATCTCCCACACCGTCGCCACCCCCGCGGAGATTGACGAGGAAATCCGCCACCTCTTCGCGGTGTTTGCCCCGTAACCGGCACGTTCGTTGTAACCTTTGGCCGCATTCGCTTCTGTAATGAGTGGAAGCGATGCGGTAGAAAGGATTCGCCGATATGAGTGAGGAGAAACGATGTGCCCAGTGCGGAGCCGTTCTGGCCGCCGACGCGCCCCAGGGACTTTGTCCGGCCTGCCTGCTGAAACGCGGATTCGTGACCAGTACAGGAGGGGGCGAGTCCAACAATCAGGGCGCACGCACCGAGTACGTGCCGCCACCACCGGCCGAGTTGCCCGGGTATTTTCCGGAGTTGGAGATTTTCGAGTTAATCGGCCGCGGCGGGATGGGCGTCGTCTACAAGGCCCGCCAGAAGCGGCTCGACCGTATGGTGGCGTTGAAGATCCTGCCGCCGAACGTCAGCCGCGATGCCGCGTTTTCCGAGCGGTTCACCCGCGAAGCGAAAGCGCTGGCCCGACTCACGCATCCGAACATTGTGAGCGTCCACGACTTCGGCCAGACCGATGGGCTGTTCTATTTCGTGATGGAATTCGTGGATGGCATGAACCTGCGGCAATTGCTCAACACCGGAAGGCTTTCACCGAAGGAAGCACTCGCGATTGTGCCGCAGATTTGCGAGGCGCTGCAATTCGCGCACGACAAGGGCATCGTCCACCGCGATATCAAACCCGAGAACATCCTCATCGACAAAACCGGCGTGGTGAAGATCGCCGATTTCGGGTTGGCGAAGATTGTGGGCCTCGAAGCCAAAGACCAGACAATCACGAGCGCCCGCGATGTGATCGGCACGCCGCACTATATGGCGCCCGAGCAGATCGAGCACCCGCAGGACGTCGACCACCGCGCCGACATCTACTCGCTCGGCGTCGTGTTCTACCAAATGCTCACCGGGGAATTGCCCATCGGCCGCTTCGCGCCGCCATCACGCAAAGTGCAGATCGACGTGCGTCTGGACGAGGTCGTCCTGCGCGCCCTGGAGAAGGAACCCGAGCACCGCTACCAGCACGCCAGCGACGTGAAAACGCAGGTGGAGACGATTGCACAAACGGAAGGTCTGAAGATCGAAAGTCGAAGGTCGGAAACTGACGCGCGCTTTTGTGGCACGGCCATCGCGGGCGCCTGTTTGATGCTGTTGTTTTTTGCTTCCGCGGTTTTTTGGGATTTCGGCCATCTCGGTGGATTGCAGGCGTTGGTGGGTGTCATAGTGTCCACCTTGGGATTTGTTGCCATTTTCGGCACGACCATTCTCGGCTGGGTTGCCGTCTCCCAAATCCGCCGCTCGGAAGGAAAGCTTTACGGAATGGGAGTGGCGATGTTTGACGGCTTGATCTTCCCGCTGCTGGTGTTGGATGCCGCAGTTTTTGGACTGGCTTACTTGGTTGTGACGCTTCTGGCGAAATTGCCGTATTTTTCGGCATCGGGCGACGGCGGCATCGGAGGTGGTATTGCCATTGGCTATCAAATTGCCATGCTGACCTTCATTTGGCTTGGCAGCGGAACACTCTTCTCTCTCGTGGCCGATTTCCTCATCATCCGCCGCGTCTGGCGCGCCGCGAACCGCCGGTTGCCGCTCCCGCGTCAACAGTTCCGAAACCCGACCGGTTCTGGCGTTGGTTTGCTGTCACCGTCGTGGCTTTGATTGCCAGCCCATTCGTCATTATTGCGTTGCTAGTGATCCTGACCCCTCTGTTTATCCGATTTCACGAAGGTCGTGAACGGGCGCAACGAGTGAACCAGCAAAGCGCGCAACACGCCGCAGTTGAGCCCGCACAGCAGGTCCTGGCGGAATCCGATGGGGCCCGGTTCGCCACCACCAACTCTTACATCGGCCAGACCTGGTTTCCCAAAGGCGATTCGATTGAAATTACTTCCGTCGAACGGACCCAAGAGCGGATGACCGTCAAAGGCCGGTACAATCTTGTCAGCCACGACAGCGCGGTGCTGGCGCTTTATATCAAGTCTACAAACCAGGCTCCCGAAGATGCCAGACAGCGGATGCAGATCTCCAAAGGGGCGGGAGAATTCGAGTTAATCCATCCCCATCTCGTTCCGGGTCTTCCTCACGTTTCGATGTATGCCGACGGCCGAGTCATTGTCGAAGGCAAGGGATGGGGAGGCTTCAACGTTGGCGCCACGCGCGAGGAACTTATCCAAGCCCTCGGCCAGCCCGACAGCGGTTCGGATAATCACTGGATGAAGTGGGAACGGACCCACGTGCATTGCCTCGTCGATGATGCCCGCGGCGCCATCGAACTGCGGTTCGACGAAGGCTTTCCGGGACTTACCACCGCGGGGATTGGGATTGGCTCTCCCCTTAAAGACGCCCTGGCCGCCTACGGCGAACCGAGTTTGCAGAAGAACGTCGGGAGCGCGAAGGAATTGCTCTGGAGCTCCAAAGGTATCCTGATCTGGTTTCACGAGGATAGGGCGGCGCAGATCATCGTGTTTCAGAAAACAGAACAACACGCTGCGGCGATGCCGCAGGAGCAGGTTCTCGCGGAATCCGATGGGGCGCGACTCGCTACCACCGATTTTCACATCGGCCAGACATGGTTTCCCAAGAGCGATTCGATTGAGATTACTTCCGTGGAACGAACCAGGGACCAAATGACGGTGAAAGGCCATTACAATCTTGTCAGTCACGATAGCGCACTCCTGGCGCTTTATGTCACGACAACGAATAACGCGGTCGCGCCCGAAGACACCAAACAGCGGCTGCAGATTTCGAAAGGTGCGGGAGATTTCGAGCTGATCCATCCCCATCTCATTCCCGGTCTGCCGCACGTTTCGATGTATGCCGATGGCCATCCATTCGCCGCGCTCTATTTTGGAACCAAGGCGGAAGCGCTCGAAGAAAGCCAGGCAAGCTGGATTACCAATGCTCCGGTCGTTTCTACCGATGCCAAAGAAGATTTGGGTCAAACCGTGGCCAGCTCGCGCCCGGTCGTCATCGAGACGCAGCCGGTATCCGGTGCGACAGATGTGGAACCGGGTATTAGCGAAATCCGAGTGCGTTTCAACAAACGGATGGCCGACGGATCGTGGAGTTGGTGCACCGTTTGGGAGAATTCCACGCCAGAATTTATCGGCCAGCCGTATTACGACGCGGATGGCCGGACGTGTGTCGCGAAGGCGAAACTCGAACCGGGACGAACCTACGGCTTTTGGATCAATAGCCAGAAGTTTCAGAATTTTACCGACCGGGATGGTCGCCCGGCCGTTCCGTATCTGCTGACGTTCCAAACCAGACCAAATTGAAAGGAGCGAACAAATGAAAATGAAACTCGCGACAAGCTTGTCAATCACCGCGATCACCCTGTGCCTCCTGACCCTGCCTGTCCTGGCGGTTGATCTGCTGGAGCGATATCCGACGCCATTGACCGCAGGTGACACCGATCCGAGCCACGCCCGGTCGTGGCAACTTGGCAAGGAAGACATCTTTCATGTCTCCCAGTTCGCTTTGAAGGTTGGCGATGGGTTGAAAGTCGAGACCAGCTCGGCTGATGTGGGCATCGGCCATTGCGCCGATGGGGCTGTCTGGGCCGTGTTAATCCCCCGCGACCACGGGACGTTGACCAGTTCGGTCGCCAGCAACGGTGAAACCATTGCCCACGTCTGGCTGCGATTTCATCCGGCTCGAATTAACCGCCTGTTTCCGCCGGACACCGTGTCCGCTGACGGCAACACCAATTTGGCAACCCGGATTCGCGGCATTGCCGCGGCGAAAATGACCTCGAGCTGGCAAGCGAACGGAAAGGCCATGATTCCTGGACCCGAGGACATGACCGTCTACGTCGATACCAAGGAAGGCGCTCATCGCTTCTTCATGGTGGATACCGAGGCTCACACAGCGGAGTACGTTGCCGCGTTCAATCAGGAATCGTCCGATCAGATTTCCGCGACATCCATTCCTCCCGTCGTGGTGAAGACCATACCGGAGGCGGGTAGCAAGGATGTTCCGCCCGGCGAGTTTGAGGTCAAAGTCACCTTCAGCAAGGAAATGCATGACCGCTCATGGTCCTGGTGCACGGTGTGGGAGAACTCCAACCCGAAAGTGGTGCAAGGTCCATGGTATGACACTGACCACAGAACTTGTGTACTAAAAGTCATGCTGGAACCGAACACGACCTATGGCTATTGGATAAACACCGGAAGGTTCACCTCTTTCCGGGACAAGGAAGGCCGTTCCGCTGTGCCGTACCTGCTTGTCTTCCAGACGAAGCAAAACTGACAGGCAGACGAGTGCACGGCGAACGACAGTTGTTCGATTTAGCCGGTCCGTGTTAGCCTATCGCCGTGAACGCGCGGGAACTCGCATTGGATCTGCTGAATCGCTGGCCGCTGTTGACAGCACTGGCCGATGAGCTTCTGGAACAGGCGCTTGCAGGATCTTCCTTGACACCGCCTGACCGCGCGTTTGTGACGGACTTGTTCTATGGTTGCCTGCGGCGGAGACTCTCGCTGGATTTCCTGCTTGCCCAGTTGGCCAGCAAAACGCCGCGCCCGATCGTCGCCAACGTCGTCATCCTTGGACTCTATCAACTGTTCTATCTCCAGACTCCCGCGCATGCGGCAGTCAACGAAACCGTCGCGCTTGCCAAGAGATATGCGGGCGTGGCTGAGGCGAAATTCGTCAACGCCGTCCTGCGCCGGGCACAGCGGGAGTCCGACGCACTCCTGGCGAAACTCGAGGAGACACGCCAGCACCAACCATGGATTTACTACTCGCACCCGGAGTGGTTGTGGAAACGGTGGGCGGCACGTTTTAGTGGCGAGCCGGCGGCGGCGTTATGCGATTGGAACAACCAGCCGCCACCGTTATATTTGCGGGTCAACACGCTCAAAACGTCGGCGAAGCCTGCGGATGTTCCCGCCGAGCCGACCGACCATCCGTTGTATTGGCGTGTGACCGATACGACGGGACTGTTTCGCACCAAGTCGTTCGCAACCGGCGAATTCTACGTGCAAGACCCCTCCACGCTTGTCGCCGTGGACGTGCTCGATCCGCAGCCCGGCGATGCGGTGTTGGACATGTGCGCCGCGCCCGGCGGCAAGACGACGTATATCGCACAAAAGATGCAGAACCGTGGTCGAATCATCGCCGCCGATTCAGCAAGTTCGCGGCTGGCGCTGGTGGGAGAGAATTGCCGTCGCCTCGGTGTGCAAATCGTGGCGACGCTGGCCTGTGAAGGGACGCGGTTGGATCGTTGCCTGCGCGGGGAGGAGTTCGACCGTGTGCTGGTGGATGCGCCCTGCTCGAACACGGGGGTGCTTCGCCGGCGTGCGGACCTGCGGTGGCGACTGACGGTGGAGGAGATCGGCCGGCTCGGGGCGCTGCAGATGAAGTTGCTGGACTCCGCCGCGAAGTTTACGAAACGTGGTGGCGTTCTGGTTTACAGCACGTGCAGTCTGGAACCCGAGGAGAACGAAGGTGTTGTGGAGGCATTTCTGAAGTCCCACAAAGTATTTACGGTTGAGACGACACGGTCCCTGTTTCCCCCGCGTGATGGCGTGGATGGCGCGTTCGTCGCCCGATTTCGACGAACGAACGCCGCGCGAGCCTGAACGCAGCCAGCGCGGCGTATGATTCTACTCGCAGAATCTAGTTGTTCTGGGAAGTCGGAGGCTGCGGCGGCGGATTGCCACCCGCGCCCGGGCCTGGCCCGCGATGTTCACCGCCGGGACCGTTTTCGAGCGCCTGGGTTAGTTTGGCGTTTTGGTCCGCCGTAAGGACGGCGCGCAGTTTTTCGATGTAACTTTTGCGAAGGGCCCGGAACGCCTGACGGCCGCCGCTCGGTGGCGCGTTCGTGGCCGTCCCGCTCGACGGACCGTTACTGGCCCGCCACTTGGTGACGTCGCTCCTGAAGCTGGCGTCCAGCGCGTCGTATTTGGTCTGCTGGTCGCCGGTCAGCGCCAGTTCGTTGAGGATGGGTGGCGGCAACAAGTTCCTCATCATCGGACGGTGGGGCATGGGCGGGGCGTTGGTTGAGTTATCCGCGGCGAGCGCGCCGGCGGCGATGACAATACTGGTCAAACAGGCAATGATCATTGCGCGTTTCATTTGAGTCTCCCTGGCTGGTTTGGTTGTGATTTGGTCATGTGGTACACGGCGGTATGGCGATCCGAGAGCATGGTTACGGCGCGGATGACGGGGGTGGCGGAGTCGGCGTCCCGTTGTTTTCCGCTGGCGGCGGCGGATTGGCTGGCGCCTCCTCGCCCGGATGATTCCGACGCCATTGTTGTTCAAACTCCTGTTGGCGGCTGCGGAATTCTTCCCGGGCCCGTTGCCGTTCCGCGGGCGTCATCTGCTCCCATTTCTTTTTGTTCTGTTGAAGCTGGGCGCGTTCCGCCGGCGTCATGCTGAGGAAGCGCTCGATGCGGTCATGGATGAATTTCCGTTCGTCGGGCGGCATCTCGGCGAGCGCGCGATGGAGGCGCATCAGTTCGGTTTTGCTTTCGAGGTTCATTCGGCTCCAGCGCGCGTCCAGACGTTGTTCCGCCAGGGCCCGCTGCTCGTTGGTCATCAGCGGTCGTTGCCGGGGCTTTGTCTGATCAACTATCGGTGGCGGGGGGGGTGGTTGTTGTGCGCGGGCACTGGTGACGATCATGCCCGCCAACAATCCCAACAGGAACAGGAACCGGTTCACTCGTGATGGCCCTCCTTGAGCTGGTCAAGGTTGGCAATCACATCGTAATCTTCGAGGTAATCTCCTTCCTGGACGCGGGCATAGAGCTCGGCGTGCTTCCGGGCCAGCATACGGTCGTGCCCGACCCAGGCGGTGATGGTCAGGGCCGCGACCGCCGTGGCGAGGGTCGCCCAACGGATCGAGGGTCGCCACCACCATGGGCGTGCGTTGACCCGGGGCTCGTTGAGCCGGCGCAAGGTGCGTTCGGCGAATCCGAAGGAGGGTTCGATCCCCTCGTTGCGCGCGAGCACCTGCCAGGCGTTGGCGTACGCCTCCCATTCCCGGCGGCAAGACGAGCAGGCGGCCAGATGCGCTTCAAACGCAGCTTGCTCGGGCCCGCTCAACCTCCCATCCAGGCGCTGGTCGAACTGGTTTCTGACTGTTTGACAACTCATGTCCTTCCTGTCCATCTGGTTAAACACCAGATTTGGCGAATGGTTTCCATTAGTAATACCCCCGTAATTTGTCCTTTAGCGTAAGGCGTGCCCGATGCAGCAGCGATTTCGTGGCCGAGACCGAACAGCCCAGCACCTCCGCAATTTCCTCGTAGGAAAGGCCTTCGTAACGGCAGAGAATCACCGCGGTGCGCTGCGCTTCGGGCAGTTCCTGGACGGCTTCCTTGATTTTGTCCTGCAACTCGCGCTCGACGACTTCCTGCGCGGGATCGCGCATGGTCGTGTCCGGCGCCTGCCAACCAGCGGATTCGGAGTCGCGCGGCTCCTGCAACGCGTCGAGGGATTCCGCCGGGTGTCGGCTCCGGCGGCGATGCTCGTTGAGGATCGTGTTGCGGGTGATGGTGAACAGCCAGGTGGTGAATTTGGCGGTGGGTTTGTAGCGTTTGGCCGAGCGATAGACCTGGACGAACACGCGCTGGGCGAGGTCTTCGGCCTCGGAGGCGTCGCCGATGGCGCGATGGATGGTATTGATGACGACGCGTTGGTGGCGCTCGATTAATTCACGAAGCGCATCCGTGTCGCCCTCGCGCACGCGCAACATGAGCGCCACGTCGGGATCGGTGGATGTCATCGTCACCATGCTACTGCATGGAGAGAAACACCGCAACGCCGCTCATGTCGGCGGGGTGTGATTAAAAACGGTGACCGCTATATCGACTTCCCCCTCACCCGTCCCCGCAAACAATGGCGGGGCCGGCCTCTCCCTCGGCGGGGCGAGGCGTGCCTTGCCGCCATTTCCTCTCCCCTTGGGGGAGAGGATCAAGGTGAGGGGTGTCGTTGGTTTCTGACCACCACTTTTAATCATACCGGATGTCGGCCCTGCCGCGATGGCGTCAGGGCAGGCTGAGGCCGAACCGGTCGAAGCGCGGCTTGAAGTAGTGGTCGCGGTCAAAGGACATCGCCACCAGCGTGGCGCGACCGTAAACGCTGTCGCGCGGGACAAAACCGAAATAGCGGGAGTCGAAACTGTTGTCGCGGTTGTCGCCCATGACGAAGTAGTCGCCGGCCGGGACCTGAATTGGCCCGAATGAACGCCGAGCCGGAATCTGTGGATCGACCATCATCGGATGCGTTTTTCCCGAAACCGTTTCGTCGAATACCGAGGCTGGTTCCGACCCGCTGCTGGTCGATATGTAGGATGCCCGGCTGACCGTTGATCAACAGGTGGTCGTCGCGCAGTTCAATGGAATCGCCGGGCACACCGACGACACGTTTCACGAGACGGATGCCGTCATGGGGTGACCGAAACACGATGACATCGCCGCGTTGCGGGTCGGCCCACGTTGCGAGATGCCAGGTCGTGAACGGCACCTTGAGATCGTAGGCGAGTTTGTTGACGAAGATCCGGTCACCAATGAGAATGGTGGGCGTCATCGAGCCGCTCGGCACGTCGTTCCAGTCCGCCACCGCCGACCGCAGCGGTGCGAGGACGGCCACGACCATCACCGCTGGCAAAACCCAGTCGCGCCAGAAAGCTCCCAGTCTCTGTTTCATGGGAACTTGGACAAGATGTAAGGCCGGTTTGTTCAATGGAACACACCTGTGTACCGGTGGTGCGAGCGTCCCTGCTTGCGTTTCCGAAGGCCTCGCTTCCTCTTGCAGAAAAATGCTGCCCGTCGTATCCTCGCACTGCCATGAGGCCTACCACAAGGATGGGGTCTGTCATGTTGAGCTTGTCGAAACATCTCGCCCTTGTTGTCGTCGCGGCGGCTGTCGCGATCCCCGCAACCGTCCGCGCGGAAACGGAGACGATCGACTTGAAGGCGCTCGCCAAGAAAGCCCGGCCTGCCGTGATGTTACTGGTCGTGTCCGACGCCGACGGGAAAGAGATTGCCACGGGCACCGGGTTCCTCGTTTCCAGCGACGGCAAGCTTATTACCAACCATCATGTCATCGAAGGCGCGGCCAGCGCCATGGCCAAGGCGGAGAACGGTGGAAGGTTCTCCGTCCTGGGTGTGCTGGGAGACGATGGGGAGCATGACCTTGCCCTCCTCGCACTTGACGGGAAGGACTTCAAGCCGCTGCCGCTAGGCAGCACGTCTTCAGTTGAATCGGGCACGCGAGTGGCCGTGGTCGGCAGCCCACTGGGACTGGAGGGAACGCTATCAGAGGGAATTGTATCAGCCGTTCGGGACCTCCCCACGAAGAGCCGGTGGATTCAAATCACTGCGGCTTTATCCCCGGGCTCAAGCGGTTCACCCGTCCTAAGCGCCAGCGGCGACGTCATCGGTGTGGCTACTGCGGAATTGCGCGAAGGACAGGCGCTCAATTTCGCAATTCCCGTTGAAGCGGTCAAAGAACTGCTCGCAAGGACACGGACAACTGACAGACTTCTAACGCTTCCAAGTCTCGCAAAGCAAACTGAAGAAGAAGTTTTCTCTGATCCCGATTATAAAGCAGCCCGAACAGCGTATACACTTCAGAATTACGCCGCAGCCCTGAAGAGCATCAAGGTCACGGTTGCTCGTTTCCCCAATAGTAGCGAAGCCTTCACAATGTTGGGTGACGTTTTCTACGGTCTGGGTTTTATGTCTGACGCAGCTGGTGCATACAACACTGCAGTAAGATTACGTCCCGACGCATGGCGGCCTTGGATTCGCCTTGGGTCGGTGTACTTAGACGAATCGAACTATTTGGATGCATCCGCCGCATTCGAACAAGTGGTCAAACTTGAGCCCGACAACACGTATGCGTGGGATTGGCTCGGAGATGCGTATTGTGGCCAAAGCCGATTCGACAGCGCCGCCACGGCGTACAAGCAAGCAACCAAACTTCAGCCGGGTGATGTTGCGCCGTGGTTTGGTCTCGCTCGCGTGTATGAAAACCAAGGCAAGCGAGAGGAAGCTATCTCGATCCGCAATCGGGAAATCGAACGTTGTCGGGCGGCGGTACGAGTTGATCCCAAGAACGCTAAGGAGCGCGCTAAAGCGTGGCTCAATCTTTGGATGGCCTACAGCCTCTTGGGCGAGAAGGCTGAAATGAAGGATTTCTGCATGAGTTTTCTTACGCACGAATCTGACAATGCTAGTGCGTGGTTCTTCCTTTCCATGGCATGTGAAACGGAGAAGGAAAAGGACCAGCTAAGATCTTTCTGCAAAGAAACCATCAAGCGCGACCGGAGAATCGAGGTGCGTTCCAGTATGTTTGTACAGGTTATGAGGGGGAAATCGATTTTGCGTGCTTGACGGTGTATTGCGAACAGGTGCTCCGCGAACACCCGAAGAACCCGGCCGCCCTGCGGTGCTTGTCAGTTGCCAGGCACAGGCTTGGGCAAGAGGAACAGGCGATGCAGGCACTTCAGAGGCTTCGAGAGATTGATCCACAACAAGCTCATGAACTCGAAGCCGTCCTGAAGCAGCCTTGATTCAGGTTCGTTGCTGCCGCCCGTTGCGGTATGAAAACAGTTCGAGAAGTTCGCGACCTCACCGACGGGGTGAGGTCTAGGTGCCGTCGGGAAAGCTTTCGGCTTGTCACCATTGACGGCATAGACGGCGCTGGCAAATCACCCACCGCTTCCTGGTTGGCCGGGGCGTTAGGGTTTCAATGGATAGAACTAGATAAATTCCTGAATGAGGGCAAGCCCGGATACGTTGACTACATCCGGTACGCGGATTTGAGGCAACGAATCTTTGATGCGAGGAGTCAATCAACACCGGTAATTGTTGAAGGTGTTTGCGTGTTGGAAGTTCTAGATCGGATTGAAGAGAAACCGGATCTTACGATCTACATCAAACGTCCTTCGGCGGATGGGTTTTGGCGCGACTTTGAGTACTTCGACTTCAGCGTGGGAAAAGGCGCCGAGGAGATTATCGCGGAGTTAAAAACCCGATCACAAAGGTTGGCTGAGTTCCTTTCAGGAGCAGACACGACCGGCCAGAATTCTCATGCAACTCTGTTGCATGAGATCATTCGGTATCACTACCGATACAGACCCCATGAAACGGCCGATTACGTATTTGAAAGCACAGTATAGCCAGCGTCAGGTTTCCACTCACGCGTCGGTCAGGCGTTAAGAAGCGGCTGGTTCTCAGCCCTCAGCCATGCAATCAAAAGGCTCTCGACCAAGCTGCACATGTCGGGATTGGGGATTTCCTGCCACACAAACCAACATTTTTCCTGCATGCGGGTTAATGTTTCCCAGCCCATCTTCACGCCTTCGCGCGCCGCAAGCTTGTCTCGGAAATCCTTCACATTCGAAGGTTTTCCGGCTGACATGTGACGATTGCGGATCGTTTTCTGCAAATTCGCTGTTTTTCCAACCCAGATAAATTCCCTCTCGTTCTGACCGATTAGATAGACACCACCGGCCCGGGATGGAAGCGGATCTGTGCTGCTTGGCCGTTGGCCTTGCGAATGTGGGATGGCTTTCGCCGGCACCGGTGGTCGGTGAATCAGCTCCTCAGCTAGTTTTCTTGCATCATCCAGTATTCTGTTCAGCGCTTCAGGTGTCATGCGGTACTCCTGCGGTTTCCGTCCATTCGCTCCTCACGGCTGATCACCAACCTTTTTGAAGCGCAACGATGGATGCCGGGGATTCTGCCGCCAGAGCCGGTAATTCTTGCGGGCGAGGGTGCGAAGGGTGGGCGGGAGTTGTCGATAGGCTTGCCAGAAGCGGGCGTTGGCGCGGCTATTCACGGCAGGGGGCGTGTTCGGCCGGCGCGATAGTCGGCCCTGGCCTCTGCCGCGAGTTTGTCGAAGACGTCCACTCTTGGCGTCCTGTTCGATCTGCTTGTCCCAGAGCGCCGCGTCGTACTCGACCAGCCACTTGGTGAGTCGCGCCACGTCTTTCGAGGAGAGCTTGGCGATCTGGGCTTCGATTTTCTCGACCGGACTCATGCGCCTACATTACGATAGCGAGCCGTTTTCTGCAAGGTGCGATGCTCAGCCTGACAGGAATGTTCGAGGCCGGCCCTAGCGGATCACGCCGTCGTAGAGGTCGGCCATGGGGAAACAAAGGTCATAGTCGCCCCACAGCAAATCGCCATGTTCCAGCCGGTATGATTTGAACTTCGCGAGGTCGAGGTAAGCTTGGATGGCGGGATGCTGGGAATGGCGCAGAAACGGTTCAAAATCCACTTCGGAGATCTCGCCGTCGCTAAACTCGATGCGCAGCCGCCAGGCGCGGACGTGGTGAACGGCCTGGATATGGACAGTTTTCTCAGCGAGGGCGGTCATGTCAACCGGCGCGCTCATCCGCGGATTAGGCGCTCGTATTCGTCGTGGTGGCCGATCCAGAACCAATAGAACGTGTCGCCTTTCAGGCGGCCGAGAGCGCGGTGATTGTCGCCAATGCGGACTGACCAGTAATCACCAACCTTCTTGAAGTGGAGGGATCGATGGCGCGGATTGGACAACCAGAGGCGGAAGTTTTTCCGGGCCAATTGTTGGATGGGCGGCGACAACTCGCGAAAATGGTCCCGAAAACTAGCCGTTGTCGAGGAGTTCATCCAGCGGCTTCGCCTTGCCGTTTGCGATTTCGGCTTCGGCTTTCTCCCAGACGCGATCCAGCCGCCCGTTCCTGGCATCCTGCTTCAGCTGTTTGTCCCAGAGCGCCGCGTCGTACTCGACCAGCCACTTGGTGAGTTGCGCCACGTCTTTCGGGGAAAGCTTGGTGATCTGGGCTTCGATTTTCTCGACCGGACTCATGCGTCTACATTACGATAACGAGCCATTTTCCGCAAGGTGCGATGCTCAACCTGACAGGAATCGCGGAGAGCGTCGCTACCGGATCACGCCGTGGTAGAGGTCGGCCAGAGGCCAGCCAAGGCTTGAGCGGGGAACGGTTCTGGTCTATACTCCGGTGCGATGAAGACCGCAGAATCTGTGACGGAGCAAGCGTTGCGCATGGCGGCGGGGCAACGGGCGCGGTTGGCGCACGTGTTGATCCAGAGCCTTGACACGGACAGCGACGCCGACGCGGAACAACAGTGGGACGCGGAGATCAGCCGCCGCGTTCGACAGATTCGTGAAGGGCGGGTGCGAGGGATTCCGGCCAGCAAGGTGTTTGCGCGTCGTCCGCGCCGGCGGTCGTGAAGCCAGTATTCTTTCACCCCGCAGCCCAAGCCGAGTTTTTCGCGGCCCAAGATTTCTACGAAGCGCGCGTCGAAGGACTCGGCGAAGATTTTCGGCAGGAAGTGCTGGCGGCGGTAGATGTGGTCCGGGCTTCTCCACAGCGGTGGCCGGTCAGGATTTGGGGCGCACGCACCTATTTCGTCCATCGTTTTCCGTTCGCCGTAGTCTACCTAGAGATGCCGAAAAAGCTTTGGGTTGTCGCTGTAGCGCATACGAGCCGTCGCCCGGGTTATTGGAAGGGCCGGTTGTAGTCGGGCTGACGCTAGCGGATGACGCCGTCGTAGAGGTCGGCCATGGGGAAGATGAGGTCGAAATCGTTCCACTGAAGCACGCCGTCGGTGATGGCGAACTGCTTGAACCGGCGGGGCTGCAGGTAGCGACGGATGGCCGGGTGCGTGGTGGCCCGCAGGAACGGCTCGAAATCCACCTCGGAGACCTTGCCGTCGCTGAATTCGATGCGCAGACGATGCGCAGACGATGCGCGCGGACGTGGCGGAACGTCGCGGACTTGGACGGCTTTATCAGCGAGGGCAATCATCGCTTCTCCGCAAACTCCTCGACCGTAATATTGGCTTGTCGCAGGATGCTTTGCAGAGTCTTGGGCAGAAGCGTCCGATGATTGGGCACGGTGACATGCAGGCCGCCTTTGCTCAGGCGGATGTGGGAACCGTCTTGTCGGGTAACGGTGAAACCGAGGCGTCGGAGCGCCTTGACTGCTTCCGGGCCGGGACATCGCGAGGCAGTTTCACGCCGTGGCGACGACGGGGTCGTTGACGAAATGCAGGCGGATAGTGCGCGGCGCTTTGCCCTTGCCAAAGTGACAACGCACCGCCTCGCGCACGTTAGTTTGAAGATCGCCGAGGTCTTTGCCCTGGGTGGTGATGCCGCCGCTGTTATCCGGCGCATCCCAGCTTGCGACGAGCCAGCCATTTTCGTCGTCGCGGTCAACCACCAACGTGATTTCCTTCATGACGCCATATTATATGCGTTCGCGCTTTCCAGCAAGTCTGGGTTCGCCGCACCCGCGACTTTCTACCACTTGACCTTGACGTTGCGTTTCTGGCCGAGGCGGTCGATGTAGAAGACCTCGCCGTGGTCGCGGCCGTACTCGTGGAGTTCCTTGGTGATTTTCACGTCGAAACAGCAGTACTCGGCGATGTCCATGATGCGGCCCTGCTTCCACCACTGGAGGGCCTGCATGCCGTCGGCGATTTTGGGGGCGGCGAGAGTGGCCTTGGCGAGGGAGTCGAGCGACAGGCGGTGGCCGAGTTTTTGTTCGAGGTCGGCCATCAGGTCGAGCGTCGGTGTGTCGCCGAGGGCCAACGGCGTATAGCCATGGAGCACTTCGTAGTCGAAATTGAGGATGTTGAAGCCGACAACGAGGTCCGCCCGCGTGAGTTGCTTGACCAGATCGTTGACCTGCTCCTCGGAGAAGATGCGGTATTGTCCGTCGCTGGTGCTGAAGGTGACGCCGACGGACATTTTCATGTCGCGTTTGCGGTTCCAGCCGCCGACGTCCGCGGCGCTCTTCTGGGTTTCCAGGTCGAAGTAGACGATGTTTTTCATGCGTTCCGCGTTTTTGCAGGCCACGTCCCCCGACACGGCGTCTGCCCGCGCCGCCTGAGGGCAGACGGCCTACAACACATCGTAAGATTACGCCGCGTCACAATGTCATCCGCGGCAAGCCGAGCGTGCGCATGGTATACAGGCCGGGCGGGCATTCGACGAGCCTCGGGAGCGTGTTGGCGAGGATCGCGGGCGTGGCCATGTCGCCGGGCACGCCGCCTTCGATGACCAATCGCAGCGGCGGCACGCCGTCGATCTCGATGACGTCACGCGAATTCGGCGCGCCGATGTGCATTTGCAGTTCCAAGGTCAGAATTTCCTTGCCGCCACGCAGGCCGCGAGCGAATTGGTGCGTGCCGGCCACGGAGCCCTTCGATACGGTGAGAAACTCGGTCTTGATGGTTTTTTTGGCGAGCACGGGCGCGGCGCTTTCCTTCACCTCGTCCAGCGTCCAACCGAGGCCGTCTGCCAGGAATACCAGGGATTCGGCCAGACCGACGTGGCCGATTTTGCGGTGCTGGTTCCGGTCGTCGAATTGCGCTTTTGTCAGGGTCGCGCCGACCTTGCGTTGGAGCGCTTCGCGACGGGTCGCGGCATCGACGACACGCAGCACGCGGACGGCATCGACGCGCTGGCAGGCCATCGCCAGCAGCAACGCGAGCGTGTCCATGACAAACCCCGGGTTCACGCCGGTGCCGACGACCGCGACGGATTTCTGGATGCAGAGATCATCGAGTTTACCCGCGAGCACCTTGTGGCGGTAGTACGGGAACAACGCTTCTTCGCAGGAGGTGACGCAATGCAGGCCCGCGCGGACGATTTCGGTGAGTTGGTCGTAGGCCTCGATGAAACTGGAGGTCGTGCAATGGATCACGGCGTCGGCCTGGGTTTGCGCGAAGAGGATGACGGGTTTGTCGGTCACGAAGATGTCGAGGTTACGCTGCAGGCTGAGCACTTCGCCCAGGTCCATGCCGGTGAGCCTCGGATCGTGATCGATCGCGCCAACGAGTTGCAATCCCGGGCGGTCGAGGACGACGCGGGCCGTGGCGCGTCCGATGGCGCCCAGTCCGTATTGAATGACACGAATCGGTTTGCTCATGATGACATCTCGCTCCCAATCGCAACGGGGTGAACCGGATGTCTTGTACCGCCTCGGCGGGCGGGCGGCAACGAAAAAGGGGGACGCGAAGGAGACTCTGGTACTGTTTGTCAATTGTCAGTGGTGGGCCAACCCGGGTTTATTTTCGTGGTGGTGAGGCAGACGTTGTTCCACCAGTGATTCCAGTTTCTGTGGTCCTGCTGCAGCCAGCGTAATTGGGCCAGGCGGTCGGCGCGCACCGGATTCCAGCCGCGCCCTTGGCGTTTGAAGCGACGGTTGATGTGCACCTCGACGTTCTTCTCGACCGCGCCGCTGCCAGCCCGCACCACCGGGCCGAGGCACCCGTGGCGCTGACGGTAGCGCTTGGGGATCTGACCGAAGGCATCGATGCCGTCCCGATGGCCCAGCAGATAGCCGAAGAGTTCGTGGAAGCCCTCGCGGCGCGGGTCGTCGGAGGCCGGTTCCATGGACCGCAGCGCCTCCAAGGCCGCTTCGCTGTCGTGGGCATACACCGCCGCCATGATCGAGCGCCACGCGGCCTGATCCGGGCCGACAAACTCGCGCACCTTCTGGCCGATGTGCCAGCGATCCAGCAGCCACAGTGTCTCGGGGAATTCGCGTTCCCGCACCCACTTCAGTCCCTCGTCGCCATCGCTCAGCAGCACCGTCAGGGAGCGGGACCCCGGCCCGGCCGGATAGTGTCGGTCACGGTGGCGGCGCAGGCGCGTGCCGAACTCACCGAGGCTGCCCGTGCCCACCAACCAGGTCTTCTGGTCCAGGCTCACGTCGGTACGACCCCGCTGATCCAGGCGGCGGCTGCGGCCCGTGTAATGCAGCCCCAAATGCATGAGGAAATGCTGCGGCCCCTCGTGGCCGCACCCCCGCCGCTGCCACTTCAACCACGTCGAGTCCACCTCGGTCACCACCACCTCCGCCGCCACCTTACGCGGCGGGTCCGGCCACCAGTCCCGCTGCAGTTGGTCCTGGAGTTTGGCCCCGTAATACTGGACGCATCGCCACACCGCCCAGTGCGACACCCGCGCCCCGCAGCGCTGGCTCAACTGGCGCGCCGCCGGTCGGTAATTCTGCCCCGTGGCGGCTTCCAAGGCCTGCCGTTCCACCTGCGGGCTTAACAACCGCGTGGCTTTGCCGCGCCAGAGCACCTTGCCCAAGCTGTGATAGCCGCCTCGAGACCGACCGCGCTCCCGCACCATCAGCACCGGCAGCGCCAGCTCGCCCCACGGGCTTAGTAATTGCCGCTGGCGCCAGCGCACCGATTGATAGCGCTCCCGATGCGCCGCCAGCCACTGCCGCTGGTAGGCCGCCACGGCTTGGGCATAGAACTGTTGCGCGGCTTGTTGAACTTGCTGCTGCACCGCTTCCTCCAAATGCTTGACGTTGGTGAACCGTCCCCGTACCGTCAGGCTGACCGATATGGAGACCGCATAGGTCTCTGACATGGGCTCGACTCCATTCCTTGCTCGGTTTGGGTTGAGCCCTTGTTCTTTACCAACTCCTGCCCAACTGACAATTCTCTAACACTAGCGGAGACTCTTCGACTTCGCTCAGGGCAGGCTCCGGGCACCCTTCGGCTGCGCTCAGGGCAAGCTCCGGGAACGGCTGGCTCACGCAGAGGCGCAGAGGTCGTGGAAGTTCTAATAACCGATTTCGAGGAGGCTCCAGCGTTCGTGGTGGGCGTCGTGAACAGTCCCGAGGGAGGCGGGGTCGAGCGTGGGCACGTCGTTGAACGAGGAAGCGGTAGAGGTGTCGGCCACGGGTGATTTCGAGGCGAATCGTCCAGACGCCATCGACGCCCTTGCGGATCGTGTGGGTCGCGGGATGACCGTCCTTTTTCGCGGATCGGATCACGAGCGATACGTGGTGCGCCTGCGGGGTGTCGAGTCGGAAGACGATGGGCTTGGTGAACGTTTGATAACTTGGCGGCATGCGTGTGAATTGTGAATGATAATTTTGGCGCGTTCATCGTCACCATACCGGAGGATGGGATTTTTTCAAGTGCGGGGACGGGGAGGCGGAAGGACGAGCCACAGACCCGCCGTCGCTGAAGCTTCCGCCTTCGCTGAAGCTATGGCGGACGAGATGGCGGACAAGTGCACACGGATGAGTGCGGATGGTTGATAGTATTCGCTCCCGCTCACACTACCCTGCGGGTGCCCCAACGACACGGCCTGTTTGCGCCACCAGCAGTGGCGCGTATCAGTCGCGCCCAAAACGGCATGGGCGCGTCTCAGCAGCTAGTGCTGCTTTCGGCTCCGTCGGACTCGGCTTCCCACGAAGGACACGAAGCAAAGACGGATTTTTTGCGACCTCAAATACTACGTGGTCGCGCCTCGTCCGGCTCGGCTCCATGCAGAGCGCACAGAGAGCGCGGAGGGGTTGTTTTCATGATATGTCGGCAGCCGATATATCGTGAACTGCCACGCGTCGGGTGACGGGAGGCTGATACAATAAGATACCGATGTATCAGGGTGAGAGAGCGGAAGGAAGGGGCAGACGACGAAGAACTGGAAACCGGAGAAGAACGAAGAGAACCGACTCATTGACGTTGCTCACCGGGGGCAGGGTCGGCGGGGCTGGTCCGGCAGGGCATCGGCAAAGGCCCCTCGACAGGCTCAGGGTAAATTGCGACCAAAGCACGGCGAGGTCGCGTCTCGGGGACTCGGCTCCCGAGCGGAGAGCGAAAGGGCGGCGGTGGCGGATGTCCGCCTACGCAGCGCTTCGGCGAGACGAGAAGCTATGGCGGAGGAGACGGCGCGACAGGGGGGCGAGGCGGATAGTGCCGGACGCAGGCTAAAGACCTGCGGCTACAGGGCGCGGCGCACACGGGGGGCCACGTGATGGCCGAGGGGGTTCGGCCAAACGTGGGCTTCGCCGGTCGGGAATCGGTGGGACGGCGGCAAGCGGAGCGCTTGCCCTACAATCCGGAAACGGCGTGGCGGGCGGACGGGGAACAAACTAACGCTCAACACGCAACGCGAAACGTTCAACGTTCAACGGTGGGAGGAGGCGGGTGGGGCGGGCGGCGCGCTTGGAAGACCGGCGCGAACACGAATACGCCGTGCAATTCGGGAATACGAAGACCGCCACGTGAGGGCACGTGGCCTACAACAGACCGGGGGCGACGGAGCGCCGTGGCTACAGGGGAGACGGCGGTGGGCCGGATGGCGGGAGCGGCCGGATTGCGACCTGGGATACTACGTGGTCGCGTCTCGAAGACTCGGCTCCGTCGTCGGACTCGGGCATCCGGCCCTACAATTCGGAGAAGGCGGCGGGGCGGTGGAGGACCCACCCCTGTTTCCCCTCCGTGGGAGGGGATGGCGGGGCGAGGAGACGGGGTGCGGGGGGGAGAATCGGTGGCTGGGGTGGGGGTGGGCGGATGGGGGTTGGACCAAGGTTAGGCTCGGTTTTGAGCAGGGTCAGCTAGGGTTAACCAGGGTTGGCTGGGGTGGCCCAGGGTTGGCTGGGGTGGCTGGGGGTTATCTGGGTTGAGTGAGGGTTGCGGGGGAGGGTCAGGTGGGGGCGGTGCCGCGGTAGCGGATGATGCGGACTTTTTCGAGGGTGACGAGGCCGTCGCCCATGATCTTGTCGAGTTCGGGGAGGAAGGCGTTGATGCGGTCTTCTTTGTCGACGATCTCGATGAGGACGGGCAGGTCTTCGCTGAGGCGGAGGATTTTGGCGGTGTGGAGGTGGGAGTTGGCGCCGAAGCCCATGGGGCCGCGGAAGACGGTGGCGCCGGCGAGGCCCATTTCGCGGGCTTTGAGGACGATGGCTTCGTAGAGCGGCTGGTGATGCCATTTGTCGAGTTCGCCGAGGTAGATGCGCAGGAGTGAACCTTCGCCGTCGAGTTTCATAGTGTGCCTCCATGGAGTTTCGCTTGAAGCGCGCGGCCGCACACCCAACCGAGGTACGTGGCGAGCAGGCCGAGCACATTCGAGCCGATAACATTGAGCGCGACGCCGATCCATTCACCATCGCGCGCGAGGTTGAGCGTTTGCAGTCCGTAACTGGAGAATGTGGTGTACCCGCCGCAGAAGCCGACCATGAGGAAGTCGCGCCACTCGGGCTTGATCCAGACACGACCTGCGGCGGGTCCGCTGACGGCGGCGATGACCCCGATGGCGAAGCAACCCGTGACGTTGATAACGAGTGTGCCGAGCGGAAACACCGCCACCAATGGGAAGTGTTTCGACTGATGCGCGGAGATGACGCCATTAAGCCCGTAGCGGGCCAACGTGCCCAGCGCCCCACCAATGATGAGTAGCAACAATCGGAACATCGAGTCCTCTTTGCCATGGTAGGAGTCATCAGCGCCCTGCCAAGCAGGGGCAGTTGCAGGCGAACCCCATCGCCACCTCACAGCCTACCACCATCCGTGTACAGATTTCACAAAAAAACTTTTCGGTTGGTTATGGCGAGCCCACAGGACGGCGGTCTGCATTTTTTTGTCCACGCTGCGTAACAACCGTCTGACGGAGTCAGACCTCTCATCCGAAGCAATTCACGAAAGCCCCTGCCCTTTAACGAGTTTTTAATTTTCCCAAAACTGCTGGCACAGCGGACGCTAGGAGCCAGCACCATGCGAGTGAGGTTATTCGCTCCGACAATGTGTGGCGTGATCGGGTGCCGAGCAACGGCGGCATGTGACAGTCGGTAATGAAGAAAACGCTAAAACCTGAGTAAGGAGAACATCATGGCAACGGAAACACAAGCGGGTGGGGGGCGGCGAAGCCCAAAACGACAGGCACTCTGGGGCTAACGGGGCTGACGATCAATGCGATGGCGCTGATTGCGCCCGGCGCCTTTCTGTGGTTGACATATCAAGAGCAGGCGCTGTATGGCGCGCCGATGGCCGGCTGTGCGATGTGGTTCGGCATCTGTTCGCGGCGCTGATGCTGTGCTTTGCCACGGCGGTGAGCTACGCGGAGCTGTCCAAGCTGTATCCCGGCGCAGGGTCGTCCTACCTGTACGCGGAGCAGGCGTTCCTGTCCAAGACGCACGCCTACAAATTCGCCCGCGTCGCCAAGTTTTTCACCGGCTGGGCCAGTCATCTGTATTACTGGGTCTATCCCGGCTGATGGTAGGCGTGACGGCGATTCTTGGCGGATATCTGGCTGAACCAGTTCTGGCCGGACACGTTCAGCGGGACGTATAACAGCCCGCTGTTCATGTGGTTGTTCTGTGTCGTGTTCGCGTTCGGTGGGCTACATCGCGTACCGCGGCGTGAATGGCACGCACGGCGGTCAACATGGCGATCAACGTGATCCAGATCACGGCGTTGATCGTGTTCACGGTCATCGCCATCGCGTACCGCATGCAGCACCCGCAGGATTCGGTCGGCTACCACCTGTCCAACGGCACGCCGGTAAATTACCAGGTCGACTCAGGTCAATCGAGACAGACGACAAGGGCAAACCGGTACAGGACAGTTGGGCCGACAACTCGCCCAAGGTGGACGACAAAGGCCAGCCGATTTACAAGAACAGGATCGCCAGGTCACCAAGGACGACTTGGCCAAAGACAAGAGCTTGAACTGGCCGCGCTGGGCCTTGCGGAAGGAGATCCCTATCCGCTCTTGCAAAAGGACGCCAGCGGCAAAGCAACGCTGGACAAGGATGGCAAGCCGTCGCCGTACCGTTCACGTCGAGCTACAAGCCCGAGGACGCGGTCACCGGCAAGCCGGCGACGCCAAGGATCCGCAGACCTTCAACTTCCATACCAGCGCCAGCTCGGTGCTCGCGCCGCATGGATTCAGCTTCGTCTTCATCCAGGCCTGTATCGCGATTCTGCTGCTGGTCGGATTCGAGTCCGTGACCTCGTTGGGGGAAGAGGCGCAAGGATCCCAAGCGGCGACATCCCACATGCCGTGCTGCTCTCGCTGGCGATCCAGGGCGCATTCTGCTATCTCTTCGAGTATTTCGCGGCGAACTTACTTCCTGAACAGCGGTTACACGATCTCAAGCGCGGGTGCCTCCGGGCGCGCCCCTCGGCGACATGATGGTGATCGTCGGCACGTGGCTGTTTGGCAGCTATTCAGCGGGCCGGGCGTTCATGCTCATCGAGGCCTTCACCGTGTTTCTCGCGCTGATTGGTACCACGCTCTCGTGCATCAACACGGGCGCGCGCGTGACCTACGCGATGGGCCGCGACGAAGAAGTGCCCTCGCACTTCGGTCTGTTGCACGGCAAGACGCTCTCGCCGTATCGCTCGATCTGGACATTGTCGATCCTGTCGATCTTCATCGGCATCCTGACGACGACCATATATCTCGGCGCGCAAGGCACGGACCTGGCGCCGCTGGACAAGCATAACTTCTGGTACAGCTTCGGCATCTTCTCGCCGCATGCCTATACGTGGCTACCCAACTCGCTGGTCATCATCACGTTGATCAGCAACTTCGGCACGTTCCTGCTCTACATGACGACCTGCATTGTGGCGATCGTCGCGTTCAAGGAACACCACTCCTTCAACGGGATCAAGCACATGGTCATCCCGGTGTTTGGCCTGCTGGCGAACCTGTGCTGCATGCTGTTCTACCTGGTCGGCCCGTTCTCGGTCAGTGGCATGAGCTGGCATGAGCCCTACATCGCGCTCGCCGTCGTCGGCGCGTGGGGCCTCTATGGGGTGTTCTACTTCATGAAGTCCAGCAAGGCCAAGGGCCGCGAAGCGTTGCTTACCAGCAAACCCGCTATGACGGCGATCGCACTGTAGTGCGCCTACAACGGCCCCGAAAACTTTGGGGCTGATTGGGTCTCGAAACGGCCGCCTCTTTCACGAGAGGCGGCTGTTTCCTTTTAGCTCGTTCATCCGGCTTGCAACCGCCAGCGGTGGCGGGTAGCGTGTGCCGCTCGGTAACATGGAACTGATTTACGGAGAACTTTCGTCTGCCGGCACCGTGCGCCCACGGAATGAGGACTACGTTGGCTTCTGGCAACCGGAGTCGCTCGAGGAAAAGCGCAGCCGTGGGGCCATCGCCGTGCTGGCCGATGGCGTCGGCGGCCAGGGGCGCGGCGATGTCGCCAGCCGCTTGGCGGTGGAGGTCTCGCTGAAAGTGTTCCGCGAAGCGAAAGAGGACCTGTCGCCACAGCAGTTGCTGACGCAGGTATTCAACGCGGCGAACCTGGCTGTTTTCGACAAGAGCTCGGAAGACAAGCACACCAAGCGGATGGCCACCACGCTGGCCATTGCCATCTTCCGCAACGACCATGTCACCGTCGGCAACGTCGGCGATACACGGGTCTATCTCGCGCGCAAAGGCGAAATCAAGCAGGTCTCGACCGACCACTCCTACGTCGCCATGCAGCGCAAGTTTGGTCTCATCAGTGAGGACGAGGCCAAGCGTAGCGACAACCGTTTCATCCTCACGCGCAGCGTCGGGCAGGAGCCCGTGATTCGCGTGGACATCGAGGACGTTGCCGTCCAAAAGGGCGACCACGTCGTGCTCTGTTCCGACGGCTTGCATTCCTGCGTGGCCGACGGCGAAATCTGCGACATTGTCGGTCGCTACCCGCCGGGCCGGCCTGCCGCCAGCTCGTCGCGCTCGCCGAGCAGCGGGGATCGGACGACAACGTCTCGGCGCAGGTGATCCAGATCGAAGTGATTGAGGCCGTGGGCTACTACCGCGGCGTCCCGATGTTTCACAAACCCGCGGAGAAGGCCGTAACCGGTGAGGTCGAAGCCGGCCAACTTCTCGACGACCGGTTTTTCATCCATGAGATGATCAGCCGCAGCGGCATGGCCACCATTTACCGCGCCACGGACCGCCAGACCAAGCAAATGGTCGCCGTGAAGGTGCCATACATGCAGTTCGAGAGTGATCCGGGGTTTTTCTCGCGGTTCCTGCGCGAGGAGGAAATCGGCCTCAAACTCCAACATCCGAACGTCCTCAAGTTCTTTCCCGTGGAAAAGAAGTCGCGTCCGTACATCGTGACCGAATACCTGCGGGGTTACACGCTCGCCCACCTGCTCAACAGCATCCGTCCGATGCCGGTTTCCGATGCCTTGCAGCTCGCCAGCCACATCTGTGACGCCCTCGCGTATCTGCACGGCATGGGCGTCGTCCATCGCGACCTCAAGCCGCAGAACATCATGATGTGTTACGATGGCACGATCCGACTCATGGATTTCGGCATCGCCCGCAGCGAAGGTCGCCGCATCACGTATACCGGCTTCACACCGGCCCTCGGCACGCCTGATTACATGGCCCCCGAGCAGGTCAAAGGTAAACGGGGCGATGCCCGCACTGATATCTACAGCCTTGGCGCCATCCTCTATGAGATGTTGACCGGCCATACACCGTTCGAGGGCGAGACCCCGCTCATCGTCATGAACGCCCGTCTCGTTGGCGACCCCGTCGCCCCACGCCAGTTCGAACCGACCATCCCGCCCGAGGTCGAGGAAATCGTTCTCCACGCCATGGAGCGCGATCCGGCCAACCGCTACCGGTCCGCCGCCGAGATGAAAACCGATGTCGATGACCCGGATACCGTGACCGTGACCGGCCGCGCGGACCGGCTCCAGGCACCCACACCGTGGAAGCGCGGCTGGAACAAGCATCGAAGGACGATTTTGTCCATCCTGGCGCTCCTTCTGGTGTTCGCATTACTCTTTTTCCTATTGATCTTCCTTCACCCGGCTCATCACCGCTGATCGCAGCGTCGATGTTGGACAGAAACGTCGCAAGCCTTCTTTCGCCACAGCCCGACGGGCAATCAGTGCGGGCAGTTGACTCAAAAACCGGGCCTTGCCGCGACTTTGCACTAGGATTTGACCCCGATTTTGGCTTCGCTTTGGGGGAACGAAGCCAATGCCTCTTTACAAGGCTCACCGTGCTAAGTCTCAGAGGCTGAAACGCTTGGCGCTTAACAACCCGCCAACAAAATTGGTTTTGTTTCGCAAAAACACCCTTTTTGGCGACCCCCAGTCCCTTATATCGGAGAACAACAACGATCATTTGGATGAATCTTCCAAATGACCACACATCCCAAAGGAGCCATCTGTCTGACACCCCTTTACAGATTCAACTGATTGCAATCCTCGATCGCGAGGATGCCCAGGACGGAAGCTGAGCACGCGCCGGCGGCGCGATCCTCAACCCAACCACCACCCCGAATACTAATATTCTCATAACGCACCACAGCCTATCTAACAGCGATATGAAAATCGAGTGAAAACATCCGCAAACGATCACCCGCCTCGCCGCGATGCGAGCGGCAGGGCGCGCCGCCCCCGGCGAAGCCCACGTTTGGCCGAACTCCTTCGGCCATCACGTGGCCCCACTTTCCTCACTTTCCCCCTTCTCTCCCGCCTCAACCTTTGGCACACTGCCCCCACCCTATGACCTGGCCCCAATTCAAGGAAAAGCGGTCCCGCTGCTCCGGCGAGGAATTGTCGGCTTATTCACGCTTGCAGCCGAAAGATGCTGACTACGCAAAGAAGCTGCAAGACCACACCTTGACGAAACTCTACAACGAGCGTCCGACGTGGCTCGACCTCGCTCACAAGCAACTCGACGACGACGTTGCTGCCACCTACGGCTTTCCCGTCGATCTCGCCGACGAACAAATCCTTGAACGCCTCCCGAAATCAAATCTGGAACGCGCCGCTGCGGAGGTCAAAGCCGGCCAAACCAGGAAACCAAAAACCACCCGCGCCAAACAACCCGATGAAATGCTCTAACCACAAGAAACCATTCACGGTCCCACAAAAAGCGGCCATCCTGCGCCTGTATGTGCGGCAACGCTTGCCGACGCCGGAAACAGCGAGGCGGCTCCGGCTGTCCGTAGACCACGTTGTGGAGTTCCTGCGGAAGCGCGGCGTGTTGCGGCACCAAGGCCCGGCGACTCCCAAAAAAATTTCCTGGGCGGCCCGCCAAAACCTGGAAGGCGAACTCCCGACCACCATGGACGTGGTCCTGGCCCGAAAGTATGGCCTTTCGCGCGAACGGATTCGACAAATCCGCCAGCAACTGGGCTGCCCATCGAGCCGGGTTGTTCGCCGCGCTTGGGCTGCTCGTGCCCGAGCCAAACGCCGGGAGCAGGAAAAACGCGCGCGCGAACTCCGGCAGCGGCAGCGCCGGGCCAAGCGGTTGCTGGCGGTCAACCGACTCAGCAAGCGCTGGAAGTCCGGGGCGCTGGTGGCGGTGTTGGCGCAGGAATTTGGGCTCACGCGTGCTTCCATGAACGGCCACATTGTTAGACTGCGCAAACAGTTTCCGGGGAAATTCCCCTTTCGCTACGGGCCTCGTCCGCCCCGCCGGCCAGGCACGGTCGTGAGGCAACGGCCCTGACCACACGAGGTGCGCGAATACTTCATCTGCGATTTCCGTGACTGGAAAAGCCATGGTGCTTGCCAGAAGTCCCTCGCCCGCATTCTCCAAGACCTCCAAGCAAACGATTCCAAGAAAGTCTGACGTTCCACCCGTCTCCCAGCTCTTCCGCCTGTCCCGAGTCCGGAGGGGCTTCCCGTTTTCACATTCCCTTGCACGTTTCGCGTTGCACGCTTGCCCGCCCATGGCGGGTTGAATGTCAGTCTGTCCCCTCCATCGTGTTGCGTTTTGACCACGTTGGCTAAGGGCACGCTGCAACCCAACGAATTTCTACGAGCGGTAAAACGCACAAGCCTTTGTCAAACAATTAGTTGCACCTTCGCTGCCGCTGCGTGGCATAGGCCCTGCAAACACGTTCGGCCATGCGAGACTTGGATCCAGCAACGGTGTGGTCGAGGTGCGTCCCCGTCTCGGCAAAAGCCGTCTCACGCACGCTGTCAGCGACATCGGTTTCCTGTGGAGAATCGCGGCTCTCGAAAGGAATTCCGGCGGTCGATCTGTGTGCGGCAAGCAAACGTTACGGCCAGCGCAGAAGCAGGATGTCACGGGCTCATTATTTTCGTGGCAAGGTCGCACGAATTGACTACGCTGCGGAAGGCGTAGGGTTGTTGACGCCATTGGCTCAGTCAACCGCCATTCAGGATGTGCCACAATGGGTGGACCGCAAGGCAACGTGCGTGCCCACTCGAATGGATGGCTCTCGCGTGACAGGTTCATAAGAGATGCGTGGCGTGGTGATGGAGCGCCATGCGAAGTCGTACCAGACCAACATAAAACCCAAATAAACGGAGGACACGAAGGTGAGGATCAATTACCTGAGAGCCGTATGGATGTGTGCGGCGGCGGCAGTGCTGACAATGAGAGGAGTGCCTGTGGTCAAGGCCGACGATGCAGCACCAGACTACAAGGCAATGTATGACGAGCAAAAGAAACAGACGGCCGACTTGGAAAAGCGCGTTGCCGCCTTGGAAGCCGGCACCGGAAACGTCGCCATTGCCAAATCGGACATCCCGCAGAAGTCGCTGGATTTCCTCGGCCAGACCGAGATCAGTGGCTTCATGGAGGCTTCCTACCTCTACGACTTCAACAACACGCACGGCACACGCACGGTCGTCGGCCGCACGTTTGACACGCATGCCAACCAGTTCGACGTGGACGACTTCAAGTTGGCCTTGGAGAAACCCATCTCCTACAACCCGACCAACTGGGTCGTCGGCTACCGCGCGGACCTGATCTTTGGTGAGGACGCAGCCGTTATCCATCCGTCCCTTAACTCTGGGACAGCGAGCTTCAACTTGGGGAATGATGGTGACCTGGAGCAGGCATTTATCGATGTCAATATTCCGATCGGCAATGGCCTGAAGGTGATCATCGGCAAGACGGTGACCCTGATGGGCGTGGAAGTCATCGAGCAGGTGTCGAACCCGAACTTCTCGGAAGGAAACCAATTCCTCTACGTGGAGAACTTCACACAGACCGGCGTCCAGTTGGCCTATCAGTGGAATGACAAGATCGATACCGAATTCGTGGTCTTCAATGGCTGGGATCAATTGCCCGACAACAACAACGGGTTGTCGTATATGGGCCGTATCGGATATGCGATGGATTCCAATACCACCTTTGCCGTGCTGGGTTACGGGGGTCCGGAACAGGCTGGCGTAACGGCGAACTGGCGCGATGGCGTCGAGCTGGTCGCCACCCGAAAGATTACAGACAAGTTCAGCGCCGATGCCCAGTTCGATTACGGTCATGAAGAAAACGCCTTCCTCTCCGACGGCACCACGCAGGCCAATGCAGAGTGGTATGCTGCCGGGGTGTGGTTGATTTATGACTTCACGGACAAGATCGAACTGGCCTTCCGTCAGGATTATCTCAAGGACAGAAACGGCTCGCGGGTGGCGGCGGTACTGGGCACAAGTGACCCGTTGGCTGTGGGTGCCACTCCCGAACTCTACAGTTCAACGGTGACCTTGAACTTGAAACCGGTGGATAACTTCCAGTTCCGTCCTGAATTCCGCTGGGATCACTCGGACAAGGACGTCTACAACGGCATCAAGGACCAGTTCACGCTCGGCGCGGGGGTAGCGTACCTGTTCTGATGATGTGAGCGAAGGGAATTAGCAAGGGGTATGTGGCTTAAAAACTCTGTTGGCAACAAACCCTTGGGCATGCTGGCCTTGGCAGTGGCGCTCTCCAGCGTCCTGCCAGGGCCGCTCGCTCGCGCCGCCGACTTCTCCCCACCTCCGCTGCCGACCCAGTCGGCAACCGCCGCCTGGCAATTGCTCGCCGGGGCCTTGATCTGGCTCATGCCGGCCGGTTTGGCGATGCTGGCGACCGGCCTCACCCGCGCCAAGAATGCCTCGCTTACGACCTTCATGACGTTCTTCGGGTGCGCCATCGCCGTGGTCGCCTTCTGGGCCGGAGGCTTCGCGATTGTCCATGGCGGAAGCGGTTTTTTCCTCAGCCATTCGGGCACCAACTCGGGCAGTTTTTCATCGTTCTTTTGGCAAACGTCGACCTTGTGTGTGGCCGTCAGTATCCCGATTGGAGCCTTGGCTGAACGTTGGAGTCTCAAGAATTTCTATGTCTCGGCCTTGTTTATCTCCTTGGTGCTGTTCCCGTTTTTCACCGGCTGGACGTGGGGCGGAGGATGGTTGGCGCGGTTGGGGTTTGTGGATTTTGCAGGCTCCGGCGTCGTCCACGCCCTGGCCGGTCTCTTTGCACTGGCGGGGGCATCAATCTTGGGCCCGCGAATTGGCCGTTACAACCGCGACGGCGGGTTGATCCCGATACCCGCGCACAACATCCCGCTGACGCTCCTCGGGTCTTTCTTGCTCGTCGTCGGATGGTTGGGATTCAATATGGTCGGCGCCGCCGGAGTCGGCCGCATCCATCGCCACCGTCACCATTCTGGCCGGCGCCAGCGGCGGCATCACCGCCGCGACATTCATGATCATGACCACCCGCAAACCCGACCCCACCATCACCATCAATGGACTGCTGGCGGGATTGGTGGCCAGCTCGGCCGGGGCGGCCTACATCAGCCCGGTCGCCGCCGTGATCATCAGCGTCATCGCCAGTTTGCTGGGGTGCGTGTCCGTCCAGATCCTCGACAAGCGGCGCATCGACGACCCCGTCGGCGCAATCTCCGTCCACGGCGTCGGTGGATTGTGGGGCGTGCTGGCCGTGGGCATTTTCGCCAATGGCAATTCGGTGACCGGTTGCCTGCACGGCGGGTGGGGCCAACTCGGCGCGCAAATCCTCGGCGCTTTCGTCCTGGTCTTGTGGGCCGGCGGCGTCTCCTGGGTTTTCCTCAAAACTCTCGACTGGTTCATTCCGATGCGCGTCCCGGAAGTCGAGTTGGAAGGCCTGGATATTTCTGAAACGGGACTGATCGGCTATCCGGATTTCCATATCACCAGTCCTCATACCGGCGGATTCTCCTCCAGCGTATCGCGGTTGACTTCTCGACAAGAGTACGAACATGAAAAAAATTGAAGCCATTATCAAACCGTTCAAGCTCCCCGAAGTCAAAGAAGCCCTGGCCGATTTCGGCATCGTCGGCATGACCGTGACCGAGGTCAAAGGCTTCGGCCGCCAGAAAGGCCAGGCCGAAATCTACCGCGCCAGCGAGTACTCGATCGACTTCCTCCCGAAAATCAAAATCGAACTCGTCTTGCACGAGGACAAGGTCAACGATGCCGTCAACGCCATCATCGAAGCCGCCCGCACGGGCAAAATCGGTGACGGCAAGATCTTCATACTCCCTGTCGAGGAAGCTGTCCGGATCCGCACCGGCGAAACCGCCGATGCCGCCGTCTAAACCTGCGCTTTCGCCTGAACCACCCCGTCGCCCGCCCCCCGCGCGAATTAACCCCTCCATTCTTCTCCCCATCCGCGTGTAAAACCGCGCCCGATGGGTTAGAACGAAGCCATTTCCGGCAAAACGAAGCCAATCACGTCCGGATATGAATTAGGCCAATAACTCTCACCAAGCCAACTAGTTGTAACTTCATGTTGCCTCGAAAAAATTGGCTTCGTTTTGTAGAAAGCGCGTTTTCACGCACCCCCTTCTCCCCTGAGCCTGCCGAAGAGATGCCAAGCCGCGTCGTTGGCCTGTAGCGTCGCCTGTCCCAGGCGAAACGTCGTTTCCGCCTCCTGCTGTAGCGACGGCGCTCTGTCGCCGTGCTTGGGAGACTAAGGTAGGGCGCGCCGCGTGCCGTCCCGAATCGTAGGGCGAGCGTCCCGCTTGCCGACGTTCCGCCCCTCTCGAATGCCCATCCCTTATATCAAAGAACAACACATAACTGCGCCGACTATACACTGTCGCATCCAGTCTGTCCAGCCCATTCTGATGCCCGGTTAAAAAAGGGTGCACGTGCCGAAGCGGCGTCTTCGACGACACGCGACCGTCCCGCTGTAGCCGCGGGCGCCGACCGCGGACCTGCCGGCGTTGTTGCCGCGCTTGCCAAGCGCGGTCCGTGTTGTCGGGCAGGATGCCTGCCTGTCCGCCGAAGCTTGTCGTGCAGCGAAGGCGGATCGTGTAGGTATCCTGCCGCGCTGTTCCTGGTTGGGCAAGCGTCCCTGCTTGCGGTCGTCCCAATCCCCTCCTCGGAGGGGAAAGAGGGGTGGGTGTTTGAAGCCGTTCCGTCCGGTATGCCGCACCTCTTCCGAAGGCGGAACCCAGTCCGACGAGTCGCGACCGTCCCGCTGTAGCCGCGGGCGCTGACCGCGGTCCGTTTTGTAGGGCAGGGAGCCGAGTCCGCGAGACGCCGCGACTGCCGTTTTCGCGGCATCCCTGTCGTGTAGGCATCCTGCCGCGCCGTCTTTCTGCTTGGGAGGGCGAGCCTCCCGGCGAGCCGTCCGGCCTTGCCCACCCTGCTGTTTCGGCACTTCCTGCACCCCCTCCACCGCATCCACCTGGACCTACTGAATCGGTATCAAGAACTGGTCCTGAGTGAGCCCGAAAGCGGTGCCAGCCAAGTTTTGAAATAGCCGCTTTTAGGCTTTACGAAACGCTGCGGAAGGGATGGAATAGAGCTTATGAGCGTTCCCCAAACGGAAGATAGGCTTCTACACGCTGACAGCTGGTCGAACAAGAAGGACAGCAAGAAACTTTACCCGCCTACCGAACTAAAGCCGTTACTCCAGGGAATTGTCGCGTTGCCGAAATTGCAGCGCGTGTACGAGTTGGCAGAGTCGCATAGGTTTCATTTTCTGGACTCCGTAGAGACCGACGGCGATATCAGCACTCTCCTTTTCAAGTCAGCGAAGTATTATCCACCGGCCTCCACTGATAAACAGAGGTGCAGTCGAACGCGACAACCCCAAGAATCTGAACGAGGGCGAGTCTGAACCGACGCATGTAGGAATAAAATTTCTGAACCAAGAGGCCGTTTTGCTGTTAGAGGAAAGGCGCGTTGGCGTATCCATCCGAGCACTGGTGTTTTATCTGGATCGTTTCGCACGCCAACTCGCAGAGGCCCGCAAGGAGGTGTTGCCATGGTACATCCAAGAAGGTGTGATTCCGAAAGGCGATTTCCTTCGCGAGCTTAGAAAGCTCAAGCGAGCGCAGCTCGGTCTAGTCCACATTGAGAAACAGATGCTGGAAGACGAATGTCTGAAGTTTTCAAACCGTACAGATGAATCGCAAAGCGACCTAATCTTGACAATCCATGCGGAGCGGCGGCGGTCGCTCCAAAGCACGTTGGAGGATGTGTATAAGGTATTTGTGGCGAAGAATCGCCACGTCACGAAGATTCGCGTCTATGGTTATACTCCCAACGACAACCCGGTTCTACTCGATACCGAAATGATTAGGCAGATCGAGTACGCAACGGTCACTCTCAACGCAGAAACCGGTATCGTTAACAGCCCAGAACTGTTCGGAAAATTCCGCACGTTCCTGAACGGTTTCAGATGATCGGACGATTCGTCAATCTTCAGTTCCTTCTCCCAATCGGAGACTACTTCGCGACCCTTCGCCTTACAGAAGCGGCTCTCGATTGGTTTGCGGCTATCGCAATCACGGTCGCCGTCAATCTGTGGCTGCCAATGTCCCGGTCAGCGCAGCCTCTTGATAAGCTCACCGGCACAGGAATAACATTCTTGGCAATTCTGGTGGGCTTTTCCTTAACCGCTGTCACGATCTTGACAACCAATGACACGCCAAACGTGCAGAAAATGAAACAACAACTCAGCGAGCGTCGCCTCGGCGGAAAGCCGATCTCGCTTTTCCAACTCCTGCACATCTTGTTTACATACGGTCTAATAGTGCAGATTCTTGCGCTATTCTTGAACATCATCATCGCCGCTTTGGAAATACAGAAGTTATCCAACCGAGCTATCGCTACAATTTGGTATGCGGACATCTTTCTGTTCGCCCACGTCATCCTCGTTACTTTGCGAAATGTCAGTAATCTCTACTGCGTATTCTGGCATGCCCACAGTTGAGTCGTCGCCATCTGCCGATAGCCCTGCCCTGCACCGTGATTCGTCTGGAGCTTCTCACCGCTGCCGTTACCGGCAGTAGCTGCCGGCGTCCGCCCATTTGCAGTAAGCACGCGCTTCCGTCTGTCATTCCCTCTTCAACGCCTTCACCGGATCCACATTCGCCGCCCGATTCGCCGGCAACAGACCCGCCAGCAGCGACACCGCCGCCGCGCCGACGATCAGCATCAAACAAAACTTCAGGTTGACGGAGAAAATCGAGTCGGGGATCAACAGCGCTTCTTCGGGATCGAACACCGACCGCCGCGCGAACCCGATCACCCAATGGCTGATGCCGATGGCTAGCACCCAGCCCAGCACCATCCCGACGATTGTCCCGAGCACGCCCTGCAACATCGCTTCGCCCAAAAACAACCGGCGGATGTCCCGTTTCGTCGCCCCGAGCGCGCGAAACAGTCCGATATCCACACGGCTGTCGGACACCGTTTTCGACGTGGTGCTCCACACCAACGCGCACGCCAGCCCCAGAATCAATCCGCCCAGCGCGAACGCAACCTGCTTGACCACATGGACCGTGCTGTCGAACGCCTCCGCCTGGTTCTCAAACGTCCGCGCGCGCGTCGCCACCGTAAACCCCATGTCTTCAATCCGCTTCGCAATCGCCTCAATATCAGCCCCGTGCTTCACCAACACCAGGCCTTCCGCATATTCGCCCGGCTTCGGCTCGCGCCGACCCTGCTGCCCGTAGACCACCTCGTCCACCGCCCGCGGAGGATTGCGCGCCGCCAGCCGGTTCCGCTGGTCGATCCATTTCTCGCACAACTCCGCCGCGTCCGACGGTATCAGCACCTTGTTGCCAGGACAAAAACCGACCACCTGCCCCTTCAGGTTGAGCGTGGTGTTGAAAATGGTCATGTCGTAGATCCCGCGGTAGCCGCGTTCCAACGAATCGCGTTGCGACGTGACCTCGTCGTCGCCCAGAGGTTTGTATTCGCGTTTCCCGTAATCGTAATTGAACCGCGGCACACGCGCGTAGTTGTCGCCGAGCACGATGGTCACGTCCCGCCCGAGCCACGCCTTCTCGCCGTTCGGGTCCTCCTCCAATTTGCCGCGCTTCTCATCGAACCGCAGCTTCACCTCGCGTTCCCCGACCACTACCGGGATGGCGTTGGTCACGCCCGTCACCAACGCGCGGTCGGTCACGTATCGCAACAGCAGCGCTTCGGGCACGCCCTGGAGTTCGCCAATGCCTCGCGGCCGTTTGTCGAGGGAACTCACGCTCACGGGTTGCACCACCACGGGCCGGTCCGCCGCCTCCACGCCCGACCAGCCCCGAATCTCGTCAAACACGGACTCGGTCAAAAACTGCATCCGCTTCTTCGCCTTCTGCTTCTGTTCGTCGGCGGTCATGACGAATTCATACGGGTTCTCGCCCGTATAGACGCGGATCATGTCGGGATCAATTTCCTCCGTCCAAATCGTCCTGATCGCCACGTCGCGCACCCCCGCCACCAACGAATTTACCGTCACGACCACCACCACCCCCAGCGCGACGGAAATGATGGCGAACGCTGCCCGCTTCTTCCGCAGCCCCAGCTTCTGCGTGGTCAACCGCAAATAGTCCCGCCGCCGAATCATGGCGTGGTCACCTCCACGAGATAGTTGTAGCCGCGAAACATCTTCGCGGTAGACACCCGTCCGTGAATCGGATTCGCGTCCCCTCTCCCTTGAGGGGAGAGGGCATGCCCGCCGTAGCCTGCCGTTCGGCGAAGGCGGGTCAGGGTGAGGGTGGATTTCCTCATGCCACCTGCCCCTTCTCGATGCGGATCACGCGTTGCGCAAACGCCGCGGCTTTCTCGTCATGCGTGACCATCAGTACCGTCACGCCGCGCTCGCGGTTGATGCGCTGGAGCAGTTCCATTACGTGCGTCCCGGTGTCGCGGTCGAGGTTGCCCGGTCGGTTCGTCCGCCAGGATGATCTTGGGATTGTTGATCAACGCGCGGGCAATCGCCACGCGTTGCGCTTCGCCGCCCGAGAGCTGGTCGGGCTTGTGGTCCAGCCGCTCCCCCAATCCAAACTCCGCCAGCAACGTCCGGGCGCGCTCCCGACGATGCCGTTCATCCACACCCGCGAATACCAGCGGCAGCGCCGTGTTGTCCACGGCGTTGTAGTAGCTCGGCAGGTTGAAGAATTGAAACACGAACCCGATGGTGCGGTTGCGAAACGCCGAAATCTTGTCGTCGTCCATCGCGCTCAAGTGTTCGCCCGACACGATCACCTCGCCCGTCGTAGGCGTGAGCAACCCCGCGACCAGTTGGATCAGTGTTGTCTTGCCCGAACCGCTCGGCCCCATGATGGCCTCAAAACCGCCCTCGCGGATGTGCATCGAGACATCACGCAGCGCCTGTACGCGCTCGCTTTTGAGCCGAAACTCCACGCTGATGTTTTCCAGTCGTATCATGCGACCTTGCCCGCTATTGTGTGCCGCAAGCCGACGAGACGTGCCACAGACTTCCCGGTGGCGCAACCCTCACGCGGCGCCTCTACCGCTTTCCGCCCGTGAATCGTTCGACGCCGACATTGCCTTCTTCATCGGTGGCGCGGACGGCAATGAAGTGCGGCCCGGCCGCCAGCGGCCCGATTTTGACCTCAAATGCTTCCTCGCGGCTGTCAAACACGCCGTCCTTCGGGGCAAAGTATTTCCATTCCCCGCCATCAACGGAATATTCGAGATACCGGATCAGGCTCAGGTTGTCGCGCGCGATGCCCTTGAGAATCCCGCTCGCCGCGTCATACGAAAGTTCCAGCACTTGCGGGCGCGTGTTGTCCACCTTGACAAGGTCGCTGATCTTCTCGTCCGTGAGCGCTTCGCCCACGGGATTCGATTCCTCATCGCTGGCGACCACCTTGATTCGATACCAACCATCGGGAATGGATTCCGTGTCCCACGAGTACTCGGTCTTGTGAAGCGGCTTGTCCAGAAATGCCGGCACCCACGCCTCGTCGCCGTCCGCCTGGTAATACAGCCGATACACGAGCGAGTCGCCGTCCTTGTCGGTGGCCTTCCAATGAATTTCCTTCACCGGGTTCGCCGGTTTCGGGCGGGCGTCCTCCGTCTTGGGCGTCGACTCGGAATCGCTTTCCACGCTCGGACCGGAGCTGCTATCGCCGGGTTTCTGCTCTGCCGACGGCTCGCTCTTCGGTTTCTCCGGCGCTGGTTTCGATTTTTCCCCAATTTCGACGAACAAGACCTCGGGCTTCTGGTTCTGCATCTGGTAATACAGGCTCAAAGATTTCAGTACAGGTTCGGAAGCCGCGGCGAGCTGGACGCGCACCTGGATAAACCGCGCCCGCGGGCTGGCCACTTTCGCAGGCGAATTCGTCAATGTTCCCGACCAATCCGACCACGTCGTGTCGGGCAACGCCGTGTTGCCCGTGCGCGTCGAGACCGAAATGGCCCCGCTGCCCATCCAAAACAGATTGCCCCATGTCGTCAGGAACCGGCAGTCGCGCACCTCGCTGGTAAAGTTGCCGTCCCGCCCCTTCTGCGGGTCGATGCCGTATCCGTTCCCAATGTTGCCGGTGCCGACAAACGCCAGCTTTCCGTCCCGCAGCGCGAGCGTCAGCGCCTGCTGTTCCTCGAATGCAAACAATAACTCCCAGTTCTGGTCGTTCCGCACGCGGTACACGCGGCCTTTGCCGGACATCCCCGCCAGCACCATGCCGTCGCCATCGACCTTCACGTCCAGGATCGATTCATCGCTCCAATTCGCCAGTCGGTCAACGCGCCCATCCGCATGCTGCACGTACAGCGTGCCGGCCAGCAGGTTCGCCAGTCGCGCCTCGGGCGGCGTCTCGCGGCCCGGCCCGGCCGTCTCGGCGGTCACCGCCGCTCCAAACTGCCCCGTCAACCGTTGCGTCAGGTCCTCAAACTCGGCCGCGCTCGGACGACGGGCGGCCACGCCCCGCGGCCGTTTGACCCGTTGCTTGTTCACGCCGATGTAAACGTCGTCCCCGTTCACCGCGAGCGCCTTCACCTCATCCTCGGCAAACTCATGAAGCACGACGCCCTTCCCCTTCTCCGTGATCCGGAACAGCAGCCCGCGGTCGCTCCCGCCCGCCAACAACGCGCCATTGGCATCCAGCGCCAGGCAGAGGATGTTGGAGTCTTCCGCGGCAAACCATTCCTCGACCTTCCCATCCGGGCTCACATGAAACACTTTTCCGTCAGGGCCTGTGCCCGCAAAAATCTGGTCTTTCTTGTCGGCGATCAGCGACCAAATGTACGGCGCCCGCAGACCGGCAATAGGCCCCATCGGGTTTCGTGCCTGCGGTCTTGTTGCTCGTGGAGATTTTATAGATTTTGCCGTCGGGCATCGTGGCGGCATACAGGTTGCCGCGCGAATCCAGCGTGAGTGCGGTCACGGCAATCGAGTCTGCTTCCAGAAGCTTGGTCGTTCGGCCATCCTTGCCGAGCGCATACACATCCGCTGGCGAACCCGTGCCGAAGTAAATCGTCCCGTCGCGATCGACCGCGGAACACCAGATCTCCTTGGCGAATTCGCCGACCTTCGTGGCGTCGTACCCCAACCGCAACTGGCCGTCACTCGTGACCACGAGCCGCTGCCGCTTGCCGGTCATGAAATCCTCCGGCGACTTCAATTCCCACCGTTCGGTCTTGACGGCAAAGGACGAGGTGTAAAGAAGAACGGATGACAGCAGGACCAGGGTTGATATTCTCATGCGCGATTATTCCTGTCGAATCGGGACACGGACAGTGGCTTGACCGCTGAGCACCCAATCGGTCGGTTCCACCAGTTGCTGGAGGTCGGCCGCAGGCGTCACACCGCCGCTGCTCGAGTCTTCCAAGATGCTGACGACGCTCGCCGGGAGACTCTTCAATAGCTTGCCGCGGTACTGCATTCCCTGGCTCGATGTCGGCATCAACGCGACCAGGTCTGTATTGTGATGCCCTTTCTGGATCACGTCGAGGTAGTCATCCAGGCTGTCCGGCGTAGCGGCGTCCGTCGGCGCAGCGTCTCCCGCCACTACGGTGATCGCAAGGGAATGCATCGTGTCGGTAGCCGCCGGTACCTGGATGCGAATCGTTTTTGTTACCTCCGGCTGGCCGAACGGTTTCAGCACGACGGCCAGCGGCACGGTTTCACCGCGCTCGACTTCCGATTTATTGAAGTAGACTCGCTTGATCTCGGCGGTCTGACGGCGGAGCGTTGCGTCCACCTTCACCGCAAGACGCTTGACGGTCGGGCTGCCGTAGGGCGTGTTGACCATCGCGACCAGCGGCATCAGCGCTTCCATGTCGAGGAGTCCGCCCCCCGCATTAAAAAATGTGTCGGTCACGGCCACGGTCCGCGACGACCCGCCGCTTTTCGTCGGTCCCAGTTCGGCGCTCACGGAAATCTGCGCCGTCGTGTCCTGCGACGAACCGGACGCCGCGCTAACCGCCTGCGCAACCCCCACGACCACCAGTCGCGCTGTGAACGCCTGATTGTCCATGATCTCCACATCGTAATGTTCCGCTTGACCGGTGTCATGGTTCACCGCGTCGATGGTGAGCGGGATAATTTGGGCCTGCGTCTTCGTCTCCGCCACGATGCAGCTCTCCCAATCGCCCACCATCGCCCCGATCTCGGCGATTGGCGTGGCCAGCTTGAACGATCGTTCCAGGCTCGACATGATGGTGTGCACCTCGGCCAGCACCGCCGGCGCCTGCACCGATCCGCCTTGAAAAAACGGATGGCCAAATGCCAGGACCCGGTTTTTCTCGATGTACGTGGCCGTGCCCACGGCCGTCATGTTCAAATCGCCGCGCATCAACTGCACTCCGATGGCCCCGCCGGGCTCGATGTCGCCGCTCCGACGCGGCAGCGCCCCACTCCCGGCACCGCCTGCCACGACCGGCATCATGCCGAAGCCGGTGAATCTCGAACCGAATCGCTCGATCACGCGCGCACTGAAGCCGCCAAACGACAGCGGTGTGAGCAACGGATGCGGCATATCGAAATCGCCCGCGTCACGGGAAAACGGCCCATTCGGCGGCGCGAACATCTGCGGTGTCGACGACGAGCGGCCGAGCGAGACCGAGGTCATGACCGTTGACGGCGGCACGAACGGCCTCGTCAATTGGGCCAGCATGTTATGGATCGGCGTGACGCCGGCGAGCGGCTCATTCTCAAACGTCCAGCCATACGCCAGCGCCCCAATCAGCTTGTCGTTGATGTAAATCGGGCTGCCGCTCATGCCGGCGATGACCTTGTGTTTCTCGAGGCCCGCCCCGCTCATGCGGATCAGAATCATGTCCTGCTTGGGCATGACGTTTTTCAACACACCGATGAATTCGACCTCAAACCGTTCCGGTTTGGTGCCTTGGAACACCGACAGGCCATACCCTTTCATCCCCGGTTGGAGCTGTTCGGGCCGCAACGTATCCACGGCGAACGCGGGACGCAATACGCCAAGCAGGCAGAACAGAAAAAGCGACAGCGCCCGGATCATGGTGTCGGTTCTTTGGACGCTGCCGCGTTGGTTTGTGTTGAAGAAAGTACTTCCGCCGACTTGTCCTTGAACTCTCCACGCACGAACTGGTCGATCTTGTCGTAGTACGTATCGAACGATTTGACGAATGCGTCCCGGTGCGAACCATGAATCTCCACGAGTTGCTTGGGTTCATGTGCCAGAACGTAGAGCCGTCGGGAGTCATTGAACGGCACCAGTTCATCGTCGCTGCTGTGGAACATCAGGACCGGGACGTGCACGTCGCCGATTTTGTTGATGGAATCGAATTGGTTAAGCAACAGGTACTGCCAGGGAATCAATGGCCAGTCGTCCTCGATCTTCCCGAGGATCGACGCATTCGCCCCCTCCGTAATTAATCCCGCTGGCGCCACCCGCGTGGCCAGATCGATGGCCACTGCCGCGCCCAGGTCTTCGCCGCCGATATACAGCTGCTCGAGTTTCACGTGGCGTTTGCCAACAAGGTAGAAGTACGCGGCCAGCGCATCACCGGTCAATGCCCTCTCGCTGGGAGCGCCGCCGCTGGCGCCGTAGCCATGGTAATCAATGGCAAACACGTCGAGTCCCATGTCATGGAAGAGATGAATTTTCTCCAGGCTGTCGCTCATGTTCCCCGCGCGACCATGGAAGAACAGAAGCGTTCGGGACACGGCATCAGTTGCCGAAGGCTGATCCGGCGACTGGGCGGGGATGAACCAGCCCTGGATGGTGACACCGTCGTCCGACCGAGTGCGATGCTGTCGAAGGGCATCCCGGCGTCACGGGGCGTCTTTTTGACGAACGAGGTGGGCGCGTAGACGAACTCCTGCTCGTAGTCGCGCATCAGGAGATACACGCCGCCCACCAACAACCCCAGCAAAATGAACCGGAGCCACAATCGCGTCTTGCGTTTCATGAAAGAATGCGTCTGTCCTTGGCCAACTCAGTACATACTGGCATCCGCCATGCCGCGCAACCCGAAAATCGCCGTCGTCGATCCGCACAAGAACGGCCCAAGCCGGAATGCTGTTTCGCACCATCGTGTTGCCGACGCATTCGAATTTGAGGAAACCTCGACGTGTGTGCGCACGATTGGAGCTCTTTTCTCAATTCTCAGAAGCGGCATATTCCTTGCTCAACTCTGTCACGTCTAGGGTGAGGCCTCCTCATGGCGCAACCAAACGTTACCAAGACGTACGTTGGGGAATGGTCACCGCGCGCGCGACTCTACGGGATGGCGCTGGTGATCACGTTGTCCTACATGCTCATCGGCCGCCTCAACAACGACAATGATTCCTGGGTCCAGGTCAGTCTCCCGCTGAGCAGTGCCTCCCTGTTGCTCGTATCGCTGGCCGCCGCGGAAACCTGCCTGTACGTCCAGCGCGTCCAGAAAAATCAGGCAACCCTCGAAGCCTCTCGCGCCCGGGAAATCGAGTTGTCCCAACGCCTCGCCTTTCAGCGACAATCCACGTTGAACCAAATCTCGCGCGCCTTGATCGACAAACTCGACGTCGCCCGAATCTCGACGGACGTACTGGAAAAAATCGCGCAGCTCTTTGAAGCCGACGCGGTGACCGCCTGGTTGACTGAAACGAACGGACAACCGCGATTCCTCCTCAAGGGAGCCTTCGGGTTTACGGCCCACCAACTCGAGCAGTTGGAGGCGGCGCACTGGACGTTCCCTGCGTTCGAACAATCGGCCCCGGACGTTTGAGCCGCTCGTCATTACCAACGTGGCGCAACAATCGCCGCCGGTCTCTCGCCAGATTGTGCGAGCGGGAGCGCGTGGCCTGCGCCGTCCTCAACCCCGTTGTCTGCCGCAACGAAATCGTCGGCCTCCTCGGCTTCTTCTACCGCAACCCCCGGAATATTTCGCCGTCGCTGATGGCCGAGATGCAAACCGTCGCCAATATCGTGGCCGGCGCCGTGCAAGCCGAGGAGTTGTACCGCGACCTCGTGCAGGTGCAAAAGATCGAGTCCATCGGCGCCCTCGCCGCCGGGATTGCCCACGATTTCAACAACGTGCTCGCGGCCATTCTGGCTTGCGCCAGCCACGTCAAGCAACAGACCGAACGGTCCAGCCCCACCTATCGCTACCTGGAAGCGACGGAAGCCAGTGCCCACCGTGGCGCGGCGTTGACGAAACAATTGCTGTCGTTCGCGCGGCGGGAGAGCCCACATCTGACCGTCGTCAATCCCAACGACTGCATCGAGCAGACGCTCAAAATGCTCGACCGCAGCCTCGACAAGTCCATCCTCATCCAGCGCCAGTTCGCCAAGACCCTGCATACGGTCGAGGTCGATCCGTCCCAACTCGAACAGGTGTTTCTCAACATCGCCGTCAATGCCCGCGACGCGATGCCCGACGGCGGCATCCTTACGATCACCACCTGCAACGTTCTTCTGGACGGGGCCAACCCGTTCCGCCCCGCCGTGTCCCTGCCCGATGGCGACTACGTGCTGCTCGCGTTTCGCGACACGGGTTGTGGCATGGACGCGGCCACGCTCGCCCGCATGTTCGAGCCGTTCTTTACCACCAAGCAGGCCGGCGGGCACGGCCTGGGTTTGTCGCTGGTGATGAACATCGTCAAGAGTTTCGGGGGCGAGATCCACGTGGAATCCCAACCGCGACAGGGAACCATGTTTGAAATTTTTCTGCCCGCGTCCCGGAAAGCGCTTGCGGCGTCGCCGTCGCAGCCGGAAACGACAGCTCGCGGCGGCAACGAGTGCATCCTCCTGGCCGAGGATGAGGAAATTATCCGCGACATGGCCCAATTGGGACTCGAATCGAAAGGCTACACGGTGCTCACCGCGCCCGATGGCGCCACGGCGCTATCGACGTTCCGCCAGCGGCAGGACGAAATTGATCTGGTGATCGCCGACATGGCGATGCCGTGCCTCGGCGGGCCGGAGTTATTCGCGCGCATGAAGGAGATCGATCCCGGCGTGCGGGTCATCGTCTCCAGCGGCTACAGCCACGACCGGGAAGGACGCCGGATGTTGCGCCATGGCTGCCTCGGCTACCTCCAGAAGCCTTACAACATGGACTCGCTCAATCAGCTCGTCCGCAACGTTCTCGACGCGGGGTTGTAAGGCGCCTCCCCGCTTTGGACGGTTTGCGAACCTTGCCGTTTGAATTTCCGAGGGTTGTTCACCATTCAGCGGATTAGGACGAGCGGCGGTGTAATCGCAGACCACCAAGGACGACGCCGACGCCTATCGCAACCAGCCCCCAAGTCGAAGGCTCGGGAACGGGCTGAAAGGCCAGGAATGACGGTTCATCTAAGCCTGAGCTTGCAAAGACTGTGCCGACGCCGTTTGTGTCGAACTCCTCGATGGTGTTGTTTCCTTGATTAGCCGCGTAGAGGTTGCCCACGCTGTCGAAGGCCAGACCCACCGGGTGGTCAAGCCCCGTGCTGGCAAAGACCGTGCCTACCATGTTCGTATTAAACTCCTCAATGGTATTGTTGCCGGTATTGGCCACGTATAGATTTCCACTCTTGTCGAAGGCCAAGCCACTCGCCTCGTTCAGGGCCGGCCCTGAGTAGCTAATAGCGCGGCCTGCACCGTTCGTGTTGAACTCGATGATGGAGGAGCCAGTTAATTGAGAGGTCGCAAATAGATTTCCGTTACTATCGAAAGCCAGGCCAATAGGCACCACATCAGCGCGGTAAGGGCTATCAAAACCCGTGGCAAAAGTCGTACCCGTACCAGATGGGGGGAACTCCCAGATCGATAAATCGCAATCACTGGCCACAAATAGATTTCCATTCTTGTCAAAGGCCAAGCCCTGCAAACCTTCTGAGACATCGACCTCCGTGTGGGCAAACTCCGTGCCCACTCCCGACGAGTTAAACTCATTAACGGGGCCGCCGTAGTTGTTCACGTACAAGTTACCTTGACTGTCAAAGGCCAAGCCAGTCGGCGCAACCAAAGCCCCCCCACGGACTGACTCTAAACTGGCAAAGACCGTGCCTACGCCTGACGAGTTGAACTCCTCAACGGTGTTGTTACCATAATTGGACACAAATAGGTTGTCGGCTCGGCTGGTTTCCGGGGCACCGAGCAGGAGCAAGCTCAGGGCGAACGAGGTGGAACTGACTGCAAGGTCTGTTCTCATCCTTGGACTCCTATACCTATGGCACGAGCGGGGTGACGACCTTCAGTATAGGCAGGAGCGACCAGACATACAAGCCAATTATCGCTCACACTCAACACAGCGATTCACCCGTCCTGTGGTGACAAATGCTCTTCTGACACCTGGCCCACCGAAGGCACGACCACAAAAATCGCACTCGACCCATACTTCCGTTTCACTGTAAGGCGAGATGGGAGGTTATTCAGAATTCGCCGCGTGGGGGCACGCGGCCTACAACAGAATGGGCTCGGGGGAAATTGGCTCCCCGCTTTGGACTCGAACCTTCATCGAACCGATCCGCGTGTCAACGGCACAAACAAAACCGCCGATACGTTGCGGGTGATGACTTCGCCGTTGGAGCCTTTCTGCACCAGCAGGAGCGATTGCTCGGCATGCGGTTCGCCGACAGGGATGACTATGCGGCCACCGGTTTTGAGCTGCTGCACCAAAGGTGGCGGGATGTGCTCGGCGCCGGCGGTCACGATAATCGCATCGAACGGCGCGTGTTCGGGCCAGCCGAGATAGCCGTCTCCGCGTTTGATTTGGATATTCTTGTAGCCGAGTCGTTGGAGACGATCCGCCGATTCCCTGGCCAGCGCCTCAATGATCTCCATCGAGTATACCTCCGCGGCAATTTCGGCGAGAACCGCCGTCTGATATCCGCAACCAGTGCCCACCTCCAGCACCTTTGCCCCCGGAGTGAGGCGCAATAGTTCCGTCATCAACGCGACGATGTACGGTTGGGAAATGGTTTGTCCGTAACCGATGGGAACCGGATGATCTTCGTAGGCCGCGTCCGCCAGATGTTCGGGCACGAATTCGTGACGGGGGACTTTGCGCATCGCCGCAAGCACGCGGGCATCGGAAATCCCGCGGGATTCGATTTGTTCTCGAACCATCATGCCATCACTTCCGGCGCCACCGCGGCCCGGCGCCCATCCCACCGTCCACCAGCCGCGTCTACGTGGCGTCTTCTTCGGGCGACAAAGCTTGGCCACCCTTGCGGGCCAGATACTCCTCGACGCGCAGCAGCCCGTCTTCGCCCGCACGACGAATCACCTTGAGAAGATTGTCCATCGACGAGACTTCTTCCAACTGCTCCTTGACGAACCACTGCAGGAAATTGTCCGTGGTGTAATTGACTTCCTTCTTGGCCAGATCGACGAGCTTGTGAATCTGCTGGGTCACCTCGACCTCCCAGTTGAGCGACAGTTGTACGGCTTCCTCCGCGGAGGCGAATTTGTTCTGGGGGGCCTTGACGGCGGGAATGACCACGTCGCCGTCGGTCTCGACGAGGAACTTCACGAACCGCATGGCGTGGTCGCGCTCTTCCGCGGCCTGCTTGTAGAAATGGGCGGCCAACTGCGGCAGCGCTTCCGCGTCGAAGTGCGCGGCGATGGCTACGTATTGCAGCGAAGCACCGAATTCGTTTCCGATTTGCTGGTTGATCGCGTCGTTGATCTTTTTACTGATAAGCATGACGCCGGCAACAATGTGACGGGCGGAAGGCAAATGCAATTCTATTTTGCGCCCAGGTCGTCTTCGCGGATCGGCGGGGAAGACGGGCGTGCCGGCTCGCGGGTCATTTTGGACTTGGCCAGAAACATCGATTGACGCGCAAACGCAATGGCGAATTCGCGAAATCCTTCTTCCTGCTTGATCTTGTAGGCTTTGATGGCCTCACCGATGGCTTCCTGACCGATCTTGTACAGAAGTTCGGGTTTTACCTGCCGCTGCGCCACTTCCGCCGCGACGATCCGCAGGTTGTGGTCCACCATCTGCACAATCTCTTCCCGCGCCTGCTTGCCGAAAAGGCCCTTGGCCTTCTTCACCAGGGCGCGGTCGATCTCCGCGTCTGGACTGCCGGTTCCCCCCAATGACGCGTAGTCGAGACGAATGGGGGGTTTGTCCTGTTTACCTTGCATAATGCAAATTTGAAAGCACTTCAAATGCCTGTAAGCGCGTTAAATGTACAGAGAAAACGTATCGCCTCATTTTGGACGTCGAGTATACAGTTGTGGAGACATCTGACATGTAAAAGGTGTGTAAAAAAACGACGCCATCGGAGACAGCGTCCGGTTCACCACCTCACCCGCTTCCGGGTCATACGTTTTGCGCCACCCATCGAATCGTGCGTTCCATCACCGGCATCGACAGCAGGACACTGATGTGTCCATGCGGCGGACGCCATATCTCTGCAACACCCCATACACCACAAAGTTCCTCGACCGTCTCGATCGGCGCAAACAAATCATGTTTGGAGGCAACAATGAGAACCTTCTCCTTGGCGACCCGTAGACGATGGCTCATCAAATTCATCGAGTCCAGACGTATCGCCGCACCACCCAGACTGCGGCGAATCGGCGCGCAAAAATCCGCCTCGGCAATGAGCCGATCCATTCGCACCACCGGTGTCATCAATACCGCGAGATCCACACGCGACTCGGTGCACGCCAGCATTCCGCTCAGCCACGCCCCCAGCGAGATGCCCCACAGCCCGATCCGTGGACAGCCCTGTTCTTTGAGCCAGGCGATCAGGGCGCGCGCATCCGCCATGGCTTGATGCGTGGCTTGCGCCACGTGAACCAGGTCACCCGACAGGAAATTGCGAACGGCTCGTCGCCCGCGTGGCTTGCGCCCGCTGTGGTAGGGCAACTCGAACATCGCCACGTTCACACCCCGTTTTGTCAGCCGCCGGGCGATGTGCGGAAACAACGTGCGGTAAGCCGTCTGGGCGTTCCAGCCATGCAACAGAATCATCGTCGGCTTGTCCTGCCACGCGCCCGCGCACGTATACAGCCGGCCGTGCACCGTGTTGTTTCGCTTCCACGGCGACGGAACCGGAGATGTGAATTGAAACGCGCGTTTCGTGACGAACCGGAAATCCCGAGGCGTCCCGACCGTCCCACCCAGAAAATCCGGGCTCTCCAACACCGCCTGCGCCCGGGCTGCCAGGCCTTCCTTATCTGCGGCATCACGGACGTTCAACCGCGCCAGTTGAATCGTGCACCAGTCCAGTGGTTTGGCCAGAGCCGCACGCATGACACAGTTTACCCCCGGTTTGTCGCCTTGACAAAGCGTTCAAGGCGCTCCCGTGCCGCGCCGCTGTCGATCAACTCCGTTGCCAGATTCCACCCACTGGTGAAGTCAGCGGCCTTTTCCGCAACCACAAGCGCCGCGGCGGCGTTCAACAGCACAATGTCGCGGCGCGCGCCGCGGTCCTTGCCGCCAAGCACGTCCCGGACAATACCGGCGTTCGTCGACGGATCGCCGCCCGTCAATTCCTCGGGTTTCACCGTGACCCCGCGCCACGAGGTGTGCGGCACCCGGAAATCACGTTCGGTCTGCTCGATCCGCCCCGCCCACAATTCGGCCATGGTGTTCATTCCCATCGTGGACAGTTCGTCGAGCCCGTCGCCATGTATGACCATCGCGTGCTTCAAACCGAGCAAGCGGAGCACTTCCGCAAATTTCGGAACCAGCGTACGGTCGAACACACCAATGAGCTGATGCGTGGGACGAGCGGGATTGACCAGCGGCCCGAGAATATTGAATACCGTCCGCTGCTTTTGCCCCGCCAGCTTGCGCCGCACGGGCGCGATTGCCTTGAACGCGGGATGGTAGAACGGCGCGAACAAGAACGTCACCCCCGCGGTCTCCAGGCAATACCGCGCGGCTTCGGGCGGCAGTTCGACATTCGCACCCAACGCCGTCAGCACGTCCGCGCTGCCACACTTGCTGGTGATGGCGCGATTGCCGTGCTTGGCCACCGCCACGCCCGCGGCTGCGGCCACGAAGATCGTGCAGGATGAGATGTTGAACGTATGCGCCATATCCGCGCCTGTTCCGACGACGTCCAGCACCACGCCCCCGAACCCGGCAGGCTCAATCTGTGGATCGACCGCACGCGCCCGCAGATCCGTGGCGAATGCCGCAATTTCCTCCGCCGTCTCGCCCTTCCGCGCCAGCGCCGTCAGGAACTCCGCCTTGGCTTCATCGGAAACAGCGCCATCCAGCAACGCGCGCATCCCGTCCGCCACCTCGTCGCGCGAAAGATCCGCTCGTGATGTCAGCTTGCCGGTCAGGGCGTCTAATGCCGTCATGGTGAAAAGTTTACCACAGATAACGCGATCGTGTTAAGCGGTCCGGTCGTGGCCGTGACGTGAAAATGAAAAGGGCAGACTTTCGTCTGCCCTGAATCACCACGAAATTCGCTCGCTTACGACTTGCCGGCCGGAGCGGCGACGGGGTCGATGTTCACGCGGCGGCCGTTGCGGTCGAAGCGGACGTGGCCCTCGGTCAGGGCGAACAGGCTCCAGTCCCGCCCGATGCCGACGTTGCTGCCGGCCAGAAACCTCGAACCGCGCTGACGGATAATGATGCTGCCGGCGGTGACCAGTTCACCACCAAACCGCTTCACGCCAAGTCGCTTGCTGACGCTGTCGCGTCCGTTGCGTGAACTACCTTGTCCTTTTTTATGGGCCATGACGGGTTACTCCTGACGACGGTGCTACTATACGATGATTTCTTTGATCTTCAAAACGGTATGATGCGCCCGAATACCCCGTTTGCGGTGGTACCCTTCGCGGCGGCGGAATTTGAAGGCGATGACCTTCTTCCCCTTCTTATCGGGGTCGACAACCTCGGCGGTCACGCGCGCCCCTTTGACATTGGGCTTGCCGACCTGCACCTTGTCGCCATCTGCCACCAACAAAACGTCTTCCAACGCGATTTCCTTGCCCTTCTCGCCGTCGAGGAGTTCGACCTCCACAACGTCGCCGGGCTGGACGCGGTATTGCTTGGCGCCTGTTCGTATGACTGCGTACATGAATGTTTCCTCGTTCCTCTTGGGAAGGGGCGTGAAAAATAGCGGAATCACACCCGTCCGTCAACGATTATCTTACCCCCCTCGCGGTGCGTAGGCGAGGCCCATTTTATTAATTTACATGCCCCATAATTTGCGATTCGGAAGATTGTGATGCTGGTTCGGGCATGTTTTGCAATTGCTCGATCGTGTCCTGCGCGGACTGCTTGACGTCCTCATCCGGGTCATTCAAAAAGCCCTGTAAAACCTGGATCCCGCGCTTGTCTTGCGCATCCCCCATGCCATCAATCGCTTCCAGACGCACCTCCTTGGGTTGATCAGCCCGTAAGGCCGTGCTGAGAATCGCCAGTTTCTTGTCGTTCTGGCCGTCGAGATCGTTCAACGAGTGCACCATATCAATCTTCAGTTCCTGGTCCTTTTCACTTAGAAACAGATGGGCCAGGGCGTCGACGACATCCGCCGCGTCATCGTTGGAGCTAAGTTCGTAAATGATCGTGACCCGCTTCTGGAAATCGGGCGTATTCTGGTAGTCGTTCTCCAATTGTTTCACTTGCGCGGCCAACTCCGCCTGCGCCTGATCCTCTGCGCTGACTTGATTCGTGTCCGCAGCCGACGCGACCGGTGCAACATTGTTGGTCAACGGAGGCGGCAAGGCGGGCAACGGCTGTGTCGCCGGAAGCGTGGTCACCGACGGCGGCGGCACCGGCGCCTCCTGGGACTCGTTCTTCGAACAACCAGCCATGGCCAACAGGATCACGGCCACCGCCGTGGCAACGACCGGTGGAACACGTATCATATTGTTCGTCGCCATTTCCATATCGGTAGGGAGCATACTCGCCGCGCGCGCGCTCGTCCAGCCCGCGTTAGCCCCCTGCCCCGCGGGTCATTCCTGCCCTTGATTCAAACACCTCAACCACCCACGAGGAACTGTATCAGTGAATATGGACTTCGCTTCCCCCAGGAAAACCGTAAGGAAGGCGAGTCCTCTTCAACGCAGCGCCGGGAAGTCGCCAAATCTCTTCATCAAATGCTGAACATCGATTCGTCTTTTGGAATCCTCGGCGCCACTTTGTTAGAGTTCACCGTTTGGGTTTTCGAACACGGTCACTAGTTCCGTTAGAATCCCATCCAAGGCCACCTCCAGACGCCGCCATTCGGGGATCAGCGGTGAACCGAGAGGATGCTGGTGAAACTCCTGAAACGCCTGCTCCAAGATGCTGGCGAAGGACTCGATGGTCCGCAGTTCCGCATGTGAATCGAGCCGTTCGATCTTGTTCATTTCGGCGAGGCCCTCGTATATGCGGACATAGGCGCGCGCGTTGACCATGTAGGTGTGTTTGAGAGTAACGAGGAAGTCTTCGCTCAGAACGCAACCACTGGAAGCCAATTGCGTGTAAAACGTGCGTGCGATGTCGGCGACCATTCGTAACAAACCGCCCTGTGGATCGACGCCGACCTGCTGGTGCTTGTGGTCGTAGCGCGGTGCAATCTCCACCTGACAGAGGCGATGCGTCCGCACGATGCGGTACATCTCGGAAAGTATGCCCACCTCGATCCCCCAATCGGAAGGGAAGCGCAGTTCGTTGGCAATGGTGGCGAACGTTGCAAATTCACCCGACAATGGGTAGCGAAAATCCGCCATGTAATCCACGAAATCGCGCTGCCCGAGTATGTCGCGTAGCGCCTTGACGAATGGGAAGTAAAACAATCGCGCCACGCGTCCGTTCAGGCGGTCGGAGTGACGCGCGTAGAATGCCTTCGCAAACTGGTAGCGAAGATGGACGACCGGATACAGCAGCCGCACCATCATTGCGCGATCATACGTGACAATATCAGCGTCATGAAATGCCAGGACTGAAACCTCCGCCTTTCCCAGCGCATAGCCCAGCGCCATCCACACCGCCCGCCCCTTGCCACGCCCGCCAATCTGGGTCACCGAATTGACATTCTCGACAATCCTTTGTACCGCTGGTGCGTCATTCCACAACAACCTCGCCCGATCCTGCAACGGGCGGACAATGTCATACGCCTTCCGATATTCCTCTGCGCTGGCGCGATCCAGGCTGATATACACCCTCCGCAGGAACGGCATGTCGGCCAATTCCGTGACAATTTGCTGCATGGCCGGTGAGGCAAGGTCGTCATACAGTGCGGGAATAATCACACCGATTGGCGTGCGAACGGACGCTTTCAAGATCCGCTGTTCCATTCCTTCGAGGTTTTCCGATTCCAACCGCGTAAAGGTCGGCACAACATTTTGACGAAAATCGGCCATGACTACTTCCTCCAAGTTGGTGTTTACCGGGTACCCAGGTGCACTTGCTACCTCCAGTTTTCATTCAACTGTTGAATTGCAAACACTGTCGCGCACGGAACTCCTAGTGCTTTTAACAATCTGGTGTTCATGGGTGCTTGCTCCCTGCCAGCCCGACGCGCCATCGTCCAGCTTGTGTTCCGCCACCATATCGTTCACTCGTAACCTTGACTCAAACGCAGTAGTTGCGCAAGAGTAACAGCCGATGAATATCGGCTTCGTTTCCGCACGGCTGGCTGGCACCGACGGTGTGACCCTCGAGACCATCAAATGGGCACGCGTTTGCCGCGATTTGGGTCACAACGCGTTTTTCTGTGCCTGGCCAGCTCGATCCCGAAATTCAACCAGGCACCATCGTGCCCGAGGCCCACTTTGCCCATCCCGAGATCGTCGCCCTTCAGCAGAAGTGTTTTGGGACCCATACGCGCACACCGGTGACAACCGACCAACTCCATGACCTGCGGCGGCGACTGAAGGCCGGCATCGCCGAGTTCGTGAAGAGGTTTTCCCTCGATATGCTGGTTCCGCAAAACGCCGTCTCGATCCCCATGAATCTGCCGCTTGGCATGGCACTGACCGAGTTCATCGCCGAGACGGGCATCCACGCCATCGCCCATCACCACGATTTTTACTGGGAACGGCAGCGGTTTATAATCAACGCCGTGCAGGACATCCTCGACGCCTCATTTCCGCCGAGCCTGCCGAGTATCAAACACGTGGTCATCAACACGCCGGCGCTTCGCGAACTGGCTCAGCGCAAGGGCATCGCCGCGTCGCTCATCCCGAACGTGTTTGATTTCGACACCGAACCACCCGCCGTGGACGAGTACGCCCGCGACTTGCGCGAGCAGATCGGCCTCTCGCCTGACGACATCCTCATTCTCCAACCCACCCGGCTGGTTTCGCGCAAGGGCGTCGAGCACGCCATCGAGTTGGTGCGGCGGCTCAAAGAGCCGCGGGCCAAGCTCGTCGTGTCGCACAGCGCGGGCGATGAAGGGGTTGATTACTATCACTGGTTGCGGGACCTCGCCCATGTGGAAGGCGTGGACATCCGGTTTGTCGCCAATCGATTCAGCGAGACGCGCAAGTTCGATGATAAAGGCCAGAAGATTTTCTCGCTCTGGGACATCTATCCGCATGCTGACCTGATCACGTATCCGAGCCTCTACGAAGGATTCGGCAACGCCTTCCTCGAAGCGATCTATTTCCGCAAACCCATCCTCGTCAACCGCTACTCGGTCTACATGCTCGATATCGAGCCGCTCGGGTTCGAGACGGTCACCATGGATGGATACATTTCCGACGACGTGGTCGAGAAGGTCCGCCACGTGCTCAACGATCCCGAACTGCGCAAGCACATGGCCGATCGCAATTTCGCCATCGCCAAACAACATTTCTCCCTCGCCGTCCTCCGCCGACATCTCCACAACCTCATCGAATCCGCCCAACACACGCCCCCGGGGGAGTTCGAGTAGCCGGTTTTCACGCATGAACCTCGCGTCTTATGGTGGACACGAGTGGTTTATTTGCAAACAAGCGCCAATAATTCCCGATGTCGTCGGGCGTAGGCGCGGAGGGAATACTTCTTCAACACGACCTGCTGATTGTGTTCGATGAGTGCTCGCGAAGGCCGGGTGAGAAATGCTTCCACGCGTCTCACGGCTTTGTCGTCAAATTCGGCGTACAAATGATCCAGCTTCATCCCCGCCGCGACAAAATCCTGTGTGACCTCGGGAATGTCGCGGCCAATCACCGGCTTCCCGCACAGCCAGCCCTCGACAAAGGTGTACCCGAATCCCTCCACTTTTGATGTCGTCAGGATCGCGTGCGCCAGATGAAAGAGTGGCAACGGGCTTTCCAGTTCGACGCCGAAACCGATCACCACGGGCAATTGTGCCCTGCAAATCCGTTTCTTCAACCGCTCGCTATACGCCCGGTCGGTGGCGGACGACGCGTCGAGTGAGATCACTAGTTGATATTTCCGGAGGTGCTTGACCAGCTCGACCGCTTCCTCGTTGTTCTTGCGAACCATGACCTTCATGGGCGAGAGGAGAATTTTCTTTTGCGGATCAAAGGGGAAATGATGGGCGCGTGCGAATGCCGCAAGCTTCTTTTTCACCTCCGGCAACTCGGCGCGCCGCGGCGGAGGCCGGGAGAAGAACTCGTCATCCACGGGGTTGGGAAGAACGTGAATCTTCTGTGACGGAACGCCGCGTGACGCAAGCTTTGCCGCATCGTGTGTGGTCAACGTCGCCCACACCACGTTTGGCGCGTCGAAATAACACATCCCGCGCCACAATGCGTCGTCGGGTTTGCCGGTGCAGTACCGCAGCGCATGCAATTGCGCGGGCCGGTTGTCCTCGGGAAAATCATGAACTTGATTGATGATGTTGATCCGGCTCCGACGAGCCAGCAGTTTGACCGCGTACGTCAACCGCGGGTGTTTGCCGAGTCCGATGTTGTGCGTGTGCAAGACCTCCACACCCCGCAACCGCTTGTGAAGTTGGTCGGCCAACAGGTTCGCCCCGGCAAGAAACTCGGCCTGGCTTCGCGCGGGACGCTCGTCGTAACCGAAATCCGCCAGCGCGGTCACGTCGAATTGGCCCGCCAGGGCGCGTTGTGCATTGCGGATGACGGTCGTGACGCCGCCCGGGCGCAGGTGATAATGCAGGACTGCGAGTCTCACACCCACTCCAGCAACTGACCGAGATTGTGGATCACCAGATCGGGCTTGATGGCAGACTCGGGGACGGCTTCGGGCGCGAACAGAACCGTGCGGAACCCCATATGTTGCGCGGGCGCAACGTCGTTGGCCAGCGAATTGCCGACGAACACGCAGTCGTCGGGCATGATGTTGTCCTTCGTCAGAACCTTGACCGCGCGGTGGAAAGCCGTGGGATCAGGTTTCGCCACACCGAGTTCGAACGAGAAGAACACCAGGCGTGCATCGAACAGGGATTCATACGTGCGAATCGCCCCGTGGCTCTCTTCGTCCAACAGGTCCGACAATTCGATGGGCGTGTAGAATTGCCCGTTGGAGATGATCCCGTGCCGCACGCCGCGCTTCTGGAGCGTCGTCAACACGTCGAACGCGCGGAATTGAAGCTCCTTCGGGTTGGCCTGGCGCTCGAAGAACAGCGCCACCTCGCGGGCAAAACTCAGCGTGGGCGGCTCGTCCGACTGGAATTTTTCGAGCAGCTTGAACCAGATTTCGTCCACGCGCACTTCGGGATGAGCGATGCCTTCCCCAACCCGCATCTCGCGCCCGGCCTGGATCTCGCGCAGGAACAATTCCTGTAACTCGGCGGGGGCCGCGCGGAGGCTGAAATTCCTTGCCGTCCGGTCGAACGCCATGCGCAATTCGGTCTCGCGTTTGAGCAGTGCGTCCAGATCACCCCGACGCGCAATGACCAGCGTGTTGTACACGTCCCAGAAGATGACCTTCGTATCGCCCATGCGCCGGGAAGTCTACAATCGAGCCACGCGGACACGAAGCACTTTGTGCGACCCGGGCCGATTTCATGAATGCCCCGGAAAGTCTATCCCACGAAAATCGCGTCGTCCGTCCAGTCGCCGCGCAATATGCCTTTGTCCATGTTCACCAGCGGCACGTAGTTGTGGAAGACGCGGATGGGGCTGAGCAGGCGCAGGGTGGAAATCTCCTCGATCGAGTCGGGACCGTGGTTCTTGCGGAGCGAGGGCACGATCTTGCCCTGGACATTCTCGATGATGTCGGCGTCGTTCTTGCCTTCGATGATCATGACCAGCGCAACGCGCCCGTCCATTTCGGCGATGTGCGATTCGTAGATGAGGTCGGTGAAGATCGAACGCACGTTTGGCTCGCTCTTGATCTCATCGACGATTTGTTTGGTGGTAATGCCAATGCGGAACTTGATGATGTACAGGTGTCGCGAGCCAAAGGTCCCCGTGCCCGTTTCCTGCATGTCGATGGCTGCGAAGTAGTTGAGCAGCCCTTCGTCTTCGAGCCGCTTGCGTTTGCGGCGCACAGTCGGGGTCGGAACGCCCGTGACTTTGCTGATGTAATTATCACTCTGGCGCGGGTCGCGGATGAGTGATTTTAGGATGGCGCGCTCCTGATCGTCAAATGTGTGCATAACAGTACTCTCGTCGGCGGTTCAAGGAAGCCAAAGATTTCGCTTGTTTTCGTTCATATTTTTGCTACTTTCTGATTAGAATTCAACATAAAAGTGCTGTTTGTGAATAATTCAGTGCTGTAAGAGCGGCGAGAAAACCCCAAATGTTGCACCGAAATTCATCGCGTGTGAGGTGTAACTATCGCCCATCGTCCCGTCGCGGGAATGAACGGGCGGGATTGATCTTGTCGCCGAGAGCGCCGAGTACGGAGGTTGTGTCATGAAAATCGTTAAGCAACTCGCCTTGTTTCTGGAGAACAGACCGGGCACGTTGTCGAAGGTTTGCGAAGCGCTGGCGACGGCGAAAATCAACATCTACGCGATCTCGGTTTCGGACGCAGTAGATCACGCGGTCGTGCGCATGGTACTTGATAATTCCCACGAGGCTCTGCATCTGCTGGGCGAGCGCGGCGTCTTGGTGATCGAGCGGGACGTGTTGATGCTGGAGGGGCGCAACAAGCCCGGCGAACTGGCGGAGATCGCCGCCAAACTGGCCAGGAACAAGGTGAATATCGAATACGCCTACAGCGCCACACCGACGAATGCCCTGACGGGAGCAATGGTCCTGCGGGTGGACAACCCGAAAAGGGCGGCACGGATTCTTAAGGGGCATTGAGGGGAGAGCGGTCCGTAAGTATTTACCATCAAGATGGACAATGACGTTGAAAGCCGGAAGCAAACTTGCCATATAATCGGGACCAAGGGCGAGTTGGACGAAACTACGCAATGAGCAACAGGCGCACACTCACACCGTATCGTTGGCCGGAGGAACAGGGTCTGTACGACCCGCAGTTCGAACATGACTCCTGCGGCGTCGGCTTCGTCGTCAACATCAAGGGCCGCAAATCACACGAGATCGTCCGCCAGGCGCTCACAGTCCTCGTCAATCTGAGCCACCGCGGGGCGTGCGGCTGCGAGGCGAATACGGGTGACGGCGCCGGGATTTTGATGCAGGTCCCGCACGAGTTTTTCAAGAAGGTGTGCGCCAAGGAAAAAATCGCATTGCCCTCCTACGGCGAGTATGGCGTCGGCATGGTCTACCTGCCTCCGGATGCATCGGAACGGTACAAGTGCGAGAAGCTCTTTGAAGAAATTATTGAAAACGAAGGGCATCGGCTGCTCGGTTGGCGCACCGTCCCCACTTTCAACACCTCGCTCGGCGAGACAGCCCGCGCATCGGAACCAATTGTTCGCCAGGTGTTTATCGCGCGAGATGCGAAGATCAAAGACGATATGGCGTTTGAGCGCAAGCTGTACGTGGTCCGCAAGCTGGCAGAACGCGGTATCCGCTACGCCGGCATCAAAGGCGGCAACCGGTTCTACATTTCCAGCCTCTCCTACAAGACGGTCATCTACAAGGGAATGCTCATGCCGGAGCAGGTTGACCCGTTTTTTCCCGACCTGGCTGATCCCGCGGTCGAATCCGCGCTGGCGCTGGTGCACTCGCGCTTTAGCACCAACACGTTCCCGAGTTGGGAGCGCGCGCACCCGTATCGCTACGTTGCGCACAACGGTGAGATCAACACATTGCGTGGCAACATTAACTGGATGCACGCGCGCGAATCGCTGTTGAAGTCCGATTTATTTGGCGACGACATCAAGAAGCTGCTGCCCATAATCAACGAAGACGGCAGCGACTCGGCCATGTTCGACAATTGCCTCGAGTTCCTCGTCCTGGGTGGCCGCTCGCTCCCGCACGCGATGATGATGATGATTCCCGAGCCGTGGTCGGGACACGAGAGCATGAGCGAGGAGAAAAAGGCGTTCTACGAGTATCACGGGTGCTTGATCGAGCCCTGGGACGGCCCCGCCTCGATTGCGTTCACCGACGGCTTGAAAATCGGTGCGGTGCTCGACCGCAACGGGCTGCGTCCCTCCCGCTACTATGTGACGAAGGATGACCGGGTCATCATGGCCTCGGAAGTCGGTGTGCTCGATGTTCCGCCGGAGCGCGTCCTGCAGAAGGGTCGCCTGCAACCGGGCCGGATGTTCCTGGTGGATACCGAACTGGGCCGGATCGTCGCGGATGAAGAGATCAAACAGAAGACCTCGACCGAGCAGCCATATCGCCTGTGGTTGAAACAGAGTCTGGTGTACCTGGAAGACCTGCCTGACCCGTCACATGTGCACCAACCCGACCACGCCACGGTACTGCTTCGGCAGCAGGCATTTGGGTACACGTTTGAGGACCTGCGCATCCTGCTGGCCCCCATGGCACGGGACGCCGTGCAACCGCTCGGTTCCATGGGCACGGATACGCCGCTGGCTGTCCTGTCGAACAAATCGCAATTGCTCTACAACTATTTCAAGCAGTTGTTCGCGCAGGTCACCAACCCGCCGATTGATTGCATCCGCGAAGAAATCATCACGTCAACCTACACGACCATCGGCCCCGAGAGGAATCTGCTGGATCCGCAACCGGAAAGCTGCCGCCAGATTCGACTGAAGGGTCCCGTCCTTAGTAACGAGGAATTCGAGCGGTTGCGGCACATCGACCAACCCGGCTTCAAGTCGATCACCTTGCCGATCCTTTTCAACGTGAACAAGCGCGGTCAGGGGCTTGAAAAGGCACTCGATAATCTGTTTGCCAGGGCGAGCAAGGCCATCCGCGAGGGCCACAACGTCCTCATTTTGTCCGATCGCGGCATCGACCACGACCATGCGGCGATTCCCGCCCTGCTGGCTGTGGCGGGCATGCACCACCATCTGATCCGGGAAGGCACGCGCACGCGGGTCGGGTTGGTGCTCGAATCGGGTGAGCCGCGCGAGGTCCATCATTTTGCGTTGTTGATCGGCTACGGCGCGGGCGCGATCAATCCCTATCTGGCGTTCGAGACACTGGACGACATGATTCGCCAGGGCATTCTCAAGGACATCGACCACAAGAAGGCGGTCAAGAACTACCTGAAGGCCGTCACCAAGAGCGTCGTCAAAACCATGGCCAAGATGGGGATTTCGACCATCCAGAGCTATTGCGGGGCGCAGATTTTTGAAGCCATCGGCCTCAACCACTCGGTCATCGACAGGTATTTCACCGGGACCGCGTCCCAAATTGAGGGCGTGGGTATCGATGTCATCGCCGAAGAAATCCGCTTGCGGCACCGGCACGCGTTCCCGCCCCGGGCCGTCAACGGCGCCACGCTGGATCCCGGCGGGCAATATCAGTGGCGGCACGACGGCGAATACCACCTGTTCAACCCCGAAACGATCCACAAGCTGCAGATCTCGACGCGCACCAACAATTACAAGGTTTTCAAGGAATACACGGCGCTGGTCAACAACCAGTCGAAGGCGCTGTGCACATTGCGCGGGTTGTTCGAATTCAAACCTGCGCCGCAACCGATTCCGATCGAGGAGGTCGAGTCGGTCGAAAGCATCGTCAAACGGTTCAAGACCGGGGCGATGAGCTACGGCTCGATCAGCCAGGAAGCGCATGAAGCGCTGGCGATTGCCATGAACCGCATCGGCGGCAAGAGCAACACGGGCGAAGGCGGCGAAGATCCGGAACGCTACCAGCCGATGCCGAACGGTGACAGCAAGAACTCCGCGATCAAACAGGTCGCGAGCGGACGGTTCGGCGTGACGAGCCAGTACCTGACCCAGGCGAAAGAACTTCAGATCAAGATGGCGCAGGGCGCGAAACCCGGCGAAGGCGGCGAACTGCCCGGCGCCAAGGTGTATCCGTGGATCGCGAAGGTGCGCTACTCCACACCCGGTGTTGGCCTGATTTCCCCACCGCCGCATCACGACATTTACTCGATCGAGGACCTGGCGGAACTCATCCACGATCTCAAGAACGGGAACCTGCATGCCCGCATCAGCGTGAAACTCGTCAGCGAGATCGGCGTCGGCACGGTCGCCGCGGGCGTGGCCAAGGCGCACGCGGACGTGGTGCTTATCAGCGGCCACGATGGCGGAACGGGGGCGTCGCCTCTCTCCAGCATCAAACACGCGGGCACACCGTGGGAACTCGGTCTGGCCGAAACGCAACAAACGCTGGTGCTCAACAATCTCCGGAGCCGCATTTATGTCGAGGCCGACGGCCAGCTCAAGACCGGTCGCGACGTGGTGGTGGCCGCGTTACTGGGCGCCGAGGAATTCGGTTTCGCCACCGCGCCACTGGTCACGCTCGGTTGCATCATGATGCGGGTGTGCCATCTCAATACCTGCCCCGTCGGCGTGGCGACGCAGGACCCGCAATTGCGGGCGAAATTCAGCGGTGACCCGCAATTCGTCGTCAATTTCATGCAGTTTGTCGCCCAGGAAGTGCGCGAGTGGATGGCGCAACTGGGTTTCCGCACGATCGAGGAAATGGTCGGGCACGTGGACCGTCTGGACGTCAAGAAGGCGGTCGATCACTACAAGGCCCGCGGGCTGGATTTCTCCAAGGTGTTCCATCAACCGGCCGTCGCGGCGGACGTGGGGCGTCATCGGATGATCGCCCAGGATCACGGGTTGGAGGAATCGCTGGACAAACAGTTGCTCTTGAAAGTGTGCGAGCCGGCCCTGACCAGCCGCCAGAAGGTGCACGCCACACTGCCCATCAACAACACGAACCGCGTGGTCGGCACGATCACCGGCAGCGAGCTGACGCGCCGCTTCGGGCCCGAAGGTCTGCCCGAGGACACGATCAAACTGCATTTCAAGGGCAGCGCGGGACAGAGTTTCGGCGCGTTCATCCCCAGAGGAATGACCCTCACACTTCAGGGGGACGCGAACGATTACGTGGGCAAGGGGCTCAGCGGCGGGAAAATCATCGTCTATCCGCCGATGGGGTCAACATTTGTTCCCGAGGAAAACATCATCATCGGCAACGTCGCGTTTTACGGCGCCACCGCCGGCGAGGCCTACATCGGCGGGATGGCCGGCGAACGGTTCTGCGTCCGCAACAGCGGCGTGCGCGCGGTCGTGGAGGCGGTGGGTGACCACGGTTGCGAGTATATGACCGGCGGGCGCGTGGTGGTGCTCGGCTCGACGGGCCGCAATTTCGCGGCGGGGATGAGTGGTGGCGTGGCCTACGTGCTCGATGTCGCCGGCGATTTTCCCAAGCGGTGCAATCTGGCGATGGTCGGACTGGAAAAACTGGTGGACCCCGAGGAAATCCAGGAAGTCCGGGCCATGATTCAGCGTCACGTGGAATACACGAACAGCGAGCGCGGACGCAACATCCTGAAGCTTTGGGAGGAGATGGCGCCCCAGTTCGTCAAGGTGATGCCGAAAGATTACAAGCGCGTCATCGAGGCGACGCAGCGGGTGAAAGCCGCCGGGTTGAGCGGCGACGAAGCGGTCATGGCCGCCTTCGAACAGAACGCCCACGATCTCGCACGGGTGGGGGGAAATTGACGCGTTCGAACCGATGAAACCGTTGGGACTGTCAGTGGCTGTCGCCACACCCTGTCGCCGGTTTTTTGACCCTTGTAACATTTTTTGACATCCGTTAAAGAGCAAGCATGGGAAAGCCAACAGGATTCCTGGAAATCAAACGCGAGTTGCCTGCAGACCGGCCGTCGGCGGAACGCACTCACGACTGGAAGGAGTTTCACCGGCACATGCCGGTGGAGAAACTCCAGCAACAGGGTGCGCGCTGCATGGATTGCGGCATCCCGTTTTGCCACACGGGGACGCTGCTCAGCGGCATGGCGTCGGGTTGTCCCATCAACAACCTGATCCCCGAGTGGAATGATCTGGTCTACCGCGGGCTGTGGAAGGAAGCCCTCGGGCGACTGCACAAGACGAACAATTTCCCCGAGTTTACGGGCCGGGTCTGCCCGGCCCCGTGCGAAGGTTCCTGCGTGCTGGGCATCAACGAGCCACCCGTCACCATCAAGAACATCGAGGTCGCGATCATCGACCGCGGGTGGGACGAAGGCTGGGTGACGGCCGAGCCGCCGAAGGCGCGGACCGGCAAGAAGGTGGCGGTGATCGGTTCCGGCCCCGCCGGCCTGTGCGCGGCGGCCCAACTGAACAGGGCGGGCCACACGGTGACGGTATTCGAGCGGGCCGACCGCATCGGCGGGTTGCTGATGTACGGCATCCCCACTATGAAACTCGACAAGCGCATCGTCCAGCGCCGGATCGACCTGATGGCGCAGGAGGGCGTGATGTTTGTCACCCATACGGAAGTCGGCAAGGATTATCCCGCGAAGAAACTCCTGGAGGAATTTGACGCGATCGTGCTATGCGCCGGCGCGACCAAGCCGCGCGATCTTCCCATCGAAGGCCGCCCACTTCGCGGCGTGCACTTTGCGATGGAGTTCCTGACGGCGAACACGAGGAGTTTGTTGGACGGACAGCGCAACGGCGACTTCATTTCCGCCGAGGGCAAGGACGTGATGGTCATCGGCGGCGGTGACACGGGGACGGATTGCGTGGGCACGGCGATGCGGCACGGCTGCCAGAGCCTGATCCAACTCGAGATTCTGCCCAAGCCTCCGCTCCAGCGGGCGGCCAACAATCCGTGGCCCGAGTGGCCGAAAGTGTATCGGCTGGATTACGGCCAGGAAGAAGCCGCGGCGGCCTTTGGGGACGATCCGCGCCTGTATTGCATGACCGCGCGGCGATTCATCGGCGACGACCAGGGCCAGCTGAACCAGGTGGAGATCGTCCAAATCGAATGGCAGAAGGATGAGAAAGGCCGGTTCGTGCCGAAGGAGGTTCCGGGCACGGAAAAGATCGTGCCGTGCCAGCTCGTGCTTCTGGCCATGGGGTTCCTCGGCCCGGAAGACCAACTCCTGCAACAACTCGGTGTCGAACGGGATGACCGCTCCAACGTCAAGGCCCGGCACGAGATGTACTCGACCAGCATCCCCGGGGTATTTGCGGCTGGTGACTGTCGCCGGGGCCAAAGCCTCGTGGTGTGGGCGTTCAACGAGGGCCGCGGCGCCGCCCGCGAGTGCGATCGTTACCTGATGGGTCAAACCGATTTGCCGTAGCGCCCGTCGAAGGTTGACTGGATCAGCCGGCGCGACCATCCAGCGGGTATCCTCCCGTTGATCCCACGAGATCTCCCGAGTGTGGCTCCCGCCGTTCCGTGCCAAGCTGAATTGATCTCCCCCGGAATACCAGGCAAACCCAGATTCGGTGAGTCCGGCGGCGTTTGCGACTGAACCACTGCCTCCCCCGTCGGGTGGACAAACCCACACACTTGGTTCAAAGTGTGCGTTGTTGGACTACTACATGCCTGCCTCAAATAAAATGGTCCGGTCAGCGGGGCTGTCGTGCGGAAGCGCGACGATCGTCCGTGTAGGACGCCCCGTGTTTTCTGGGGAATGAGCACCTCTGGCCAACATCGGCAGTCCATCCTGATCTGCGTGTGTCTCGCGGTATTGATTGCCGCCGTGTACTGGCCGGTAGGCCACGCCGGGTTCCTCAATTACGATGACGACGAGTATGTGACCGCAAATCCTCATGTGCGGGAGGGGGTGACGGTTCCGGGCGTGGTGTGGGCGTTCACCACGGGCTACGCAGGGAACTGGTTTCCGCTGACGTGGCTGTCGCTCGCGTTGGACTGCCAATGGTTCGGGATGAACGCGGACGGGCTTCACGCGGTGAATGTGCTGTTGCACGCGGCGAGTACAGTGCTGCTGTTCTTGGTGTTGCGGCGGATGACGGGGACGACGTGGCGGAGCGCGTGGGTGGCAGCGTTGTTCGGGGTGCATCCGTTGCATGTGGAGTCGGTTGCGTGGGTGACGGAACGGAAGGATGTGCTGAGCGGGTTGTTCTGGATGTTGGCGATGTGGGCGTACGTCCGCTATGTTGAGCAACCCGGTGGTTGGCGCCATTTGTCGGCCCTGGGACTTTACGTCCTCGGGCTAATGGCCAAACCGATGGTGGTCACGCTGCCGTTCGTGTTGCTGCTGCTGGATTACTGGCCATTAGGCCGAACACCATGGGCGAAATCTGCGGTCGGTGAGCGTGTCTCGACGCCTACAGGTCGATTGATAGGAGAGAAGATGCCGTTTCTCGCGCTGGGGGCCATGTCGGGTGCGCTGACCTATTGGGTGCAGAGTCGCGGCGGTATGGTGGCGCCGTTGGTCAGTGTGCCTGTGGGAATGAGGCTTGCCAACGCTTTGCTCTCGTATGTGGGCTACATAGGCAAAACGTTTTGGCCCGTGAGGTTGGCCGTTTTCTATCCGCTTCCCGCTACGGTATCCCTGGTAGCTGTCATGATCGCAGGCGCAGGACTGGTCGGGATAACGGCGGCGGTGATTTGGGGGGGGCGGCGGGGGCCATGGTTTGTCACCGGCTGGTTCTGGTATCTGGGAACCTTGGTGCCGGTTATCGGGTTGGTGCAAGTCGGAGGACAGTCGATGGCGGATCGGTATATGTATATTCCCTCGATCGGGTTGTTTATCATGCTGTGTTGGAGTGCCCCGTCCCGTGCGATGAAGTGGCAAAACCTGAAGGTGGTTACCGTCGTCGCGGCGGCGGCAGTGCTGGCAGTTTGTGCGGTGCTGTCCAGAGTTCAGGTCGCGTACTGGAAGGACTCGGAAACACTGTTCCGCCATGCCCTGGACGTGACCGAGGATAATTGGTTGGCGCACAGCAATCTCGGGAATGCCTTGATGAAATCGGGCCGGATGCCCGAAGCGATCGAGCAGTTGGAGCAGGCGCTACAGATCAAGCCGGACTACGCCCAGGCGCACAACAATCTCGGGAATGCCTTGATGGAATCGGGCCGGATACCGGAAGCGATCAAGCATTTCGAGCAGGCGCTACAGATCAAGCCCGATTTCGCCGGGGCGCACTGTAGCTTGGGAGCCGCCTTGGAACGAGCCGGGTAGAGTCCAGGACGCCATCGGACACTATGAGGAGGCGCTCCGGATCAATCCCGATCTCGCTGAGGCGCATTGTAACCTCGGGGGCGCCTTGGGGCGCTTGGGCAGGGTTGGGGACGCGATCGAGCAGTTGGAGCAGGCGGTACGGATCAGGCCTGATTTCGCCGAGGCGCACTGCAACCTGGGGATCGCCTTGGTTCAGGCGGGCCGGATACCGGAGGGGATCGAGCAGTTGGAGCAGGCGTTGCGGATCAAGCCTGATCTCACCCCGGCCCAGAACGCACTCGCGCGACTGCACGTTCGCCCGTAAGCCGTAGCCTTCGGAAGGTCAAAGCTATGCGGTTAACGGGACGATGTCTGGCCACCGTGCTGGGCGTCTTCTCAGGCACCCGTTGTGCCTGTGAAAGAAGCTGGACACTACCCCCGGGAAAATCCAACCGTTGAATCGGAAAACAAAAACGCTGGCGCCTCCCGCTCTCGGAAAGCGCCAGCGCTGGTTATTTCGATGCCGTGTTAGGGCAGCAACACACGAACACGGTAGTACCGGTCGCTAACGGCTGGTATGCCCGAGTCCGTCATGCTGGCATTGGTACCCAGACCTGTTCCACCGCTGAGGATGTTGGTCTGGCCCGTGGGCAGGAAGCTATTCGTGTAACTCCCGTTGCCGGTGCCGGTGCTGTATTCCAGTATGTTGGTCCGCGACGCGATCCCCGGCGTGTAGGTGTTGTCACCGCTGGCGCCGAGATAGGTCACTGTGACGTTGGTGCTACCTGCCACCACCGCCTTGGAGATACTGATGATGTGCAGGTACGCCGCTGCGTTCGTGGGGCTGAAGCCGGCCATGAACTTGTTGGTGTTGCTCATGCCATCGCCCGTGTACGAGGCGTTCCCGCCGCTTAACGCGCCGGTGAGGCCGTAGTGCTGCTGCCACCACGCGAACGGATCGTAGACGCTAATCGTCGCCGTCGCCGAATTGGTGCTGCTGTCTCCGCACGAATTGCTGACAACCAACGACGCCGTGTAAGTTCCCGGCGTCGCGTACACGTAGCTCGGGCTCTGGAGCGTTGACGTGCCGCCGTCGCCAAACGTCCAGCTCCAAGCGGTGAGCGTACCGCTGTTCGGCGTCGAACTGTCGGTGAACTGCACCGTCAAGGGCGCGGCTCCACTGGCCGAAGCGGGCGTGAAGCTCGCCGTCGGCGGAGAACACGTCGGTGCCTGTGACGGATTGAGCCAGTTCCACACATCGGCATAGTTCGTGGAAGCGGCGACCCTGGTGACAAAGTAGCCCGGCTGTACCGTGCCGGGGCAGCTACTATACTGGCCGAGGGTTATGCTTTCCCAACCCTGCGGGTTGGTACCGATGCAATCGGCGCCAGGACAAGCGTCAGCACCGGCCCCGTTGCTGTACACGGCCAGATTGGTGGACAGCACGCCTGAATCATTCACCAAGGCTTCGGCCGTGGGGTCAATTGACGGGCCCGGCGGGTTGACGAAGACCCACGCGTTGGACTCACCAAAGTCCGTCACGAAGAACACCTGATACTGCTGGTTGAAGTTGTAGATGGCGCTGCCCTCTGGCCCGCCGCCGGTTTGATATGCGTCGAGTTCGGTCGTCCACGAGTACCCGCCGCCATTGGCTTCAATGCCGGCATCGTTCCAAGCCGGGCCCGTGCTGCCCTGCTCGAAGACGTAGTTCGAGGCAGTGGGAGCATTGGTGAAGGTAATCAACACACCGGTAATGGCGTACGTGGGATTGGCGACGCAACCGGTAATATTCGTGACGCAGTTGATGGGGCATCCAGTAATATTGGTCACGCATCCGAACAGTTCGTTCGTCAGCGGCCCGGACGAGACGTACTTATACGGTTGCTGTGCCGAACCGGTGTCACTCGGGCAGCCACCCGGTACCACGTACATGTTAGAGGCGATCGTACCACCCGGCAGGGTGGCGTTGACGATTTGAACGGGGCTCGCGATGGCTGCAGTGCCCACCCGCCAGTTGTTTTGACCGACAACGTTGCCCACCGCGTACGTGCTGAAGTCATCGAAGATGCCGAATCCGACCTGGAGGATGATTTCGGGTATGGTGGCGAGTTGAGTGTTGGCGCTGGCGTTGCTAATCGTGAGGTAGTCGTCATAGCTACCGGGATTGACCAAGCTATTGACGTTGGCGTCAAGTGACACCGTGATATTCGCCACTCCGAAGCCGGGCACGCTGCCGGTCAGCGTGTTGCCGGTGACCTGGTTGATAGATCCGGTTCCCGTTACTGTGGCACTGATAGTGTCCCAATTGTTTGACGTGAACGCGCTAAAGTTCAGTATCCCGGGAGTCGCGTTGGATAGAACGTAGGTCGCGTTGGACGGACTATACGACGACAACAGGCCAGGCTCACCCTGGGAAACAAAGTTGGTGGTTGGCGTAAGGTAGAACGCGTCAACAACTAATGTAGCCGTGTTTGTGTAGTACGCTTTGCCGGCCGCGTTGCCGGTATGAAAGAGGATGTTACCCGTATACGACTGTCCGCCATTTAGCTGGCTGGCATTCGTGCTGTTGGCGCTGTCGACCGTGCTGGGCGTGATCGTGACCGTCGTGCTGGCGCCGGCAGCCAGTGTGCCGCTGGAGGGGGTGACCGTCGCCCACGTGCTTGGGGTGAAGCCCGTAAACGTCACCGCCCAACCCGAACTCACGGTGCCGAAATTGGCCACCGAGTAGGTGACGCCGTTGGTCGGGGTGAATGGACCGCCTTGAGGCCCACGGAAATACGGACCGTACGGCGGACCGACCTGAATCAGTGCTGGACCGGTTATCGTGCCCGAGTCGCCTCCCTGCGGGGCAGGCGTAACGCCGCGAGCATTCACGAGCCCGCTGAGATAGCCCGTGAGAAATATCTGGGCTGAGTTCTGTTGACCGATCGGATTATTGTACCCGCTGGTATCGTTGTAGTAGTACATCGCATCATTGGTTCCTTCCGTGGCGAAAATTTGGACACTCGACCCGTTCTGGATTCCCGCCACCCCGAGGGCATCTTCCGCCCCAATCGCCCCTTGGAAGACCCAGGAACCGCCTACGTTACAGAATTTCAAAATGGCGCCAGCATAGTTTCGAGACTCACCGGGGAAATTGGTCGTGCTGTCAGCAAGGTACAGTGTGTCGGCGGGACCGGCCCCGGTTCGAGTCTGAACATCGTGAAGGCCTGCGCAGAGAGGGGTACCACGTTGGTACTAACTTGCGTAAAATTCGTGGGGTAAGTGACCACCGGCAAGGCTCCGCCGAACGGGTTGACCGTGGCAATATTCGTAACACCACCGACAATGTTCGTGTATATCGCCGTGGTGTTCATGGCAACGGCGAACTCGACGTTCTTGTCCGTGTAGAGTGCATAGCCGGATGCATTGCTGTAGATACCCACTGCCCGTGAGGGCTCCAGTGAGCTGTTCGCGCAGACCTGGGTCAACACCAACGACCCCCGCGTCGTGTACTTGACGCGCAATCCGTCTCCGCCTGCATACCAGATATTGGTGCCATCAAGGCTTGTCGCCGTGCGGATATCGTCGCCTTCTTCGTTGCGGTTTGTGATCGTGGTTGACGTGTAGACATTACCGTTCCCGTCAACCAGCCCGATCACACGAGGAACATCGGCTTCTGTAACCACGTTGGTGGCATACGAACCTCCAACGTCAGCATTGGTGGATATTCCGGGAAAAGCATAGCCAGATAGGTTGGTAAGTTGACCGACTGCGGCCCCAAACCCGGGCACGACCAGATATCGGCCGTCCACGGAGAGGTTCATGATGCCGTCTTGCGCGGAAGCGCCATCGGCAATCAGCGGGGCCTGGTTGCCGACCCAAGCGGACGGCATCGGGATCGTTTGGAGCGGGGTGGCACAGTTGCAAGCGTTGGTTGTAGCGGCGTAAATTGCATTCGTCGTGTACTCATCCAGGAAGACGGACTGGCCGAGATTGGTCAGGGGTTGCGACCCATTGCCGACGCGGTAGACGACGATGTCGCCCGCCGTAAAGGCGCCCGCAAATGCGCTTGTTCCCAACCCCAATGCCGTCAGCACCGCCATCAAACCCAATAGTTTTTTCATTTGCTGTACCCTCATCCTTTCCCTATCGCTGCTTCAGTTGTTTCGTCTGTTAAATCCCAACTCCCGAACGTTCCCGCAAATTATCGTCTCGTTCCTCTGTTACGCCTGACCGTTTGATGTGTTAAGTTTCTGCAACTACTGTGCCACGCCAACGGATTACCCGCCGGTGGCGGAGGTGTTTGAATTGACAAAGGGCCACCAGTGATACTGTACGTCTCCCTTCCAATCGCCATTAACTCCACTCTCATCCCAAGGGATAGAGCCCATGGGGAATGGGCAGTTGTTCGCATTACCCGACCTGCAGAAATTCCCAAAGCTGACCCATTCCACATGTCCATCCGCCATGACAAAGTTCGATCCGCCGCTGTGCCGCGTTACAACGTCGTAGATGCCACTCGTCTCCGGGTAGCTGTCTTCTGGCTCTTCACAAAAGACGATTGTGTTGGCCGGCATCACATACTGGTTGCGACGGAATCGAATGCTCGTGTCGCCTTCCTGATGCGTGCATACACTCAGCGCATAATAGAAAACGGCGTTGTTTAGGCTGACACTCGGGGTCTTATTGGTCGCGCTGGGGCAAACCCATACGCTGCCATTTCGCGGGGTTGGAAACTTGCCATCCAGATACAAATTTGTAAGCGGCTGCTGGCCAATGTACGGAGCAAGGACGTTGAACCAAGCCTCTTTGTTCTGCGATACGACAACTGGATTGTCGGCATACCCGTCGTAAGGAAAATAATCGTTCCAGTCGTCCTGGTACATGCCCAGCGCCAAGGACCACTGGTGCATGTTGCTGATACACCTGGCGGCGTTGGCCTTTTCCCTGGCTTTGTTCAGGGCCGGCAACAACATCGCTGCCAGAATCCCGATAATGGCAATGACCACAAGCAACTCGATGAGCGTAAAGGCGCGCGCCTTTTTCCGCAACCAACCGATTGTCATCTTCCGCATCTGAATTCTCCTATCGCGCCGTTTGGAACCCTCGCTTCGGCCCCAAGCGGTCGTTGTTTAGTGCGCCCCCACTTACTACATAAATGCCCTCTCCTAGTCAACCATTATTGATCATCTCCGCCCGGGATGCAAGAACAAAATTAGACGCAATTCGGTAACGAATACGCAACGGATTGTCATACTCTTTGGTGGAGACGCAGATTTCATCTTGTATCCAACTTCCTTGGCAGTAATTTGCTGGGCGGGCGGGCCGGCGCCATTTGATCATCGACAAGGAAATCCCCCGACTCATTAGTCACACACATTCAAAATTGTTGATGTGCATATACTTGCGAACCAAGACTATTTCCCGTCTTGCAATCGTGACAGCCCGTTCTGAGCATCGACCATGCCGGGATTGAATTTCAGCGCCAGCTTGTATTGCTCAATGGCGCTCTCAATCTTGTCTGTTTGTTCCAGCGCGACCCCCAGTTGGTAGTGTGTCTGGGCATCGCCAGGGTGGACCTGCAATTCCCGCTCGAAATGCTCCATGGCTTCCTGTTTCCTGCCCTCCATCCACAGGACGATCCCGAGATTGCAGTTGGCTCCGGGAACGTCCGGATTGACCCGCAACGCTTGCTCCCAATGTTCCACCGCTTCCGGTATCTGACCCTGCTGGGCAAGCGCCAGCCCCAGCCGGTTCTGCGCGTCGGCGAGATCCGGGTTGACCCGCACCGCCTGCTCCCAGTGCTCCACCGCTTCCGGCATCCGACCCAGTTGGGCAAGCGCCACCCCCAACTTGTCGTGCACGTCGGCGTAATCCGGGTTGATCCGCAACGCCTGCTCCCAGTGCTCCACCGCCTCCGTCATCCGACCCTGCCGGGCAAGCGCCAGCCCCAGTCTGTAGTGCACGGCGGCAAAATCCGGGTTGGTCCGTAGCGCCCGCTCGTAACGCCCGATGGCATCGTCCACCTTGCCCATGGACATGAGTACATTCCCAAGATTGTAATGTCCCTCAGCGCAATCGGGCTTGATCCGTAGCGTTTGTCCCTCCTCCTCTTCCAGAGCTTCCGTCGTCCGGCCCGATTCGAGGAGCACCCCCGCAAGATTGTTGTGCGCCATCCAACTTGCAGGGTTCTTCGCGACGGTATCTCGCCAGAGTGTTTCCTCATTGCGGTAAATGTGTGCCTGTCGCCAGGTGAGTGCCCCCAGCGCAAACAGCAACGGGATTGAGAGGGCGCATCGCAGGGGCGTACCCAGTTGCCAGGTGTCGGCACGACTCGATACCGCCGCCACGAACAGCGCAATCAGGCCAATGCTGGCTACGTACTGGTAGTGGTCGGCGACGAATGTGTAACGGAACGTGTAGAGTGGAATAAACCCCAACAGTGGCGAGAGGGCCGCCACAAAGAAAACGACCGCCGCAACAGGCGCCCGGCCCAATACCCGCCGCCGCCACCACAGGACCAGCGCGACGGCGACGCACCCGATCAGCCAGGTGTACTGGAGCGGGTCGTGCCGGTTGATTTCCCAACGCGGATAACTGAACATCAGCTTCGTTGGCCACACCAACTTCGCTGCATAAAACCACAAGGCGCGCGTGGCGATGAGCCCCCGCTCCAGGCCATCGAACGAGTAATCCAGTACTTTGTCGTAATTGCCCAGGTGAACTTCCCACCACACCGACAACAAACCCATCGCGATGCCCAGCGCCATAAACGGCGCCACCTGCACCAGCCGGCGCCGGCCGATCGGTTCCTTTCGCAACCAGAGCACGAGCAGCAGCGCCGCGGGCAGCGTGCAAGCCGTCGTCTTGCTGAATAGCGCCAGTGCCTGTAACACAAGCGCCAACGCATAGTATCGCCACAGACTCCCGGTCTCTCGGGCGGTGAACTTCATCCACGCCAACAACGCCAGCAGATAGAACAACGTCAACTGCGTATTCTTGAGCTCGGTAATCCACGCGACCGACTCGACGTTGACGGGATGAACGGCCCAGATGGCCGCGGCCAACCACGCGCCGGGCAGCGCGAGCTTTCTCAGCACCACCCAGACCAGCAACGCATTCAGACCATGCACCACGATATTAACGAGGTGGTAGCCCATCGGGTTCAAGCCCCACAACGCGTGCTCGAATCGCAACGTTGTGTACACCAGCGGGAAATACTGCGATTGACGGTGCGCCGAAAACCAGATGCGCTCCAGCCCATCCGGTGCGGTCAGCAACCGATTCTGAGTAACATAGGCATCGTCATCCCAAATGTAACCGCAGCGCCACACCGGTAGGTACGCAAGAACCGTGAGAGCCAACAGCACGATGGCCAGAACCCAGGGCTTGTCGGCGATGCCTGTAGCCTTCGAGATGCCAGCATCCGTGGTTGCGATCGGCAAACTTTCACCCGCGGCCTCTTGTCTTGTCTCGGGAGTCCTCATCGTTCGGTCTTCTTTGACCGAGTGTAGGCTCCATCCATCTGCCTGACAAGTGCGCGAAACAACTCCCATCGCTCACCAACCGATCGCAACGACGACCGCCAGATGCCCGCCTTCTTCCTTCTTTGGAAGCCCCGCGGTTTTTGATTCGTTGCCCGGTTTACTTTCGGGTCACAAATTCATGAATCGGCACGCCATCGACCCACAGGTTCTCGATTACCCCAGCCCCATCCCGAATCCGCACCGTGATGTACGCATCCCGTCCCGAAGCACGAGAATGCTCCGGTAGGCTTTCTCCGCCGCGGGCGCAAGGTTCTCTTCCATGTAGAAGCGATCGAGTGGCACAAGCAACCAGGCCGTCGGCCCTGCGATTTGGTTGACTCGCACGGTCAGGTACGGCCAGCCGTCGGGCCTGGTCGCGCGGAGCTCGCCCGACCTCGAGCAGCCGGTCGCATCCGTCTCGATCAACGCGAACACTTCCTGCCCGATCTTCCACTGCGCCCCCGCAGGGATCGGCAACGGCGTCTGTTCGATCTGCAGCCGGACGTAACGCCCGCGAAACGCGTCGTAAGGGTCAACCGGCGCCGTGCGAAACTTGAACACTTTGCCCGTCAGCAACGTTCGTTCGTGACTGACGATCATCCAGCTCCGGCACGGTCAGTTGCGCGACGGCGACCAATGCGAAACAGCCAATCAAGAGTTTCGATGTCTTCATGCCACGGCTCCTTTCCCCGGATCAACACCACGTTCGCCGCGAGAAAGCCGATGCCCACCCCGATGAACGCCAGCCCGCGCACAACAAATCCCAGGTCGCTGTCAAAAAACCGCGTGATAATCAGCGCCGCGAGCATCAACATGCCGCCGTTGACCACTCCAGCCGGTCCTCGCGCAGCCCGCGCCAAAGGGTCCCCACCCCCAACACAAACAGGAAGACGTCGAACAGAACCGTCGCTAGTAGCACGTCGCCTCCTCGTCCTACCGCAGTGAGATAACCAATGGCGGCAACGACCGGCATTGCCCCGAACATCGAACCGGCAAGCCGCCGTCGAACCAGTGACTCGACCCATAGCAAAACGGCGAGGATGAACCACACCGCCGCCACCGCCAGTTCGCCGGCTGGTTGACCGCCTTTCCATGACATCACCGTCTGGCGCCACGGCCATTGGCAGGTCAACAATAGCGCCAGCCCAAACACGCCGAGTGCGCCGATGGTCTGGAACGGGCGCTGCCACCAACTGGCTGCCCCATCGAACCAGCGTTCGCCGACCAGGTACATCGTGGTAAACACCCCCGCGTAGATCAGGATCCACCAGTTGGAGAGCATGTCAGTCTCGCAGAACCCAGTGCCAATAGACACGCAATTTGTTAGTGCCCAGTAGATTACAACCGCGCCCGGATGCGTTCGATTTCCTCGTGTCAACCGCCACAGGTGTGGCAGCACCAGTCCCGCCAGCAGCCAAAACCAGAGCGGTTGCCCGCCGTTGAATCGTGCGTCGCCCGACCACGCCGTAATTCCAACCAGGTATAAGACCGCCGGCATGCTGGCATCGAGCAGGTAGACCACGGGCAACGCCAGCAGTGTCCACGTCAGCATAAAACTGCCGAAGTCGCCGGAAATATTGTAGGTCTGCGCGATCAACGAGATGGTCGCGCCAATGGCCAGTGTCACCGCCGTCCCGGCCCCTTCGCGCCACGCCGTGCTGTTACGGCGTTTCCACAGTACCCACGCCGCCATCGCCTGCGCGCACACCAGCGGCGTGAACGAAATCGCGGTCCGCATCACTCGCGAGAGTTGGTCCCAATTGTGCGCCAGGAGCAGGATGATTCCGCTTCCCACCAGCGCCGCGCCGAGGATGCTGAACAACACCACCGCCCGACTCCGCCCGCGCGCGCCGCCCTCCCTTCCATTATAATAGTGTCGCACCCGCTCGGCCGCATCCGCGGTCAGCACTTCCTTGCTCACTAATGTCGGCAACTCTTCCTGCAACCACTGAATGTGTCGTTGGCTCATGAGCGAACCTCCATTCCGTTCTTCGGTTCCGATGGTAACGCTGTCGTGTTCATAGACGCAATCTGCTTGCTCCGGCCATCTGCAATGCCGACAGGACGTAGTTGTCCCGCCCGGCCGCCCCCGCCGGGTTCCGCCCGATAATCCGCTCGCGTTTGTTGTCGTAGCGATAGGTCAGGTTCAATTTCAGCGCCAGGACCAGCCGGCATCCAGCCGAGGGCGAAGACGCCCCGCAAAAACCGCAGCAAAATGCGGTCAAACCGATAAAACTGCGCATACAGCCAGTCGGCCCCGTCCTGTAATTCCGTCGCGGTCATGCCCGCGGGACGAAACACCACGTGTCGGAAATCGTAATGGCTCCAGTCACGATCGGTCACGCGCCCGCCGCGCTCCATGTCATAAAACAATGGCGTCCCCGGCAGCGGCGTTCAGAATGTTCAGTTGCAGCGAATCGATCCGCGCCCGCCCCAAAAACCGCAGCGTCCGCTCGAATACGCCGACATCGTCTTTGTCCATGCCCACGATAATCCCGGCGATGACACCGATTCTCGCGCGGCGGATTCGGGCGAGCCGCTCGCGATAATGGGCGCTGTCGTTGAACGCCTTGCCCATCGCCGCCAGATTGTCCGCATTCGTCGATTCGATCCCGATGAACAATCCGCGACAGCCCGCCGCCTGCGCCAATCGCAGCAGCTCCGGGTCGTCCGCGATCTCAATCGAGCACTGGCCCACCCAGCGTTTGCGCAAGGCGCCATCGCGTGAAACAGTTCCCGCGCGTACTGCCGATCCGAGATGATGTTGTCGTCCACGAACATGAAATTCCGCGGCACCTCTCGCAGTTCAGCCAGCATCTCCGCCAGCGGACGCTGCCGATGTTTGCGTTGATGAAACGTCGTAATCGAGCAGTACCGGCATCCGTGAGGGCACCCGCGTCCGGTCTGCACGGCGTGCAACGTGACGTAATGTTTCGCGTTCGACTCCAATAGGTCGCGCCGCGGGACCGGTGTGTGCAACTCCGCCTCCGGCCTCGCGCTGCGATACACCTTCTGGATCTGACCCGCTTCGATGTCCTGTAAAAGCTGTGGCCATGCGCCTTCCGCGTCGCCAACCACCACGGCATCGAAATGCAGTAGGACTTCCTCCGTGCACAGCGTGGCGTGATATCCACCGGCCACGACGGTCTTGCCGCGCGCTCGGAATTCGCGGGCGATCTCATAGGCCCGTGGCGCCAGCGCCGTCATAAACGTCACGCCCACGACATCCACATCCACCTCAACATCAAGGGCTTCTACGTTTTCATCGACGATCCGGAGCTCGTGTTCCGCTGGCGTCAGGGCCGCCACGGCCGTCAACGGCAGGACACTGAACCGCAGCATCGCCCGTTTCGTTACGACGGGCCGCTCCCGAGTCACCCGCACTGATTCCGCCGCCGGCAATACCAGTAGGATTTTCATGCTCCCCTCCAAATCGCAGGGGGCGGGTAGTTTGCCCGCCCCCGATTCGGCTGACGCCGTTGTCCCAACGGAGCATCACCCCTTTCGGTTGTTGTTTGTGCCGCGTCAGCCAAGAGTGTCGAATCGCTCATTGTTCTAGGTCCTTGGTTCCGATCGGAAACCGCCTTCAAATGCTGTCGCGAAAGTGCACTTGCGCGAATCGGATCCTGTTGGTGGACAAGCAGCCAATCGCGTCCGTTGGCAGTAGAATCGTGTCAAAGGCGACCTCGAAGGGCAGATCAGCTAGGACGACAGGGAATGCAATCGGCCAGACCGGGCATGGCATGACCGGTTCTGTAAAGCACTCTTTGGCAAGTGTTGGCCAATGCCTAACTCCACTATACGGCTCTGCTGGTTGTCTCCCATTGTGTGCGGCTACAGTTCCGCAGCCACTGCCCGCAAGGGTGCAAACCGCGATGATAAGTATTGAGATGATTCGATTCATTTGAGTAGTTCCTCGGTATTGGCGCTGGTCGGATTCCCAAGTGGCCACAGCACCATCGCGACGCCGGCGAAAGTGAGGGCGGTCAGGAAGGTGACCGGAACCAGCAATCGTTCGTGCCATCCAACGGACCACCCATGATGGGAAAACCGATCAGCGCGACCGCGGCGACGGCTGCCAGGAAACTCGGGGTTGGTTACAGCGTCTTCATGTTTGCCTCTGCCGACCCCTTATGCGCATCCCGTGCCAATAAAATTCCAACATGACAACCAGCTGATGTATAAACACTTACAGCAGCAAGCCTTATGCGGTTTCTATTTTATATGAACAATTAATGCTCATGTGGTATACATAGAATGTATGGCAACCAAGAGCCTCCCGCCTTCTAGTCGTGAGTTTTTGGAAATTGTCTCGCAAGCGTCGTACATCAATCCCTTCAGTGACGAATACCTCGAACAGCAGCGCCGGATCGCGGGCTGTGATACGTCCATCCCATACGAGGAACAGGTTAAGCTGACGGTCGAGCGCTGGAATGAACAGCTCCACCAACTCCACGTGGCGGGACGTGACCAATCTCAAGCAGGTCACCGGCAAGGACCGTGAACTTCTTCAGTATGCGCTCCTTTACGAGATCTCTGCACCGGTTCCTGTCGGGATTCGATCAACTCATCACCGACCAGGTCGAGGCGGGGGAACGCTTCGTGCCCGTGCCATTCGCGCGCAAGGCGCTGGCGCTCTTTGTCCGTCGCGGTTTTGACGCCGCGGAAGCGCGCCGCTATTTCGCCATCTTCTACCAAATCCGCCGCGCCTATTACTTTATCGACCGCGGGCTGATCGGCGCGCAGCCCGTGCATGAAAGAATTCGAGAGCCCGGCTGTGGAACAACGTGTTCACCGCGGACATCCGCTCGTACGAACGGCAGCTCTGGAACCGCATGGAGGATTTCTCGACGCTGCTGCTGGGTGAGACCGGGCACGGCAAGGGCGCGGCGGCGGCGGCGCATTGGCCGGTCGGGATTCATCCCGTTCGATGCCGGGGCGGGGCTGGTTCCGGAAAGTTTCATGCGCGGCTTCATCGCGATGAATCTGTCCCAATTTCCCGAGACGCTCATCGAATCCGAGATGTTCGGCCACAAGAAAGGCGCGTTCACCGGCGCGGTCAAGGAACACGAAGGCGTGTTCGCCCGCTGTAGCCCGCACGGCGCGATTTTCCTCGACGAAATCGGCGACGCCACCATGCCCGTGCAAATCAAACTGCTGCAGGTACTTCAAGAGCGCACGTTCTCACCCGTCGGCAGCCACGAAACACTGCGTTTTCGCGGCCGCGTGATCGCCGCGACCAACAAACCACTCGACCAACTCCGCGCCACGGGCCAGTTCCGTGATGATTTCTATTATCGTCTCTGCTCGGACGTGATTACCGTGCCGCCGTTGCGTCAGCGCATCGCGGAAGACCCCCGCGAACTCGACGAACTCGTGGCGCACCTGGTTCTGCGGCTCACCGGCGAGAAGTCACCCGAAGCCGTTGACCTCGTCCACTCCGTCATCGATAGCGCGTTGGGAAGAAACTATCCGTGGCCGGGCAACGTGCGCGAACTCGAACAAGCCGTCCGCCGCATTCTCCTGACCAAACATTACGAAGGAGACCACAAGGCCGTCGCGCACGGATTTGCAGTCACGGTTGCGGGATGGGATCGACCGCGGATCAGTCGATGCGGACACGTTGCTCTCCGGCTACTGCCAACTGCTCTACGACCGCCACGGCACATATGAAGAGGTCGCCCGCCGCACGAAGCTGGATCACCGGACGGTTAAGGCGTACCTGGAAAAACAAGCGCCGAACCTCTGCTGAGGGCTTGGACTGCCACTCGCAACAGCTTCGGTCAATTAGATAATTGATATGCACGGCCCATGGCTGCCGCCGCAAGTTCGACTGGTAGCCGCAGGCTTTAGCCTGCGCACCGTGAAGGGTGCGCCTACATGAAGGATGAGGGCCGTCAGCGCACTACCCGATTTTGCGTTTGAAGCGGAGGGCGCACAAGGAGAAGAGCGCGACGCCCATGATGGTAAGAATCAGCAGGTGCCGCCAGAATTCCAGGAAACCCGCCCCGCGCAGGATGATCGCCCGCATCAATTCGATAAAATACGTCGCCGGCAACACCGCGCTGAACGCGTAGAAAATCCACGGCATCGTCTCCCGCGGGAAAATGGATCCGGAGAAAAAGATCGAGGGCAACATGATCGTCATGGTTATCTGCAGCGCTTCGTTCTGGGTCCGGGCCCTGGTGGACACCAGCAACCCGAGGCTGATGAGCGCGAAGATGTACACGAGCGCCGCCACAAACAGCATCACCAGGCTGCCGTGGATCGGCACGAAAAACACCCACCGCAGGATCGTGAACAGGAACAGCGCCATCGTCATCGAAATACACAGGTAGGGCACGAGTTTCCCGAGCATCAATCCCCACCGCGACATCGGGCTGACGAACAGGTTTTCCAGCGTGCCGCGCTCGCGCTCGCGCACGATCGACATCGCCGCCGCGAAGACCGTGGCGATCTGTAGCGCCGTGCCGATGACGCCCGGCACAAAAAGTTCGGCGCGCGCATCGACGGGTTGTAAAGGACTTGCGGCCGCACTTCGACCGGCAGTTCGCGCAGGCCAGTCGCTGAGGAGGATGCCCACGGATTGCTGGAAGGCCACCCCCAGCGCGGTATTCAAGGCCTGCAAGGCGATCGTCGAGCTCGAGCCATCGATCACCACCTGCACGTCCGCCTTCCGTCCCGCGCGCAGTTTGCGGGTGAAATCCGGCGGAATCTGAAGCCCCACATAGGCCTTTCCCTGGCGCACCATCGCCTCCAATTCCGCTTCGCTGTTCACTTCTTTCACCACGCGAAACGTCTGCGTATTCACGAAGGCATCCACAAGTTGGCGGCTCTCGGTGGTGCGATCTTCGTTGTAGACGGTCATGGCCATGTGCTTCACGTCGTTGTCGAGCGCGAACCCGAAGGCGATGATTTGCACCAACGGGGGGAAAAACATGAAGTACAACGTGGTGCGGTCGCGCAAAATGGTGATGAATTCCTTGTAGAGGATCGCGCGGAAACCGCGAAGAAATTTCGGCATGGGGAACATCAGGATTGCCCCCCCGTGTACTGTCCCGTCAGGGCCACGAACACGTCCTCGAGCGACGGCGCAATTGTCCGGATCTCCACGTTGTGAATGCCAACCGCCTGGAGCGTCTCGCGGATGGTTTCCTCGGGCAACGTTTCCTCGACCAACAAATGCATGGATTGGCCGAACGCCGTCGCCGCGCGCACCCCGTCGAGCGGGCGCAACGCCCGCAGGCCCAGCGTGACGTGATCGCAGGCGACCTCGAGACGACGGGTCCCCGGCGGATTCACCGCCGGCAGTTTTTTCAATTCGTACGGCGCGCCGCAGACGATCAGCCTGGACATGTAGATGTAGCCGACGTGGGAACAGCGCTCCGCTTCATCCATATAATGCGTCGTCACGAACAGCGTCATCCCCGTGCTCGAGAGCTCGAACAGCAAATCCCACAGCTCGCGCCGCGCCACGGGGTCGATTCCCGCCGTCGGCTCATCGAGAAACAGCACACTGGGTTTGTGGACGAGCGCGCAGGCCATCGCCAGCCGCTGTTTCCAGCCGCCCGAGAGCAACGCCGCCCGCCGATCCACATACGGCCCGAGATGCGCGAGGGCGATCAACTCGTCGCGCCGCGTCTTCATCGCCTCGCCGTGGATGCCGTACAACCGCGCGTAGAACAACAGGTTCTCGTTCACCGTCAGTTCGTCGTACAACGAGAATTTCTGCGACATGTAGCCCAGCTTTCCCCGGATGGCGTCCGTCTCGTCGGACACGTCGTGGCCGGCAATGCGCCCCATGCCATCGCTCGGTTCCAGAATGCCGCACAACATGCGGATGACGGTGGACTTGCCCGAACCGTTCGGGCCGAGGAACCCGAAGATCGACCGTTTCTGGACGGAAAAACTGACGTGATCGACAGCCGTGAAATTGCCAAACCTCTTGGTGAGGTTGTCGCACTGGATCATGACTTCCTGGGGCATGGGACAATCACTTCGGGAACGGCGGGACGTTGGCAAAGGAGACGTCGACCGACATCCCCGCGCGCAGTTTGCCCGTGTCGCTCGGCAGGCGGATTTTGACGCCGAACACCTGGCGCACGCGGTCCTCGACCGTTTGGACGTTGCGGGGCGTGAACTCGGCCGCGCGGTTGACCTGTTCGACCGTGCCCGTGAATTCCTCGCTTGAAGAATCCGTGTGCACCGTCACCGTCTGGCCAACCTGGATCAGCTCGAGCCACGGCTCGGGTACGTAGACCCGCACCCACAAGTGTTGCAGGTACAACAGCGTCGCCACCTCGTGATTGGCCGCGAGCACGTCGCCCGGTTTGACGCTCAACACTTCCAGTACGCAGTTCTCCGGTGCCGCGACCTGCATCTCGCCCAACTGCGCATCGATTTCGGCCAGTTGCGCCTTTGTCTGCGCGATGCGCTCGGGCCGTGTGCCCTCCGCCAGCAGGTCGTAGCGTCTCTTGGCCGCATCGGCGCTTTCCTGAAGGCTGTGTTCGCGGCTGTTGGCATCATCCACATCGGTCGGAGAATTGACGTTCTGCCGGTACAACTCGCGCTGGCGTTTGGCTTCGGCCATGGCGAAATCGAGCTGGGCGTTGAGCGATTCCCAATCATGCTTGGCCGCGTCGATCTCGGCGGGCCGGGTCCGTGCACCATCTCATCGAGCAGCGCCGCCGTGTAATCGCGCCGCGCGCGAAGTTCGGCGGCATCGAGTTCCACAATGGGTTGCCCGTTGGTCAGTATGTCACCCTCTTGGGCGTCGATCTTCTCGACCCTGCCGCCGTACCGCGACGCCACGTGGGCTTCATCCACCTCCACGGTGCCGGAAACGACGCGGGTGCCGGTCTGACGTTGCGACACCAGCCACGCCGCTGCCGCAATCAGCACCAAAATCAGTATCGTATTCCAAATCGCCGGTTTCCGTATCGCCACTGTCTCCTCCGTCATCAGGCGGCCAAAAGCGACAAATCGCCACGCAATATAAATAGCACTCAGCGTGCCCAAGCAGTTTTTGGGGAGATTCAACTGTTCGCTGAACGATTAGCGCGAACTTTCATGGATGCAGCATGCCACTGACGTGTACAAAATCGTCACCGGATGAGCATGCAGTCGCCGTAACTGAAAAAGCGGTACCGCTCGCGCACGGCTTCCTCGTACGCCTTCAATATCAGCTCTCGTGTGGCAAACGCGCTGACCAACATCAGCAGGGTCGAGCGCGGCAGATGAAAATTCGTCAGCAGCACGTCCACATGGCGAAAGCGCGTGGGGCGGGCGGATAAAAATGTCTGTTGTGCCGTCCCGCGCGGCTCACTTTCGGGTCACAACCTGCTCCCTGTCTAATGCCAACTGCTCTACGACCGCCACGGCACGTACAAGGAGGTCTCCCGCCGCACCAAGCTCGACCGCCGGGAACGGTTAAGGCGTACTTGGAAAGGGCTGGTGCCGCCGGGTAAGCGAGCTGAAGACTTCGTCAGAGTGAAGGCGAGGAGACTGTCTGCGAATGCCCAAAAGCGGTGACGGTTGTCCTTCTTACCGTTCAATCAACCCTTACCGATGGCTCATCAAAGAACTCCTCAGTGAAGATCTTCTTCGCTGTAGTTATCAAAGAACTCAGGCGACCCAGTTGGTGTTCGAGCATCTCGGACGTAATATTCATTTCGGAGTACACATCATGCCAGGTTGAGGCTTCTCAAACTTCATATTCCCCCAAAGCTTACGGCCATTCTCCAGCACCTCTAGGTGACCGCCGCGTTCTACCTCCTTAATACACTTTCGCTTCTCCAAGCTGGTGATTATGTGCGCGGCACTCGAATACTGTATGCCGAATAGTTGAGTAAGGGTCTGAGCGCGAACCTCTTGCGAGAACTCCGCCACAAGGAACAACGTCAGCGCCTCCCTCTCTGTCAGGGTCTTGGCATCGGAGCGTACCCGACGGGAGTTGCGAGCTTCGCGCAACAACCGCAATACCGCCCAAGCGTTCACCTGCTGGGTTAACGCTTCTTTCATCAACTCCTCCTGCGACATATTTCTTTTTTGAATCATGGTTCCTCCAGTTGAAAAAAGTCCAGACACCAAGCTATACAACCGCCCTACATTTGCAATACATTTGTAATGTTACAATTGTAGTAAATGTGTAGTGATAATTATTTTTATTGTTGACAGTCTGTAGTTATTGTGGGATATGGTAACCGTTGTCGGGTGCTGAGGCGTCGGGCGTGGGCTTGCCCGAACGGAAAAACGAATGAAGCCGAGCAACCCGAGCATGGCGCTCGGGGCTTCTTGGCGAAAAGCTGAAGAAGGCGAGGTGCGAAATGTTGGACTACACGAACCTGATTGAGCTGGGCCTAGCGGGGATTGGCAGCCCGTTTATTGTGGAGCTTGCGCGAAGAATCAATCCAGCCAAGATGCACAAGTTTCTTCGCGACCATCTCACCGGTAGTTGGAGCGGCATGGGTTTCGTCCTTGAGGACCAACTGCCGCTCAAAGCAACGCGCAAGTTCGATGTCGAGTGCGATTTTGAGGCCGGTCGCCATGGAGTTGGCGGAACTCTCACCTTTACGTCTCCGACCACAGGTAAGAAGGTCGTGGACGAATTCGATGGAAAATACTTGGGTGGGAGGGTGTTTTCCGTCAACTACGACAAACGTAAAAACCATGATGGGATCGTCGGGCGCGGAACCATTTATTTCGAGTTCGACGCCGACGTTAGCATATTGCGTGGGAGGATCTGCGGCCTAGCCAGCCATACCGGGCATATCTTCGCATCGAGAGTTACACTTACGAAGCATCCGCTCGGTTCCAAATTCCCCGTGCCGGAATTGGAAAAAGGCGTCGAGTATGACCTTGCTGATACTCCCGACGAAGCTGTAAATCAGTAGAGTCATTACGGTGACGGCTTACGGGTGCTCCTCGCATTGTTGAGAGCATTCAGCAGTCGCCGCAAAGGGCAGGAGTGCTTGACTCGGTATTCTCCCATGTTCGTCGCGCCGTGTCCTTAATTCAAAGCGGCGAACAGGAATCCGCGTTCTCAGTGTACGCCGCGATGGTTGACCGGCGACAGGTACAGTTTTTAGAGTGGGTAGAGATTCTCGAAAAGCTTGTGCGGGTAGCGCATCCGGTGGTTGAAGGCGTGGGAACGACCAGTCGAAACCCGGCGCACAGCCTGTTGTCGAGGCTGTCAAGACACCCGCGCCGCGGCCCTTTTTGAACCCTCTCGCGATGTGCCAATATTGAAATCGGGTTGACCCCCCGATTCCAGAGTCATACCATGGAACTGTGGGCGGTCAGACATGAAAAAGAAAAAGAAGAAGAAACTGACTCCAGAACAGCTTAAGGATAGGGCTCGACGCTTTTACGCTAGATACGGGGCGGAGTTGGAGCAGATTGCAGAGCTACTCCGCATCGAACTCAAACAGCTTTGCCTTGCCTATACGATTAACCACCGTCTGCCACCAGAGGCTGTGCAAGTAACGACCAGAGTCAAGAAGTTAGACAGTTTTCTGACGAAGCTGAAACTAGACGGATGGCCACAATTCTATTATCCGACAGAAGTGGTAAAAGATCTGATCGGAGCTAGGATTGTATGCTGGTTCGTGGATGACTGCCATGGTCTGCTCGGCTTCATTAAGCGATCAAGCCACTTTGTTGTGGCCGACGAGAACATCCACCCGGTTAAAGACTACATTTCAAAGCCCCAGCCTGCGGGCTACCGTGCCATCCATGTTTTCGCTGAGGTGACTTATGATAGCGTCAAGAGGGTAGAGGATCAGGTTACCGTTGTACCTGGGCGCATCCTCTGTGAGGTTCAAATCCGCTCGAAACTGCAGGACGCATGGGGCGACATAACACACGAATTCTTCTATAAAGCAAAAACTGTCGGAGTCGGAGACCAGAAGCTTGAGCAGTTCCTGAGTGATGTCGCCGAGAGACTGGCGACCGAAGACCGTACCTTGAAGAAGTTCCGGGAGTACGTACCAAGCGATGGCGGACGAGAAGTTGCGCGAAGGGAGTCGTGAAGGTTTCCGAGAAGAGGTTGAATCGCCAACAGAAAATGGTGGCACGGACGAGCGGGGGGATCGGTAGCTGCTGGCGCGGACTCAGAGCAGGGCGGCCAGTTGGCGGCGCTTGGTGCCGATGCGATACAGGGCTTGCAACAACAGGTCAATCGAGACCGTCGAATCGCCGGACTCCATCTTGGCGACGCGGGACTGACTGGTTTCCAGCCGGGCGGCCAGTTCCGTTTGCGTCAGGCGCCGTTTCATCCGCTGTTCGCGCAGACAAGCGGCCAGAGCGCGCTTGGTCTCGATGTACGCCATGTCCGCGTCGGACAACCCCAAAAACTCCTGGGCCGAGCCCTGCACCCATCCGTTCTTCAACTTCTTCATAACTGTGCCTCTTCGTATCGCTTCAACCGTTGCCGGCAGGCCGCAATGACTGCCAGCGGCGTCTGGTTCGTCTTCTTCTCAAATACTTCCAAAATTACAATGGCGTCGGCGTCCAGCCGGTACACCACGCGCCACGTCTTGCTCACGTCGTTGACCCGCAACTCGTGGCAGCGCGCCCCGATCACCGGCATCGGACGGGACTGCGGCATCGCGAGCCGGACACCGTCCTGCAATTCCCGGAGCAGGAAACCGATCTCTCGTCGGGCGTCCCGGCTCATGGGCGGGGTTTTCACCTCGCCATGAATCCACCGGAGCGGTTTGCTGTTCATGTTTCATGGGACAAGATATGTCAGAATTGACATAACGTCAAGCGGCCGATCCGAAAAATACTTCGCCGGTAGCCGCCCCCCCTCACAAGATCAACATGCAATCGCCGTAGCTGAAGAAGCGGTACCGCTCGCGCACGGCTTCCTCGTACGCCTTCAAAATCAGCTCCCGCGTGGCAAACGCGCTGACCAACATCAGCAGCGTCGAGCGCGGCAGATGAAAATTCGTCAGCAGCACGTCCACGTGGCGAAACGTGTGGGGCGGGCGGATAAAAATGTCCGTCGTGCCGGCCCGTGCTTCCACGTTACCGCAGGATTCCAAAGTCCGCGCCACCGTCGTTCCCACGGCCACCACGCGATCCGCGCCACGGATGGCCGCCGCCGCCGCCGCCGAAATCGAAAACCTCTCGGCGTGCATCTTGTGCTCCTCGACATTCTCAACCTTCACGGGACGAAAGGTGCCAATGCCGACATGCAATGTGATGAATGCATGTCCGATGCCGGTCGCCTGAAGTTGTTTCAGCACGTCCGTGGTAAAGTGCAGTCCGGCCGTCGGCGCTGCCACGGCGCCCGGCGTACGCGCGAACACGGTTTGGTACCGGTCGCGATCCACGTCGAGGGGTTGCGTCGTTCGTTTGATGTACGGAGGCAACGGCGCGGCCCCGTGCGCCGTGAGATACGATTCCACGTCGCCCGAAAAACGCAATGTCCGCCCGCCGAAATTCGTCTCCCCTTCGACCACCGCCGTCACACCTTCTTCAAATTGCAACGTGGCGCCGGTTTCGCCCGTTTGCCGGGCTTGACGAGGGCCGTCCAGCGATCCGACCCGATTTTTTCGACGAGCAACAACTCGACAGCCGGATCGTGCGACCAAATGCGCGCGGGAATGACTTTGGTGTCGTTGAGCACCAGCAAATCTCCCGCGCGAAGGTGGTGGTCGAGGTGACGGAACACGTCGTGACGAATCTCACCGGTCGCGCGCTCGACCACCATCATCCGGGACGCGGCCCGGTCGGGCAGCGGTTGCTGGGCGATCAACTCCGGGGCAGAAGATAGTCGAATTCCGACGTCTTCATGAAAGGATGGCGCGGGTCATGGCTGGAAACTGATGAAGTGGCCGAGGTCGATGTTGCTGGTCGATGCGCCCCCCAACGCGGCGATGGCGTCGTTCAGTGCCGTCGTGTGTCCCGTCACCGCGTCACCCGCATTCACGAAGTGCCAGGTGCAAAGGATAACAGGCTTACCGTTGACAAACATGAGCACCGGGTTGGAGGAATCGCCGGACGCGACCGACCCGCCAAAGGGTTGTTCCAAAGCCGTCGTGGGCGCGGTAAATATGGAGAGGCCGTTTGCGAGCAGATTCCTAACCGTGAACACGAAGGCCTGGTACGACTGGTTAAACCCCATCACCGGCTGACCGACGGCCAGCGACGGGAATTGCTTTGTCCACGAATCGCCAAGCACAAGCGCCTGGTGTAATCTGGTTGGTGGGAATCGGGCTGTTGAGAAGTCCTATCGCCAGGTCAGTGCCAGCAATCCCGTCAGCATTGGTGGCCGTGATGATTCGGCTGACCACGACGTTGTTCGTGGTCAGCCACCGATTTGTGGAGCCGACGATGCACGGGTAGTGCGCGGCAAACAGCACGACATTGGAGGATATGAGCACACACGCCCTGCGAGTGTTGTTGTTGGTCTGGAAACCATCCGCGTCGAGTTCCAGACGCCCACGCAAGTGAAATCCAGGCTGGCTCCCCAAAAGTTCGTGTTACGCTGATAGACGGCGAGTCCATTGCTGGCGAATGTCAGGAATGACGTGGTCTTGCCTGCGAGCAACCGTGAGTCGATGGCATCCGTGGCGTTCCGCCGGGCTGATCCTGGCACTCCATTGGGCACGAATACGCACTGGCCGCTGGGAACGGTGAGGGTGCTGCCGCCGGGCAGGTTGGGAACGGTCATGCTGGAGGGGAAAACCAACGTATCGACATAGCCGGTCGTCGCGCCGCTGATGATGGTGGCCGGGTAGCGGACGGCGGCATCGGCGAAGGGCGCGAAGAGGGACACGAGACAGGCGATGGCGAGCCGGGAAAGGGCGAAGCGGCGACGAATCGCCTCAGTCCAACGGACGTGAAGAACAGGTTTCATGGCGATTTAATCCCCTTTCCCGAGCAGACGGAAGAGCAACGTGAGCAGAATGCTGATAAGCAGGCACGTGGTCAGCGGGAAATACAGTTTGAAGTGCTCGCGATCGATGCGGATATCGCCGGCAGCTGGCCGAACTGATGGCAATTTGCCGCCCAACCAGAGCAGTCCTCCGAGCACCACCAACCCGAGCCCGACGAGAACCAGAATTTTGCCAATATCGTTCATGAAAACCTCAGCACCGATGCCAGGCTCATGATGGCGCGTAACCGCGTCTCGCGCAAGCGATCATCGACCCGGCCTTACTCGCGCGCGCCGAACCGCCGCAATCGTTCCGCCGTCTCGGTGCGACCGTACTTGAGCGCCACGCGAAGAGGGGTCAACCCCCGCCCATTCACCGCATTGACATCGGCCTTGTGCGCCATGAGCAATTCCACCACGGTCGTGTGACCGTTGCGGGCCGCCCAATGCAGGGGCGTGGAACCATACCTGCCTTTCAAATCCAACTGCGCCCCTTTCGCGAGTAGCAGACGGGTGACCGCTTCCCGTCCGTATTCCGCGGCGAGGTGCAACGGCGTGGAACCGTACCGGCTCACCACGTTGACCTCCGCGCCGTCGACCAGCAGGAGTTCCACAACCTGCTGGTGGCCGTTGCGCGCGGCCCAGTGCAGGGGAGTCGAGTGATAGCCGTCCTTGGCCCGCGCCAAATCCGGTTTCGCCTTGAGGATATCGGCGACGCGCTCCGTCATGCCCAGACCTGCGGCGCTGAAAATATCGAGTTCACTGCCCGCGGCGACCAACAACTCGGCCACGTCGATGTGCTCCGAGAACAGCGCGGTATGCAGCGGGGTCCAGCGAAAGCCGTTATGCAGGTTCACATCCGCGCCGTGCGCCACGAGCAACTCGATGATCGCCCGGCTCCCCATCCCGGCGGCGGTGCAACGGCGTCGAACCGCCGGTGTCGCGCACGTTGACGTTGGCGCCCGCGTTGATCAACCGCTTCACAATGTTGGGGCGATCGGCCTCGGCGGCCCAATGCAGCGGCGTCCAGCCGAGACCATCCTGGCCGTTGATGTCCGCGTGCGCCGCGAGCAGGGATTCCAGCAAATCCATCTGCCCCATCGAGGCCGCTTCATGCAACGTGCTCATCCAACCAACCTTTCTTCGGACATTTTACCGGTAAACGAGCCGCAACGCAACTGGACCTGACTGCGTGCCATCTCAGAACCGACAGTCCAGCTTCAAGGCGTGTTCGAGTTGCCAGAGGTACTCGTGACGGGGAATCTCGTAGGTGCCGAATTGCTGCAGGTGCGGCGTGGTCCATTGCGTATCGAGGAGCACGAACCCGCGCGCGCGGAGCCGTTCGACCAACGCCACGAGCGCCACCTTCGACGCATCCGTCACGCGATGAAACATGCTTTCCCCAAAGAACGCGCCGCCCAGCGCCACGCCGTACAGGCCGCCGACGAGTTTGCCGTCGAGCCGCGCCTCGACGCTGTGCGCGTAACCGAGCCGGTGCAGGTTGCCATAACTGTCGATGATCCCTTTGGAGATCCATGTGCCTTCCCGTGCCGGGCGCACTCGCGGATGACCGTTTCGAAATCCGTGTCGAAAGTGATTTCGAAGTTTATCTTGTAGGGCGACGCTCCTGCTGAGCCGCGTCCGCGGGCAACGACTTTCGGCTCGCCGGGAGGCTCGCCCTCCCACTTCTCCCGGATCACGCACCGTTTCCACACGCGCCGCAAGCCGTGCGGGATGTGGAACCGCGCGTCGAGCGGAATGACCGCGCGCGGGTCAGGAGAAAACCAACCGATGCGGCCCCGTTTGTCCACGGCCATCGGGAAAATGCCGCGTTGATACGCGGTCAATAGCATCTCGGGCTCGATCACGGGCGGATTGTACTCACCGACCGCCCCTGTTCAAGTCCCCACCCTGCTCCCGGGCCATCGCCTGCCCGGGCAATCCAGCCCGTGGTCCACGCCGCCTGGAAATTAAAGCCGCCGGTGATGCCGTCGATGTCGAGCAATTCCCCCGCGAAATAGAGTCCCGGGCAGAGGCGGCTTTGCATGGTTTTGAAATCGACTTCGCGCAGACGGACGCCGCCGCAGGTGACAAACTCGTCTTTGTTCAAGCTCTTGCCCGTCACGGCCAGTTCCGTACGGGTCAACTGCTGGACGAGTCGATGCTGTGCCGCACGCGTGAGACGTGACCAGCGTGTGTCCGCGGCGATGCTCGATGCCAGAACCAATTGTTCCCAGAGACGAGCGGGCAGAGGAGCGATGGGGGTATTGACCACGAGCTTGGCGGGTTGCTGTTCCCGACGCGCATTCAACTCCGATGCGACCTGTTCGGCGTCGAGGTGTGGCAGCCAGTTCATGTGAAGCGGAAACTGGTAGTCGCGGTCGTGTAATTCCCGCGCACCCCATGCGGAGAGACGCAGGATCGCCCGGTCCACTCGAGCCCGGAATGTGTCGCCAATACCGCGCCCTGCTCGCGCAGACCTGTGCCAGGGATTGATACCTCTGCCGAATCAACGGAGATTCCCGCCAGCTTGTGCAGCCAGGGCGTGGCCGTGTGAAAGGTGAAGAGCGATGGCACGGGTGGTTCCAACGTATGCCCCAGCGAAACCGCCAACTGCCCCGCGGCAGCGGTTCGACATCCACCGGTCGCGAGTAACACGCGGTCGCACGCATCCGTTTTGCCGGTGGAAAGCGTCGCCTCGAATTTGCCGTCTGCTTTTTTTGACAAACGTTGCACGCCACAATTCGCCACGAGTTTTACACCTGCGGCTTTAGCGGATTCGACGAGGCAATTAATGATCGTTTCTGATGAATCCGTGACGGGAAACATGCGTCCATCACTTTCCGTTTTCAGTTTTACTCCTCGCGCTTCGAACCAGGCGACCGTGTCGCGCGCCTGGAATCGTTGGAATGGACCGATGAGCGGTTGCTCGCCACGCGGGAACCGGGTGGCGAAGTCGCGTGCATCGAAGCAGGCATGCGTCACGTTGCATCGTCCGCCGCCGGAAATGCGGACTTTGGAGAGAAACTGCGCTGACTTTTCCAGGATGGTGACATCGGCGTCGGGCTTCGCCTCCGCGCAGGTGATGGCCGCGAAGAATCCCGCTGCGCCGCCGCCCACGATGATGACTCGGCGCGCACTCACGCCCGGCTCGATCGCAAATTGGCTTCGAGTTGGCGCAGATCTTTGGGCAGGGCTGCGGTCCAGGTCATTCGCGCGTCGGGTTTGTCGGGGTGGTCGAGGCTCAGGATTTCGGCGTGCAACGCCTGGCGCGGGAAATCGATGCGCGCAGCTTTGGGGGCGTCCCCGTGATATTTCGGGTGGTAGGTCCGATCGCCCACCAACGGAAAACCGGCGTGCGCGGCCTGCGCGCGGATTTGATGTTTGCGGCCCGTCTCGAGGCGCACCCGAAGCTTGGTCACGACCCGCCGGCTCGCCGGCCAGCGGAAATTCCGCGACCACTTCGTAGTGGGTGATGGCCTCCTGCGCTTCGTCCCCGGCCGCTTTCGCGTCCGCTTCGGAGATGACGAACTGCCGCAATTGATCATCGCTGAGTTTCAGCCAATTCCGCCATGTGCCCTGGGGCTTGGATGGCCGGCCTTTGACGTAGGCCACGTATTCCCGCTTCATGCTGTGCACTTTTAATTGATCGATGAGGCGTTGACGCGCGGCCGGGTTCATCGCCATGCAGAACACGCCACTGGTGTATTGGTCGAGGCGATGGACGGGCAGCGGCTCCAGTCGGCGATACGCCGGCGGCAGCGAGTAACCGCGTCCATCGACACCGCGGTCGTACGCGCGCAGTTTACCGGCGAGGAAATCCGCGAGAATGTTGAGGGCCGAGAGATCGTCGGGTTCCGCCGGCACCGAGAGCAGGCCCGGGCCTTTGTTCACGACGGCGAGCGCGGCATCGAGATAGAGGATGGCGACGCGTGGATGAATTTGCCAGCCGTCCTTTCCACAATCGAGAGCCGTGGCGCGCCGGTCCAACAACTCGAGCGCGCCCTTCGGGTCGGGAATCGACTGGTTCGGCTGGCGGAGGATGACTCCGTTCACACTGACCCGTCCCGCCGTGATCCACTGTTTCGCGCGTTTCTTCGGTGTGTCGGGATATTTCGCCAGCAACCACTCCAGTAGTGGTCGGCCCGACGTCTCCGTGGAATCGCCTGTCGTCATGATTCCAATGGAACGCGGCGTTTCGCGGGATCGGGCTGCAACCGATAGAACACGGCCACATGGCCGACGATACCCACCAGCTCGCCGTTCGTGCGTGTGGCGATCTCTTCGGCGAGGGGCTTCTTCGTCTCCTTGAACGCCGTGAACTTGATCTTGATGAGTTCGTGATCGTTGAGGGCCTGGTTGACGCTGGCGACAAACGCGTCGGTCACGCCGGCTTTGCCGAGGTGCAGGATCGGATCAAGCCGCTGCGCGAGCGACCGTAATTGGCGGGTTTGTCGACTGGACAGGCTCATGGGCGGCTACTGTAGATTGTTTCCGCGCATCATCCACGCAAAATCGGGCGTATCCAAGCAGTGCCACCAATGGAAGGCGATTTTTGTAGCCGCGAAACTCTTTCGCGGCGAGAACACACCGCGAATAGGATTCGCGGCTACAATTCAGTGGTAGCGTCCAGATGCACCACGCAAAATCCTCGGTTGAACAAACCGCTTTGTTGGTTCTGTACGCAGCGGTACAATGACCGCGCCATGAGCGACAGCCCATCACCCGAGCCGATTCCCGCTTCGCCGCACCGGCGGCGTCCGCGTTACTCCGGGAAGAATCCGCGTCGGTTCGAAGAGAAATACAAGGAGCGCGACCCGCAGCGTTATGGTGAGACGGTTGCGAAAGTGCTCGCGTCCGGCAAGACGCCCGCGGGCACACACCGTCCGATCATGGTGGCGGAGATTCTGGAGGTGTTGAAGCCGCAACCGGGAGAGGTCGTGGCGGATTGCACACTTGGGTATGGCGGACATGCCCGCGAACTCTTGCCGAAACTACAACCCGGCGGACGACTGATCGGGCTGGACGTTGATCCCATCGAATTGCCAAAGGCAGAAGCGCGGTTGCGCGAACTGGGGTTTGGACCGGGACGTATTCGTGGCGCACCGCAGCAATTTTGCCGGACTGGGCAAGATACTCGCCGCCGAGCAACTTTCCGGTGTCGACATGGCGCTCGCCGATCTCGGAGTTTCGTCGATGCAACTGGATGATCCGGGACGCGGGTTCTCGGTGAAGTTTGAGGGTCCGCTCGACATGCGGATGAATCCATCGCGCGGTCAGCCCGCTAGAGTGTTGCTGGAAAAAATCAGCGCCGATGAGCTTGTCGTCCTCTTGCAGGAAAATGCGGACGAACCGCATGCGCGTGTGCTGGCCGATCTTCTCGCGGGTAAGACATTTTTGACCACGACGGCGCTGACGAATACCGTCCACCGCGCCCTGTTGCGCGTGGCGACGGACGAGGAGCGGGACGACTCCATTCGCCGCGTGTTCCAGGCGTTGCGCATCGCCGTCAACGACGAATTCTCCGCGCTCGACAGTTTCCTGCGGAATCTTCCGTGGTGTCTCAATCCCGGCGGTCGCGTTGCCATCCTGACGTTCCACTCCGGTGAAGACCGTCGTGTGAAGAAGTCGTTCGAGGCCGGCCTTCGCGACGGTTTTTACTCGGACATCGCGCAGGAAGTTATTCGTCCTTCGCCCGTCGAACGCCACGACAATCCGCGTTCCTCGCCGGCCAAGTTAAGGTGGGCGCGGAAGGCGGGATGATCGATCCGTAACCCGCCTTGCTTTCGGGGCCATTTCCACGTACAATTTGGGTGTGAAGAAGCGACGAATCTTCAGCGTTGACCCCGACGTGATGGGCGGCACACCCTGCTTTACTGGCGCGCGCGTGCCCGTTCAAACGCTGCTCGATTATTTGCAAGCGGGCGATTCGATTGATGATTTTCTGGAAGGGTTTCCTACCGTGAAACGAGAGCAGGTCATTGCCTTCATGGAAGAAGCCAAGGACAGCCTGCTCGCCGCCACCATGCGCTAATCCGCGATCTTGCCTTCAAGTTGGGCGACGGATATGCTGATTACTGACTAAACGTTAGGTAATCTGTGACTACACGATTCCTGTTCCGCCTCGACAGTTCTAGAGAAAACGATGGCTTCATGGCTCTCCGTAGAGCGCGGAACATCGATTACGTGTACTCAGGCGCAGCAATGAAGGTCGGTCCAGGATGGATTCCGGATTTCGTCGAAGTCTCGGTTGACGCCCCAACCGGGAAGTGCCGCTTAACCCTTATCGAACTGGAAGCCACACATGCCGCAGCCAGCATATCCTCGCGCAAGTACCTCCCGGAAAGTTCAGCCTCGATTCTCGAGGCTTTCGCAGTTTACCTCGATTCTGTTTTGTCACAGTGCCGCAGCACTGCGGATCCGAGGATTGATGGGTTTCAGGAGCTGAAGAACCTTATCGTGGGGACTACGTCCGTGACTATCTACACAGCCGGGGCGCTCCGAACGTCCCCCGATTTTCTGGAAGAACTTCCGCTGATCGATCAGCCGGGACGAGAAGCCATCCCCATTCGGCCAGCCCTAGAGGCAACGCGCGCATTTCTTCTTGAGGGTGAGCGGGTGTTAAGCCGTGAAGAAAACAATGGGTTGCGTAGAACTATACGCATTCTCGACGCGGTGATTATGGGGCGGGACCACAGCGGAGGCACCTTGCATTCGTGGCGAAACCTGCGTACCAAGCCGCTCGATGATGCAGTCTTTGCGCAACCAGATCACTATCCCGAACTGAAAAAACATTTGGCCTCAAAGGCCGATGCTGGCCTTCGCATTAACTGCGACAGCATTGCCAAAGAATTGTCCGAACTTTGGTCACATTCGGAACATCTGCGCCTTCGCCAAGAGCAGGTAGGGCAATTCATCGAGAGCTTCTATACTATCGCTGTATCCTTTGAAGGGCATGACCAGATGCGGCATGTATTCGAGAAGGCGAGAGCCATCGTTCGACGCGAAAACCACCTAACCGTTCGTGTCCACGGCACGGTCCGGTTCGGTCGATTCACTTCCCGATTTGATCGAGTTGTTCCCAGCGGGCGTAGAGGCGGGTGACTTCGGTCTTGGCGGCTTCCAAGTCCTTGAGGAGGGCCGGGGCGTCTTTGGCGCGGGTGGCGTAGAAATCGGGGGCGGCGAGAGTGGTTTCCAATTCCGTGACGCGGGCTTCGGCGGTGTGGATGGCGACTTCCATGCCGGCGAGTTCGCGTTGCTCGTTGAACGTCAGCTTGCGCGGGCGCACGGACTTTGCTGGAGTTGGTGCAGTCGCGGATGAAGGCGTAGTGACAGCGACGACGGTTTGTTTCCCGCGCGTTTTTTCCCTCTCTTTGCGTTTTTCCAGGTAATACGAGTAATTGCCGGGCTGGACGAACACGCCGGTAGTCTTCGAACGCGACGATCTGGTCGCAGATTCTATCCAGGAAATAGCGGTCGTGGCTGACGACGAGGACGCTGCCCTCGAAATCAGCCAGGGCTTCCTCGAGCATGCGGAGGCTGGGCAGATCGAGGTCGTTGGTCGGCTCGTCGAGCACGAGCACGTTGCCGCCGCGTTTCAACACTTTCGCGAGCATGAGGCGCGCGCGTTCGCCGCCCGAGAGGCGGCTGACGGGTTCGCGGAGGCGTTCGTCGGGGAAGAGATAGCGCAGCAGATACGCGCGGGCGCTCATCGTCTGTGTGCCGAACAGGACCGTGTCGCCGCCGCCCGCGACCTCGGCCATGACAGTGTTCGCGTCGTCGAGCTGCATGCGGGTCTGGTCAATGTAATTGAAGCTCACGCGCTTCCCGATCTTGACCGTGCCGGCGTCTGGTTTGCGTTCGCCCATGCAGATGCGCAGGAGCGTGGTCTTGCCGACGCCGTTGCGACCGACCACGCCGGTGCACTGGCCCGGCTTTAACGTGAAATTCAAATGACGAAACAGCCAGCGCTCGGTTGCGCCCTCGCCGACTTTTGCGCCGGCGTTTTCCAATTCGACGGCGGTATTGCCCAGTTCGGGCGGCGGAGGAATCAGGAGATCCATCTCGCGTTCTTCCGGTGGCGCTTCCAGTCCCTGCACCTTGTAGAAGGATTCCAACCTATGCCGCGATTTCGAGCGTTGGGCGCGGACGCCCGCGCGGACCCACTCCAATTCGATGCGCAGGAAGCGCTGACGGCGGCGCTCGGCCTGCTCGATGATCTGTTGACGGGCGGCTTTGGATTCGAGATAGGCCGTGTAGTTGCCCGGGTGGGAATAACATAATCCGTCGGACAATTCGACGATCCGCGTGGCGATGCCGTCGAGAAAGTAGCGGTCGTGGGTGACGAAGATCACCGCGCCCGAGAATTTCTGGAGGAATTCCTCGAGCCAGAGGATTGATTCGGCGTCGAGATGGTTGGTGGGTTCGTCCAACAGGAGCAAATCGGGCTGCGCGGCCAGCGCGCGGCAGAGAGCGACGCGACGTTTTTCGCCGCCCGACAGCGGACCGACCATGGCATCCAGCGGTGGAGCGAATAGCGCGGTGACGCTCGCCTCGATGCGGGATTGCAGATTCCAGCCATCGGCCTGTTCGATGTTATGCAACAGCTCGGCCACCTCGGCCTCGGTGCGGTGACCGGTTTCGTACCGGCCCAACCAGTCCATCAAATCGGCCGCGCCCGCCTCGATGTTTTGGCGGACGGTCTTCGTGCCATCGAGTTCAAATTCCTGCGGCAGATACCCGATGCGCAAGCCGCGCCGACGGGAAATCTCGCCGCCGTCGGCCTGGGTTTCGCCTGCCAAAATTTTCAAGAGGCTCGTTTTTCCCGATCCGTTGCGGCCGACCAATCCGACTTTCTCGCCCGGCGACACCGAGAGCGTGACGGCCTTGAGCAGATGCTCCGGGCCGTAGGACAAGGCCAGTTCAAAGGCGGAGAGCAATGCCGGTGTTGATGACGCCATTCGGACCAGCATAGCGGAATTATCCGTGGGAGTCGCTCACTTGTTTGGTGTTTCGAATCAGAAAAACCTCTTGCGGACGCGCGGGAGCGCGTCCCTCCAGACGGCGGATTAGGACAATACCGAAATATTATTTGCAGAGGCGGGGGCGGTGGTTAGGATAGAAGCATGCCAAAACTTCCATACGAGGTGCGGATCGACACCGGGCGGGGCGGGTTGCAACGGGTGCTGGTGGAGACGCCGCTGGCCGAGGCGGAGATTTATCGCCACGGGGCGCACGTGACACATTTCCAACCGCGCGGACAGAAGCCGGTGTTGTTCATGAGCGAGAAAAGTTCTTTCGAGGCGGGAAAACCGATTCGGGGCGGTGTGCCGATTTGTTTCCCGTGGTTTGGCGCGCGCGAGGATGCCGGCCGGGTCCGGCGCATGGATTCGCGCGGTTGCTGGAATGGGAACTCACGGGCGCGGAAGAGGCTGGCGACGGGGACATCGAGATTCATCTTCGTCTCGTATCGAGAGAGGCGACGCACAAGGAATGGGCGGGAGATTTCGAGTTGAATTACGCCGTCAGGATCGGCACAGCGCTGAGTCTGAAGTTGGATGTGCGAAATACGTCCAACCAAGAGATGCGTATTGAGGAAGCGTTGCACACGTATCTGGCAGTCAGCGACGTGCGCAAGGCGAGCATCGAAGGGTTGGCCGGTGTGACGTACTCGGATCGGGTGGGCACGCCGCACACGGAAACGGAAGGTGCCAAGGCCATTCGCATCACGGCCGAGACGGATCGGATTTACCTGAATACGCGGTCAACATGCGTGGTGGACGACCCCGGCTGGGGACGACGCGTGGTGGTGGAGAAGTCGGGCTCGAACACAACGGTGGTGTGGAATCCGTGGATCGCCAAGGCGAAAGCCATGCCGGATTTTGGGGATGAGGAGTGGCCGGGGATGTTGTGTATCGAGACGTGCAATGTCCGCGAGTTCGGCGTTACCCTGGCGCCCGGCCAGTCGCACACGATGGGCGCAGTCATTCGGACGGAATAAACTACTGCCCTGTCAAACTTCAATTGATAGACACCCCCTCACCGTAATCCTCTCCCCCGAGGGGAGAGGAGAATCTCCTCTGCGTTGCCGGGCAAGGGAGAGGGGAACGCCTTCCTGCACGACCGCGTCGTTTGTTTCGAATTCCGCGGCCACGACGGAGCGTGGCCCAAATGCGGTCGGGCATTTATTCATCGCCCACAAATCGTCGTGAGGCTTTCTTGGCTCCGTGATGGGACTTGTTGTCGAGCATGCGCGCTTTAGCCCGGCGGCTGCGTTTGCGTTTCTGGCGGCGGATTTTCTCGATGCGGGAGCGTTCGGCATCGACGTAACCTTTCTTGAGGGCTTCGATTTTATCGAGGAGAAGACGGCGGGCGAGGTAGCGGTTGAGGCCCTGGGAGCGGGTGGTCTGGCATTTGACCTGGAGACGGGTTGGCCCATGGAGCAACATGACGCAGGTGGCGGTCTTGTTGACGTTCTGGCCGCCGTGACCGCCGGAGCGGACAAATGACTCGTCGATATCGGCTTCGCGGACGCCGAGCGCGGCCATGCGCTGGGCGAGCTGGGCTTCTTTTTCCGGGCTGACGGGAAACGCGCTCATGGCGGGAGCGTAACGGTGGAGAGACGGAAAGGCAAGGCAGGCAGGTGGAAGCGAAATCGCCCGCCTGCGTTTGTGTGGTCGGTGCGATTGAGTTGACTGGTCGGTTGTCGGGGCGGCGGCTAGCGTTTGAGGACTCGGATATTGCCGCCTTCGGTTTTCAACGTTAGCAGAGGGCCGCCGCCATTGATGGTGCCGCGCAAAGTTTCTCGATCCTGCTCGCCCTGAACCTGGACGGGCAAATCCGTGCGGGTCGTGCCGCCGTCGGTGTGGGCGTCGAGGTTCACGGCGGCGGTTTCCGGGATTGTGACGGTGACATTGCCGCCTTCGGTGCGCAGCGTGCAATCGGAACGAGGCGGACCGGCGAACTCAGCAACGATTGACCCGCCCTCCGTCAGTGCTTGCAGACCTTTTCCGGTGAACTCTTCAATGGCGATGCTTCCACCTTCCGTGAGGAGTTGTAATTCGTTGTGGCAAGCGACGGCCTCGACATTGCCGCCCTCGGTTTCGCCGTTCACTTTCCCTTCGATACCGTTGAACTTCAGGTTGCCGCCTTCGGTCCTGGCGGTTGCGTTGCCATCGAGAGTGGCGACCTCGACGTCGCCGCCCTCGGTTTTCAGGCGCACGCCGAAGGCACGCGGCACGGTGATCTGGTAATGGACGTTCAGATTGGGCTGCCCCCACCAACGCCACCAGGAAACGCTCCCGAAAGGCCGGGATTCCTCGGCGGTGACGAAGATATCGTTGTCATGTTGCTGGAGCACGACGTGATGCTCCTTCAGAATCCTGGTGGTTTCGGCGTCGCTGGCGTGGGTGACGTCGCGCAGGACGCGGATTTGGACGGCGTTTTGGTCGATGCCGACGACGTGGATGTCGCCGCGGTCCGCATTGACGGTCAAGCTGCCGCCCGGGCCGACGGTGAACGATTTGGAGAAGTCGGTTTCGCCGGCGCTCTCGTAGCGAACATCGCGTGGGGTGGCGGGTGGTTCGGTCGGATGGGGTGTGGTCGCCGCTGGAGGCTGGGGAGTGGAGATGGCGGCATTGCTCCCGGTGTCGTCGGCATAGACCGTTACGGCGGCTTGGGCGCAGAGCGGCGACAGCGCTGCCAGAAAGATGGCGGCACGAATGACTTTCTTGAAAGCGTGTTTCATGTGGTTTGTCCGTTTGCCAGTGGGACGCAGTGAAGAGCGGTTTTGGATTCAGGAATCGGCGGCTGAGGTTCGGTGGCGGGAAACGCGCTCATGGCGGGAGCGTAGCCGGAGAGCCGCGGGAAGGCAATCGTCGAGGCACGAGTCCGCCTTCGCCAAGACTACGGCGGACAAGGAACACGAAGGAGACACGAATTGCACCCGTTGTCGCTGTCCACCTTCGCCACGGCTATGGCGGACAAGAAGCTATGGCGGGCACGCGAAGGGCGCGAAGGGGGAAAAGCGATGATACAGGGCCGTGCCATGTATCATACGTTACGGAGGATGTGACGGCATTAAAGAAGAAAGTCCCAAACACTCAGGCCGTCGCCCCCGCCGCCGTGGGGAGCGGTCAGGCCGATGTAGTCGCCAACGATTTTGGCATCGCACGGCGCGTAGAGAAGACCGTCGGCGCTTCCTGGCACTCCCAATGTGCCATAGCTGAACACGACGTCACCGGACGGGTTGATCTCGATGATTTGGTGGTTGAACTGGTCCGCGATGAGGAAATTGCCGTGCTTGGTCGCGACCGCGTGCGTTGGTTGCGGATCGGCGGCGCTGCCGGATCGCGCGGAACGTCACGTAGGTGAACACATTGCTGCCGGTCTTGTCAACGACAAGAATGCGGTTGTTCAGCGAATCGGTGATCAGGGTGTCGCTGTCGCTGGGCAGACGGCAGGCGTAGGTCGGACCGTTGAGGACATTCGTGTCGCCCGGATCACCGTATTGCCAGATCAGATCGGCTTTGCGGTCCACTTCGATGACTCTGTTGTTGCCGGTGTCGGCGATGAGATAATGGCCGTTGCCGAGCCGCTGGGCGCTGGCGGGGGAGCTAAGCTGGTTGCTGCCGCTGCCGCTGAATCCGGTGCCGTATTGCCAGACAATGTCCCCTTTGTGATTAACCTGGATAACACGGTGATTGCCCTGATCGGTGATCAGCACGTTTTGACCGGGTAGCCACATCGCGGTCAACGGATTGTTCAACTCGTCGGGGCCGGAGCCCATCACGCCCGTCTGGCCGTAATGCCACAGGATGCGTCCCTGGCGGTTGACCAGGATCACGCGGTTGTCGGCGTACCCGTCGGGATAATTTGTGTCAACGCCAGCGGGCAGCCCGCTGGAGACGATCAGCGTGTGGCTGCTTACCCGCTCGGCGTCGCGGGGGCCGACAATGGAATTCGTCACGAAATGCGAGTCGGCCCGTGTCACGGACATTTCATATTGCCAGACAATCGTCTCGGTGTTGGTGTCGATCTCGAGGACACGATTGTTGTACTGGTGGACCAGAAGCACGTTTCCATTCGCGTTGAATCGCGGTTTTGATTTCGCGTGAACTGCCGCCGTGGCCAGGAATAGACCTGTCAAGAGTATGCCCAGCGTGCGAGTGCTTCTCTTCATGAATAACGACCTCCTTTGAAAACGAACGTTCACCAACGTGACCCTCATGTTCTCTGCGTATCAACATGTATAGCATACTTGCGGATTCCTATCACCTCCAGGTTTTTTGCGCGGACTCTTCCCGCTCAGCACCGGAACGGTGGTGTGGCGGGTTCTTTCGTTATCTTTTTGCCGCTGCCACATGCGGAAGTGGCGTGGATTCGAGTATCGGCTTCGTGCCGCAGTCTTTCTGTTTCATTTTTGCCGGGCAAGGGCTGCGCACACGAAAAGCTGAGGACCGCGGAGGTTGATCGGTCAGGACAAGGAGGTGACGGGGTGATGGTCGGAAACGCCCAAGCCTTCCGACAGTTCGCCGAATCGCAGTACCAGTTCGGTTGGTGGTTGTGTCGTATCCGGCTGAGTGACCACGTCTAGTCTGACGGGCAAGATTGTGCCACGATCGCGGCATGATTACACCCGAAAAAGCGCCGAATCGTTCTTGAGTTGTTCCCGAATCGTTACGGTTCGGGGCTTGCCTTCCTCAATTGCTTTCTTATGATCCGTCCAGTTGGTTCGGTGGCCATGGAGGAGTTATGGAGAGGCGGAGGCTATTGGCCGGCTGTTTTTTACTATCGGCGTTCACGTTGTCGTTCACGGCGACGCGGGCGCAGGTTTTGACTGTTTCGTCGAATCAAGCCACAGACACTGCCTCCGTCCCGGCGGCCATCCTGCAACTCTTTCAAAACCAAGCGAACTCGCCCCCGTGGAACCAGGACTCCGCCGCCAAAACCGCCTCCATCCTCCAGCAGTGCGCCACGCTCCAACAATTGGTCACCGACGGAGCGACCGATGACGTGCTGAGCAATGCGCTCGCGGCCAGCACCCTGCGCATTTCCGTGTTCATGACCTTCGGCCAAGGCCTCTACAGCACTGGCGACACCCATCACGCGGAGATGTTCTTCACTTCCGTCGTCAACGACCACCCCACCCGCGCCACCGCCAAACAACTCGCCCGCTCCTCGCTGTGGCTCGGCAAACTCTACCAAGCCGACGCTCTCACCCTCAAATACCAGCAGTCTGACCCCGCCGCCGCCGCCGGCCTCTTCGACACCGCCGCCACCGACTACCTCGCCGCCAAGGACGCTTCCGCCGATTGGGTCCGCACCAGCGGCTGGCTCGGCGCGGCGCAATGCTATCGGGAAATCGGCCAACAAGCCATGTGCCGACTTTGTCTGACCTCGCTCTTGCAGGAACTCGCCACCAACGGTGTCACCCTCGCGGGCACCGATATCGCCCTCGGCCCGATCCGTCAGGATGCCGCCACCCACCTCTTGGCCACGAGCTATTATGAGGACGGCCGCTACACTGACGCCGCTCAGGTCTACTCCCAACTCCTCACCCACGTTACCGCCCAACTCAATGCGACCTCCCCACAATACCCCGGTCAGGCCTCCTACGTGAACCTCGCCAATCCCGGCCTCAACGCCTGCGCCGCCCGTCAAGCCGAACAAAGCGGAGGTGCACAATGAGCTTCCGCTTCCTATCTTCGCCGGTAGCGCGAGCGTCCCGCTTGCGGTTGTTTGCCCCGTTGCACAGCCCGTCTCGGCTGTCGTCGTTGTCTGTCTCCTCGCCATCACCCCACAACCCGCGCCGATGCCTACACCGATTTCCCACAGAAAGGGCCGTTACCATGACTCAAAAACCCTCCCTTATTGCCGCCGATCTTCCTTGCCATCAACTGTCTAACCATTGTAGAATGTTTTATGTAGGTCGGGTACGTATGAAGGGACCAGTCGCAAATCTCTTGTTCACGATGCTTCTCGGTTTGTGCTTCAATACTCCCCATGCCCATGCCGACACAGTCTATCTGTTCAACGTATAACCTGAACACCATCGACGAGTTCAATTCGAGTGGGAGCGGAACTGACTTCGCGAAGGCCAGTTCAGGACTGAACTATCCCCTCGGCCTAGCGTTTGATAGCAACGGCAACCTCTATGTCGCCAATGCTGGGAACAACACCATTGAGGAATTCAATTCGAGCGGCGATGGGACGGTTTTCGCCAGCACAGGTCTGAGCTACCCCGCAGCTCTCACTTTCGACAGCAGCGGCAATCTCTTCGTGGCCAATGACGGAAACAACACCATTGAGGAATTCAATTCGAGTGGAACCGGGTCGGTGTTCGCCACCGCCGTCTCAGGGTTGGACTATCCTGCCGGGCTTGCGTTTGACAATGCGGGGAATTTGTACGTCGCGAATTACGACAATACGATCCTGAAATTCAGTACAAACGGAACGGCATCGGTGTTCGCGACGGCAGGCTTGGATAACCCTGGGGGGATTGCGTTTGATAGTAGCGGTAACCTATATGTGGCAAACTACGCGGATGGCAGCATCCAGAAGTTCAATTCGAGCGGACAAGGGTCAATCTTTACGAGCACCAACTTATTGTCCCTGCCCATTGATCTCGCCTTCGACAGCAGCGGCAACCTCTACGTTGCCAACCATGGCGACCGCGACATTCTGAAATTCAACACGAGTGGCATCGGGTCCGTGTTCGCGTACGGGTTGGAAGATGCGGCAAATTATCTAGCCGACGAAGTTCCCGAACCGTCCGCAGTTCTCTTGGTCGGCCTCAGTCTCCTTATCCTGCCATTCCTGCGCCCAGTAGCTTGGCCATCCGGCGGCGCCCGCCGCCGGCCCCATCGTCATTCCCTAACATCCACCATCCGCTAACCAAAGGAGGAACCCATGTAGAGGGGTAGAGGGGTCAACGCTTTACAATTTACAACTGTGCCGAATTGTGGTAGCAAGAGTGCATGGCCCGACCGGTGCGAGTGGAGTTTCCCGGTGCCGTCTATCACGTGATGGCGCGCGGCAATGAACGGCGGGAGATTTTCCGGGACGATCGGGACCGGCGACGATTTTTGGAAACGCTGGCCGAGGCGGTGTCGCAGTTTGGGCTCAAGGTGTACGCCTACTGTCTCATGCCGAATCATTATCACGCGGTGGTCGGCACGCCCCGGGGTAACCTCAGTCGGGCCGCGGGTTGGTTTCAGGCGACGTACACGGCGCGATTCAACGCCCGCCATCGACGACGCGGTCATCTGTTTCAGGGACGGTTCAAGGCCCAGCTGGTCGGGGCCGATGAGTACGGTCGCTGGCTCGTCGAATACATCCACCTCAACCCCGTGCGGCCCCGGCGCCGAAGCCAGCCGATTGCGCCGGAGCGAGCCGTGGAGTTGGCCCGTTACGAATGGAGCAGTCATCGGGATTACGCCGGGCTGCGGCGCAAGCCGACGCCGTGGTTATCTCAGGACTGGCTGGCCTACTGGGGCCGTAGCCGTCGGGAAGCACAGACCGAATATCGTCAGACAATCGGGCGCGCCTTCGGCCAACCGGTGCGCGATCCGTGGGAACAATTGCGCCGCGGGCTGGTGTTGGGCTCACAGGAGTTGTATGATCGGGCCTGCGCGTTGATTGCCAACAAGAATGGTCAGGAAGAGGCGCGCTGGACTCAGTTGGAAGAGGTCGATGCCGTCCGGCGATGCGTGCAGCATCTGGTGGGGGGCACCGCCGACGAGCGCATCAAGATCTGGGCGAGGGTCCGCCTCGGCGGGGAGCGCGGCGTGGACTTGGCGCGTGAATATGGCTACCGAACCGGAGCCGGGGTGACCCTGTTGGTGCGGCGCATGGAAGCACGCGCACGGCAGGATCGAAAGCTTAACGCGACGTTGGAGAAGTTGCGCACAAATGCATTTTGTAAATTGTAAAGCGTTGACCCCTCTTGCATTGACCCCTCTTGCACGCTGAGACAACTCTCTGCTTGCAACGATATGGGGCGCTGCGGTATACTTCGGCGTAACCGCAGACGTAGAGGATTCGTTATGACAAGCCTCCATATCAGCCTTCTCACCGTCTTGAGTCTGCTGAGTCACAGTCTCCGAGTCTGCGCCGAGACAGTCTACGTAAGCACGGCCAACCTCAACACGATTTTAGAGACCAACCCAGATGGCAGCCACTCCACCTTCGCCTCCGGGCTGAATTACCCTGTCGGTCTCGCCTTCGACAACAGCGGCAATCTCTACGCCGCGAATTCCGGTGGGGGAAACGGCAACAGTACAATCGAAAAGTTCACCCCTAATGGGATCGGAACCGTCTTCGCATCGTCGGGCCTAAGCCTTCCCTGGGGCATGGCCTTTGACAGCAGCGGCAACTTGTATGTCGCCAACCTTGCCGGTGACACAATCGAGGAGTTCGACCCGACTGGATCCGGCGCTGTCTTCGCCACCGCCGCAGAGGGCTTGAATTTCCCCGCCGCCATCGCATTCGACGCCAGCGGCAATCTCTACGTCGCCAACGTGGGAAACTACACGATCGAAAAGTTCAGCCCCGGTGGAACCGGCTCGTTTTTGCGACATCTTCCTCTGGCGTAGACAACCCCGAAGGCCTGGCCTGGTTCGGCGGAAACCTCTACGTCGCAAATTACGGAAACAACACCATCGAGGAATTCAATGCACTGGGCCAGGGCTCCATCTTCAGCAGTACCAACCTCCTCAGATTCCCGGATGGCCTGGCCTTCGACAGCAACGGCAACCTCTACGTTGCCAATGAGGGCAACGGCGACATTCTGAAATTCAATCAGGACGGCGTCGGCTCGGTATTCGCTTCGGGTTTGGCAAACGCCGTGGGCATCGCCATCGAGGAAATCCCCGAGCCATCGTCATTCCTGCTGGCCGCACTCGGTGCCGTATCCCTCGTCGCCTTCCTCCGACGCCAGCGCATGTAAAATCGTAACAAAGGCGCGGGACTTGGGGTCGTGTCTATTCATAATGCAATTGGCGATTGCGTAATTCACCCTGCCTGTGAATATCGGGCGCGATGCCGGTCGGGATACGCGGCGTTTCCGGCCTGACGGGGAACGCGCTTGTGGGGTGAGTGTGGCGGTCGATGGACAGAAGGGTGGTGGCGCTGAGGGGACGGGCGAATGGGGCGGCGGGGTGGATGGGGGAAGACCCTCACCCGAACCCTCTCCCCTACAAGGGAGAGGGGATGCGGAGTGAACGGCCTGCGCAGGGCGCGGGGGGATGTTTGGCCAATGTGGATTGCGCAAGTGGCTAGGATGCAGAGTTTTATGGACTGGCAGGTGGGTCGAGTGTTGAGGCGGGTTGAGGCCGGGTGGGGAGGGGTTTTGGGAGGGTTCAGTCAGATGGCTAGTGTTAGAGAATTGTCAGTTGGGCAGGAGTTGGTAAAGAACAAGGGCTCAACCCAAACCGAGCAAGGAATGGAGTCGAGCCCATGTCAGAGACCTATGCGGTCTCCATATCGGTCAGCCTGACGGTACGGGGACGGTTCACCAACGTCAAGCATTTGGAGGAAGCGGTGCAGCAGCAAGTTCAACAAGCCGCGCAACAGTTCTATGCCCAAGCCGTGGCGGCCTACCAGCGGCAGTGGCTGGCGGCGCATCGGGAGCGCTATCAATCGGTGCGCTGGCGCCAGCGGCAATTACTAAGCCCGTGGGGCGAGCTGGCGCTGCCGGTGCTGATGGTGCGGGAGCGCGGTCGGTCTCGAGGCGGCTATCACAGCTTGGGCAAGGTGCTCTGGCGCGGCAAAGCCACGCGGTTGTTAAGCCCGCAGGTGGAACGGCAGGCCTTGGAAGCCGCCACGGGGCAGAATTACCGACCGGCGGCGCGCCAGTTGAGCCAGCGCTGCGGGGCGCGGGTGTCGCACTGGGCGGTGTGGCGATGCGTCCAGTATTACGGGGCCAAACTCCAGGACCAACTGCAGCGGGACTGGTGGCCGGACCGCCGCGTAAGGTGGCGGCGGAGGTGGTGGTGACCGAGGTGGACTCGACGTGGTTGAAGTGGCAGCGGCGGGGGTGCGGCCACGAGGGGCCGCAGCATTTCCTCATGCATTTGGGGCTGCATTACACGGGCCGCAGCCGCCGCCTGGATCAGCGGGGTCGTACCGACGTGAGCCTGGACCAGAAGACCTGGTTGGTGGGCACGGGCAGCCTCGGTGAGTTCGGCACGCGCCTGCGCCGCCACCGTGACCGACACTATCCGGCGGGCCGGGGTCCCGCTCCCTGACGGTGCTGCTGAGCGATGGCGACGAGGGACTGAAGTGGGTGCGGGAACGCGAATTCCCCGAGACACTGTGGCTGCTGGATCGCTGGCACATCGGCCAGAAGGTGCGCGAGTTTGTCGGCCCGGATCAGGCCGCGTGGCGCTCGATCATGGCGGCGGTGTATGCCCACGACAGCGAAGCGGCCTTGGAGGCGCTGCGGTCCATGGAACCGGCCTCCGACGACCCGCGCCGCGAGGGCTTCCACGAACTCTTCGGCTATCTGCTGGGCCATCGGGACGGCATCGATGCCTTCGGTCAGATCCCCAAGCGCTACCGTCAGCGCCACGGGTGCCTCGGCCCGGTGGTGCGGGCGGGCAGCGGCGCGGTCGAGAAGAACGTCGAGGTGCACATCAACCGTCGCTTCAAACGCCAAGGGCGCGGCTGGAATCCGGTGCGCGCCGACCGCCTGGCCCAATTACGCTGGCTGCAGCAGGACCACAGAAACTGGAATCACTGGTGGAACAACGTCTGCCTCACCACCACGAAAATAAACCCGGGTTGGCCCACCACTGACAATTGACAAACAGTACCAGTCAGATGAGTTGGGTGATTTAGTTGTTGCTATCCTGGCGGGATGGGGTAGTGTTCGGGTGCTAGCAGATAGAAGCAGTTGCAGTGAGATTGGTAGATTGTCAGTCAGGCCTTGTATGCTCGGTGACAGTCCGAAACCCGAAAACGGGAACAGTCACTGAGACCTCCTAACCGCAGCGGAAAGTATAAACACATAATGGCTACCAAGCTATTCGTAGGGAACCTGTCATTCAACACCAGCGAAGGGGATTTGCTCGACCTGTTCAAACAGGCGGGGAATGTCACCAGCTGCGAGCTCATCATGGACAAGTTCACCAACAAGTCCCGTGGGTTCGCCTTCATCCAGATGGGCACGCAGGAAGAGGCCACCAAGGCCATCACCGATTTCAACGGCAAGGAACTGGATGGTCGCGCGTTGACGGTCAATGAAGCCAAGCCCCGTGAAGAGCGTCCCCGTGGCGACTTCGGCGGCGGCCGTGGCGGCAGCCGTGGCGGTGGCGGCGGCAAGTTCGCCGGCAGCCGGTACTAACTTTTTTCAGAAGTTGGTTTTTAGCCGAAAGGCGTCCCGAGCAATCGGGGCGCCTTCTTCTTTTTGGAGAAGAACCAGCGCCCGCCGATCCAAAAGGTGCTATGCGCCACGAGAGATAGAGCTACCGACCGGGCGCGACGGAGACTTGCGCACAGGGCCGTCTTGACGCAGAATGGCCTATTGCTCAAGCAATCCAGGAGAGTTTCATGACGACATCAGCGACATTTGAAGTGGCGTTGGACAACCCCAAAACCAAGCTGCTCGACCAGTTGTGCATCGACACGATCCGCACGCTGGCGATGGACGGCGTGCAGAAGGCCAACTCGGGACATCCCGGCGCGCCGATGGGCCTGGCGCCCGTCGCGTACTGGCTCTGGGAGAAATTCCTGCGTCACAACCCGGACAATCCGCACTGGCCGAACCGCGACCGGTTCGTGTTGTCGGGCGGGCACGCCTCGATGTTGCTGTACAGCCTGTTGCACCTGACCGGCTACGACCTGCCGATGAGCGAGCTGGAGCGGTTCCGTCAATTGGGCAGCCGCACGCCCGGCCATCCCGAATACGGCCTGACCGGCGGCGTGGAAACGACGACCGGGCCGCTCGGTCAGGGATTCGCCAATTCCGTCGGGATGGCGATTGCCGAGCGCTGGCTGGCCGAACATTTCAACCGCGACGGTCACGAGATCGTCAACTACCGCGTCTTTGCCGTGGGCGGCGACGGGGACATGATGGAAGGGGTTTGTTCGGAAGCAGCGTCGCTGGCGGCCCATCTCGGGTTGCACAAGCTGCTGTGGATTTACGACAACAACAAGATCACCATTGAAGGCAAAACCTCGCTGGCGTTCAGTGAGGATGTCGGGGCGCGTTTCAAGGCGTATGGCTGGTTCGTCCAGCACGTGACCGACGCGAACGATCTGCGGGCGATCAACCGCGCCATCAAGCGGGCGCTCAAACAAACCGACAAACCGTCGTTCATCGTTCTCAACAGCCACATCGGATACGGCGCGCCGACAAAACAGGACTCGCGCGAGGCCCACGGCGAGCCGCTCGGCGAAGAAGAGGTTCGCAAGACGAAGGAGCGGTACGGGTGGCCCCCCGATGCGAAGTTCCTCGTGCCGGAGGGAGTCGCCAAGCACATGCACAAGCAATTCCGGCGCGGGCGGAAACTGGAAAAAGATTGGCAGGCCAAGTTCGACGCGTATGCCCAGGCCAATCCGGCCCTTGCCACGGAGTGGAAGCTGATGCCAGGACCGCGATCTTCCGGTGGGTTGGGACAAGGACATTCCGACCTTCCCGGCTGACCCGAAGGGGCTCGCCACGCGCGAATCGAGCAACAAAGTGCTCAATGCCATCGCCAAGAACATTCCGTGGTTGCTCGGCGGCGCCGCTGACCTCGCGCCATCCACCAAGACGTTGCTGGCCAACGCCGCCGACTTCGAGAAAGGATCGTACAGCGGCCGCAATTTTCATTTCGGCATCCGCGAGCACGGCATGGTGGGCGCGGTTAACGGCATGGTGCTGAGCAAACTGCGGGCGTACGGCGCCGGTTTCCTGGTTTTCTCGGATTACGCCCGGGGGTCGATTCGGCTCGGAGCGATCATGGAAATACCGGTGTTACACCTGTTCACCCATGACAGCATCGGGGTCGGCGAAGACGGCCCGACGCATGAGCCCGTCGAACAACTCATGTCACTGCGGGCGATTCCCCACATGATCGTGATCCGCCCGGCCGATGCGAACGAAGTCGCCGAGGCCTGGCGCGTGATCCTGAAAGAAAAGAAACATCCCATCGCCCTTGCAATGACGCGGCAAGGGGTGCCGACGCTCGACCGCACGAAATATGGCCCGGCATCCGGATTGCAGCGGGGCGCGTACATCCTGAGCGATGCCGCGGGGCAACCCGACATCATCCTCATCGGCACGGGCTCGGAAGTGCAGTGGTGCGTCGAGGCCGGCGAGAAGTTGAAGGCGGAAGGCGTGAAGGTCCGGGTGGTCAGCATGCCATCGTTCGAATTGTTCGACCGTCAGCCGCGCGAGTATCGGGACCTCGTATTACCGCCGTCCGTGCGCAAACGTCTCTCCGTCGAGGCGGGCGTGACGTTGGGTTGGCAAAAATATGTTGGCCTGGACGGGGCGGCTGTCGGTCGCGATGGCTTTGGAGCGTCGGCCCCGGTCAAAGACGTGATGAAGCATTTCGGGTTTACCGCCGAGAATGTGTACAACGCCGCGAAAGCCTTGCTCGCCGGCCAGCCGGTGACGGCCGCCGCCACGGTGAAGTAGCCACCGCTAAAACCGGTGGAACTTGGGCGGCGGAGCCACGCGGTTCGTTGACGCCAGAAACGGTGTCATCGTGTGCAGGCGCGAGTGGGAGATCCGCGAAATCAGCAAAAAGGAGCTTTGTGCGGAGAGGCAGTTCTTGACTGGGTGCGGCCTGCCCTTATAATTGCCTCCGTATAAATGGGCTGATGGAGCGCAGCGAAAACAAACGCGGAGACGGGAGGATGGCTAATCAGCGTTTTCGGGGACTGTGGTTTCCGTTGACGACGCAAAGTCTGGCCGCGGGGCGGTATCAGTCGCTCGAACTTGCAACAGAATTGCCGGTCTAACTCGCTTATCCTCCGCGAAACCGGGTTCTTATAAGTTTGGAGGTCGATATGAGCGTGATGAGAAATGCTGCTGTGGTTGGTCTCGTGGCTGTTGCCGTGCCGCTTTCGGGCCACGCCAAGGGTGGGGGCGGATCGGGCCATGCGGCGGGTGGAAGCGTGGCGTATTACTACGAGTGCGGAATCGTTTCCGAATCGAACGCAGAGGACAGAAACCTGATGATGGCCGCATACCAGCACGTGCAGCTACTGAGTGAGGTTGATCATGAGGTGGTGTGTTGGCAGCAACAGAAGGAGTCGTTAGAGCATCAGGCGATCCTGTACAACGCTTCGGACGTTATCCAGCACATGGAAAGCTTGCACCTTGATCAGGATGTGGATCAGGATCTGGAATAACGACTGTCCAAGATCAGGATCCAAAGGGAGAGCCCGGTATTTCTGCATGCTGGGGTGGGAGCGCGTTCCACTGCTGCCGTGACAACGCCCGGTCATTTGCGCTTGCATCACGGCCTGCCCTTTGGTAGTCACCTCTTTCCAGAGGCTACTAACCGTGTCCGGAAATGCTGCCGGCACGAACCGAATCTCAAAAGGAGACCCATGAGAGTATTGATCGCCCTAGGGCTTGTTGTTCTGGCCGTCGGCTGCACCCCCACGATCGCGACACGACAAATGACCACCATCACCCATCCTGATGGGAGCAAGGAAACTCACGACACCATGACTCTCACCCAGACTCTCCAGGAGTCGAAGAGACCAGCCATCCAGGACGTGCTGGATATGAGGTGATCGTCGCGTTAGCAGGATTTCAGCCTTCCTTCTCATGACCGGTGAAAACGTGGAGGCCGTCGTTACGACGGCCTCCACGTTGGTCCGGATGGGTTCTGCGCCGGTTTCATCGCGCTCGGACAAACAGTAGTAGGGGCGAGGTGTTTTTGAATTCCACGATGCGAGATCGGGCGCGCGCCATTTTTGTGTGTTGTTTGATCTATCTGTGCGGTTGTGCGAGCGATCGGATCCTGAGCGCGACGGATCAACACATTGACAACCGAAACGAATTGCTCCGTCGTTTGGGACCGCCTGACAAAATTACCGAGGCGCGAGGAGGCAGTGAATGGTCTTACTCCTCACGAGGATTCAACCTGTTCCATTTACGGTCGTGGAACTGCAACGCCGTCTACCGGGTGGATGAAAACGGGAAGGTCACACTCGACGAACTGAATGGGGCATCGCGGCAATACCATCTGACCCCGGTGACCAGACTCCCTCGAGACTTTGAGGAATTCGCCGGGACACCGTGGCCGGAAGATGCATCCTTGAACGCCCACCATCTCGCCGGAGCCGAATACGTTGTCGTGGGCGATGTGGCGTACTACTACGGACTCGGACGCAATCGGAGCGGCTCACGCCGACGAGCGATGTATCAGGCCGTTTGCGAGCAACTGACTCTGGAAGCCAACCAACGCGAGATTCAAATCAACGGAGTGCAGCGCCGGCTCAACACACCGGTTCTGTACGCGCGCGGCGAGCTCTGGGTCACGCCCGAGGATGTGACAACCATTATCGATCCCGTTTTCCGCGCGGGACACTCGCGCAAGCCGTTGCTCATTCACCGGCCGTAATAATCGGGGTTGACCCGGACGCCGTCGGTTGGGTGACCGTCAAACGGGTATACATGCCGGCGGCTGATTAATGCCGCGTCGCGATGTGATATTTTTCCTTGAGCGATTTCTCCAGGAAGGCCGAATCAAACGCGTCGGTGCCGTCCGGTTTTGCCGTGAAGCAACGGATCATCAGGGGCTTGTTGAACACATAGAAATCGTAGGCTTGCGCCGCATTGTAGTAGGTGTTGGCGGCGGCTGGATTGCCCGATTTCATGATCGCAAAATAGGAGAAATTATGTTCCCGGGTAACCTCCGCCGCCCGCAGCAGGACAAAATCATAGGCACGTCCCTTCGGCGTATCCTCATCGCCTCTGAAGTTTACCCGGAATACGTCGGGTTGCAGTTGCGAGTCGCTATAGCCTTCGTCCGCCTCCGAGTCTGCACGCTCGTACGGGGTGGTTCCACAGCCGGTGATGAACAACACAGCGGGGATGAGTGCTGCCAACACATTGAGACACCATCGTCTTGCCATTTCCGTTCTCCTTTTCTGTCGCCAAGTGCACCGATATCTTCGATATGATCGGCTTTTGTGACGGTCGCACGATGTTGAGGTTTGCTGGATTTCATTTTATTGCCACTGACAGTGTTCACAAGCTAATTATTTCCATCCCAAAGCCGGATTTTTGGCGCCACACACACGGCTCCTGCCTTCTGCATATTGCATTGCACCGTTCGCAGCCCGGTGTACGAGCTACTACGCCGTCACCGATCCGCCAGTAACAAGACCTACTACACGACGGATTGGGACACGGTCCGGAGCGGAGCCACGCGGTTCGTGGATGCCCGCAACGGGGCCACCATCACCATTCGCGAGTCGGAGACTCGCGAGATCAGCCAGAAAGAATTCAAGCCCGCCAGTGGCAAAGATTAGCAGTCTCGGAAGGGGGCTGATGTGCGGTAGTGGCGGCTGGAAACGGCTCGACTCGGCATGGCCGAAATGGTAGTCTGATTTCCGTCTTGGCGAGAGTCGCTCGGGTTCTGATCGCGGTCAGTCAACGGCTGGGAGAGGAACGTCGGGTATGAACAAGCGGAGTTTGGTCGGGCTTGCCTTGGCGAACTCAGTTCGCTCTATCATCCCAATTATCCTGTTGATTTTGGCTGGTCAAGCGTTCCATGCCAACGCACAGACACTGACGATTCTTTATTATTTTAGCGGCCCCCCAACCGATGGATTCAACCCAAATTTACTAGTCCAGGGTAGCGATGGCAATTTTTACGGGACGACCAGGCTCGGCGGGACGAACGACTACGGCACGGTGTTCCGGATCAGTCCCAGCGGCAGCGAAACGAATCTTCACTCCTTTGGTGGTTCCCTCGATGGGCGGGAGCCATATGCGGGACTCATCCAAGCCGGCGACGGCAATTTCTACGGGACGACTGCGGAAGGCGGGAGCGGCGGCATCGGCACGATATTTCGGATCAGTCCCAGTGGCACCTACACGATGCTGTATTCCCTTGTCAGCCTTCCAGACACCTTCGTTGGGGAGGCTCCATGTAGCGCACTCGTGCAGGCCAGCGACGGCAATTTCTACGGGACGACCTTTTCCGGAGGGGCGCACGGCATGGGCACAGTGTTTCGGCTCACTCCCAGCGGCACCTACACCGATCTTTATTCCCTCTCTGGCAATCCAAATGGCCCTGGATTAGGTCCGCAACCCGCGCTGGTGCAGGGCGGCGACGGCAATCTCTACGGCTCGACCCCGGCTGGCGGGACAACGAACATGGGCACGGTGTTTCGAATCAGTCCCAGCGGCACCTACACGAGTCTGTACTCCTTTGGCGCCTCCTCCACCGATGGCACAAGACCGACCGGGCTGGTGCGGGGTAGCAACGGCAAGTTCTATGGGACGACCGGCACAGGTGGGACGTACGGTGAGGGAACCGTGTTTTGGATCAGTCCCGACGGTAGCTATTCCAATCTGTACTCGTTTGGCAGTACTCCTCTCGATGGCTGGAGTCCAGAGGCCGTGCTGGTCCAGGGTAGCGATGGGAGTTTCTACGGCACGACCGCCGGGGGCGGGGCGAACTTTGCGGGCAGCGCCTTTCGGGTCAGCCCCAGCGGCACCGAGACGGTTCTTTGTTCGTTTGCCAGCTTGCCATGTGACGCGTATCCCTCACTGATCCCCGGACTGGTGCAGGGGAGCGACGGCAGTTTTTACGGGACGACCTGGGCCGGTGGGCCGGGGATCGATTGCGCTAACGCTTATGGCACCGGTAGCGTCTTCACAATAACCGTTCCTCTCAATCCTCCAGCCAATCAGATTTCCGCAGTCCAAGTTGCAGGTAACGACCTCGCCATCTCCGTCCCATCCGTCGTCGGCGAGACGTATCAGTTGCAGTTCACTACGGATCTGACCTCCGGTATTTGGTCAAATGTCCCGGGCGTATCGGTCACCAACAGTATTGGGGCTCTACTAACGTTGACCAATTTCGGTGGAGCCGCTGGGCCGCAAGGGTTCTATCGGTTTGCCATCACGCCTTGAGCGCGGCGAGAACGAGGCGTTGCCACCACCAGACGATTTTGCCGTCTTCCTCGCCGAGTCGGAAAAGTATTCGGGCTTCGGGCGGGGCCTTGAGGATCAACTCCAAGACCGCGGCACGGTTTTCGCGGGTCGTGTTGGCGGTCTCGAAATACCAGTTCAGGTCCGGTTGCTTGAAGGGCTGGAGTTCCGAAAACACCATGCGCAGGCCGGCGGCCTGGCACAGTTTCGTCCAGGTGCCCGGGCTCAACAACCGGTGATGGCTCGGGTCGCGAAGTTTCTCGACAGCGTGAATCCATTCCTCGGCGACGGGTTGGCCGTCCTCGATCGACCCGTCGATCAGAAGAAATGCGCCGCCGGGCTTGAGGACGCGGGCGGTTTCGCGCACGAACACAGCGGGATCGCTGAAGTGGTGAGCGGCCACGCGGCAGGTCACGAGGTCGAACGCACCGTCTGCGTAGGGGAACGCTTCGGCGGCATGCTGGCGGGTTTCGACATGGAGGCCGCGTTCGTGGGCGGTGGCGGACACGCGTTCGAGCATCGCGGCGGAGATGTCCGCCAAGGTGACCTGCCAGCCGACGCTGGCCAGATACAAGCCGGTGTGACCCGCGCCGGTGGCGACGTCGAGCGCCCGGCCCGGTTTCAGCCATGTCAAACGGCCCAGCGCATCCCTGACATCGGAGATGTCTGACAAGACGTGTCCTTTGCCGTAGCGTTCGCTCTGGCGGTCAAATTGTTGTTGGGCTGCAAGCTGGATGGGGTTCAACTTGTCCATGGCCATAGATGGGTATGCATTGTGCTCTGAGAGTGGGACTAATGCAAGCGCACGCATATCATACCATTGCAACCGGAAAGGCTTTTCGTGTAGAGTCCCGCCAAATGAAAATGAAGAGGATACTCCTGTCGTGTCTCGTGTTGGCCGTGTGCCTTTGTGGCACCACCCGTGTCCGCGCGGCCGAAGACCCGGGCGACAAGTTTCTGGAGGCCTATTTTCTCATCCAGGACGGCGACAGCGCCGAACACAACAGCGATTGGGTGAAGGCCACCACAAAATTCAACGCGGCGCACGAAATCCTCGACCAGATCAAGACACAGAATCCCGAATGGAACCCGCACATCATCGAGTTCCGCACGAAGTACGTGGAAGAACATTTGGCGGCCCTACAGCCGAAGGTGGGCACGCCCGCCGCCCCGGAAATGCCGGCCTCAAAACCCGAAGCACCGGCCATAGGCCCTTCATCGATCGCATTGCCGATTCCTGCCGAAGCCGTCACTGGGACGGTCCAATCTGCGTGGGCACAGCCTGTGTCTTCTACGACCAACGCGCCGGCCCCGGCCGTCGCTCCGGGCCCGAAGGTTATCACCATGCCTGCGGCTCCCACGCCAGCGGAGAATGAACAGGTCAAGCAGTTGACCGCGGAACTGGAGCGCGCCCGCCAGCAAGTCCAACAATTGCAGGTGGCGCGCGACGAATTGAACGCCAAGCTTCAAGAGCAACTTGGCAAGGTCGCGCCGACGCAGACCAACCAGCAGATCGAAGACCTTCTCAAGACCAATCAGGTGCTGGCGGCCCAACTGGCGGCGGCGCAGACGGAGGCCGCCGAGGCCCGCGATCGCGCCGCGCATGTTCCGCCCCCGGCACCAACGCCAGCACCGACACCACCGGCCGTATCGCCCGAGCTGGCGCAGTTGCGCACGGAACTCTCCCAGACCCGCGGCGAATTGCAACAGACGAAGGAAGAACTCCAGCAGACGCGCGTCGAGTTGGACACGACCAAGGAATCGCTGGCAAAATCGCAGGCCGACAACGCCGAGTTGCGCCACTCCTACGATGCGGTCATCGCCCAGCTTACGGACGCCAACAAGCGACTGACCTCCGCCAAGGCTTCCGGCGACAAGGACGACGAAATCATCCGTCAGTTGCGCAAAGAGAACGCGCTCTTGCGGATCATTGCCGAGCGCAAAGCCTCCGCGTCATTTGTCGGCGGGGAAAGCGGAGAAAGCACCAATGGGCCGTCGATTCCCGAGCTTCGCGGCTGGCGTCCTCATCAACGCCCCACGGCGCAGGCCAAGGAACAATCCCAACCGGAAACAGCGACGCCTGCCTCCGCCATGGAAGAATCTGGCCGGGGCAAACTGGTGGCCACGTTAACTTCCCCGAAGAAGGCTGAGACACCGCCGGCACCGGCGGCTGTTCCACCCGCGAATACGCAGACGAACACGCCATCCAAGCCCGTGGTAACGGTGAAGAAGACGCCACCACCGACGCCCGCATTGACATCGACGAACGCACCGGCACCGGCTTCCAAGCCGACGCCGCCGCCAGCGCCCAACCGGCACCGGCACCCAAGCCGACTCCGGCACCGGCGCCAACACCCGTGCCCGCGCGAACAGTTACGAATGCACCGGCACCTGCCGCAGCACCCAAACCGGCACCCAAGCCGATGCCGGCGCCAGCGCCCGCACGGACTTCGACGAACACGCCGGCACGAACAGTTACAAACGCACCGCCACCGGCGGCAACACCGGTACCGACGCCGGCACCCGCACCGGTTCGACAGCCGCAGTCACACCGGCGCCTGCACCGGTTTCGACAGTAATGGCGACGCCCGCACCGGCGCCGCCACCCCCACAGCCGACTCCTCAGCCAAAGCCGGTGGCCACCACACCGCCACCAGCACCGGCCCCGGTCGTGGCTCCGCCACCACCACCGCCGCCGCCGCCAGCCCCGAATGAGCGCCAGTTGCTCAACGAGGCCCGCGCCGCGCTGGCCCTCAAACAACTGGATCGCGCGGGGATCAAGTATACCAGCGTACTCAACGTCGACCCGACGAACATTGTCGCCCTTTCCAGCCTGGGAGCGATCCGGTACCAGCAAAACCGCTACGACGACGCGGAGGATTACTTGCGCAAAGCGGTCGCGGAGGCGCCCAACGATGCGGAAACGCGGTCATTACTCGGAGTCGTGTTCTACCGCAAGGGGCTGACCGAGGATTCGTTCAATGAGTTGACCCGCGCCGTGGCGCTGGATCCGCACAACGCGGAGGCGCACAACTATCTCGGCATCGTCCTCAGCCAGAAAGGCTGGGGCGCCGCTGGTGAACAGGAAATTCGGCGCGCGATTGAGATCAACCCGCAATACGCCGACGCGCATTTCAACCTGGCCGTTATCTACGCCAAACAACGCACGCCCGATGTGGAGCTCGCGAAGTATCACTACCGCAAGGCGCTCGACCTCGGCGCGCCAGCCGATCCCCAACTCGACGCGCTGTTGAAGAAGCTGTCGGATGCCGCGGCCTCGCCCTCGCCCGGGGATTTGCAGAAATAACAACCCGGTTTGGAACCGGTGTTGCGACGCTACACCGGCAGCAAGATGCGGAACGTGGTGCCCCGTTTCGGGGCGCTTTTGACTTCGATTCTCCCGCGGTGAGCCTCGACGATCTTCTGGACAATGGCGAGACCGAGGCCGGTGCCCCGGGCTTTCGTGGTGAGGAACGGCACGAAAAGCTCTTTCTGTTTCTCGGGAGCCATGCCCAGGCCCGTGTCCGTGAACGTCAACTGAATGAATGCTGACGAATGCGGCGCCGTGCCGACGGTGAGCGTGCCGCCGTTCGCCATCGCGTCCGCAGCGTTGAGGATGAGATTCAGGCATACCTGCTCGATCTGGCCGCGGTCGGCGCGCACCTTGGGCAGGCCGTCGCGGAACTTCCTCACCAACTCGATCTGTTGTTGGCGCAGTTTTTGCCGGGTCAGCAGCAGGACGTCGTCGAGCAGATCGTTCACATCCACCAGATCGAACGTCGGTTCGGTGAACCGTGCGTACCCCAGGAGATGATCGACGATCTTGTTCAGGTGATCCATCTTTTCGGACATGATCTCGGCGTCGCGCCCGCGCGGGTCTTCCGGCAGAAACTTCAGGTCCAGCGAGTGGAACGTCATTTTCATGACCGTCAGGGGATTGCGAATCTCATGGGCCACCTCGGCGGCCAGGAGACCCAGCGTGCTGAGCCGTTCGTTGCGCCGCAATTGCTCCTCAACATCCACGATCTTCTCGTGCAGCCGCGCGTTTTCGATGGCGACGGCGGCCAGGTTTGCCAGCGCGGACAGCGTCCGCACGTCCTGGTTGGAATAACGGTACGGGGCGGCCGTGTACACGTTCAGCGCGCCGATGGGGGCGTCTCCCACCAGCATCGGCACGGACAACAGCGAGACCAACCCTTCTTTGCGGGCCATCTCGGCATGCCGATACTCGTCGTGTTCCTGCACGTTGTCGACGCGGAGTGGCTTGCGGCGGCGGATGACGAAGCCGATGACACTGTCGTCCACCGGCAACGGCGGCTTCTGGAGGTACTCGGCGCCGGCGCCGTGGCAGGCGCGAAGTTCCAGAAGGTCGCGCGCCGGATTGAGCAGCATCAGCGAGCAGACCTTCGAGTCCATCAAGCGGCACGCGTCGCGCGCGACTTGTTGGAGGATTTCCTGCAGGTTGAGCGAGGAGATGATCGAGTGCGCAACGGAAAATAGCGATTCGAGCTGGCGCGCGTTGTGGGCGACGGCCTGGTACAGCCACGAGTTCTGGATGACCTGGGCGGATTGATTGGCAATGGCGACCAGCAATTCCTCGTCTTCGGCGCTGAAGGCGTCGTGCTCCTTCGAGTCAACATTCAGCACGCCAATCAACGTGCCTTCGACCAGCAGCGGCACCGCCAGCTCGCTGCGAATGTCCTTGCGCACCGAAATATAACGGGGATCGGCCGTCACATCCGGCACGCGGAGCGGTTTCCCCATTTTGGCGACCCAGCCCGTGACCCCGCGGCCAATGGCGAGCTGAGTCTCCTGCGCCTGTTTGCTCAGGCCAATGGCGACTTCGATCTGGAGAAGTTGCGTGTGCGGATCGATGAACACGAGCGACCCGCTCGTGGCCTGCATCGCCTGGACGGCCTCGGCGATCACGCGATTGAGGACCTCTTTCGGGTCGAGGGTCGAGTTGATGACACTGCTCACCCGCGCCAGCAACTCAAACTGGCGCAGCTTCCGTTCCTGTGAAGTCGCGGCGCGTGGCATGGTCAATCAGCTCGTTCGCGGGATTCTAATCCAGCATGACGGAAGAAACACGCGGTTTTTGCGGGCCCGAACCGTTTCGATTCCTTGTGACGTTAAGCGCGTTTTCCAAGCCAGCGAAACACGGCGGTTTCCACCGCGATCATCTGCGGCTCGGTCAGTGCCCCCAGTTTGCGGATGGCTCGCTTGGTCGGGTAAGTCGCGAGACTCTGTGCAACAAAAGCCCCGTGGCTCAAGAAGGGAACATTCATGCCGACTTCAAACGTGGACCCGCGCAGTGACGTGGTATGAAACACCACGGTGACAATGGCCCGGTCGCGCTCGGTGAAAGGAATGCTCAGAATCAGCACCGGCCGAACTTTGGCGGCCATCCCGCAATCGAACAGCCACACCTCACCGCGCTGTGGCGTCATGCTCTTCCTCGTCCAGCGACGCGGCGAGTTGGTCGCCCGCTCGCGCGGCTTCGTCGTCATCGAGCGGTCCGGAATCAACACGCGGCAGGCGACGGAAAAGCTCCTTAACGAATTCCTGCTTCTCGCCTTCCGGCAGCGCCTCGTAGGAGGCAATCAATTTGGCAGTGTCCGTGCTCACAGTCGTAATTTACCCGAAGATTGCGTCCTTGTCAGCCCGAATTTGGCAGCAACCTGAGGCGGTGGCCCAGCAAACCGCAAGCGATGTATAAAGGATTAGACCTGACCACGATTTCCTACTTCAAGCACACTGGCTCGCGTGCCACAATTGGATCAGTGAGGTAGATGGGTGAGTACGAAGATACCTATCACAAACAGCATCAAAAGTCCCAACAGCCAGATGATGCGAGTTGAGAGTATCATCGGTCTCGCTGCACCCCAATATAGCCAAACAACGCTATTTCCAACCACGGCTAGCCACGCTACAAGCGATGCCCATCCGTGTCCGAGACTTTTGGCAACAGCGAACGGCGCGATCAAGCTCAAGCATCCAATCAATCCGATGCAGAAGCGAGCTAAGGAATTGGGCCCACGTCTAATCATTGTAACAATCAAGTGAGGCGGTGCGGGGCATGGTCAACTTGCCAGGAGGTTGATGGCGGAGTCGAGTTTGGCGCGGATACCGGAGAGGCGGGCGGGGTCGGTGATTTTGTTGCCGAGCTGGTCCTGCACGTAAAACGTGTCGATGGCCGCGCCCTTTTCCGTGGAGATTTTCGCGACGCTGATATCCAGGCCCAGTTCGCTAAGCGTGTGCGTGATCGTGTAGAGCAACCCGAGTCGGTCCTCGGTTTGGATCTCGATGATGGTCCGGCCTTTGCTGGTCTCGTTGTCAAAGCTGATCAGGGTCGGGATGTGCACTTCGCGAATTCCCGGACCGGGCCGCGAATCGCGCGGAGGCGCTTCAGCACGTCGGCGAACTGGATGTGTTCCCGGTCGCTCAACATGCGTTCGAGCATTCCCTCGGCGGTCTGGATGGCCCGCTGGTCCGTGACGGCGGCGAGGGTCTTGTCGCAGACGTTGAACATATCGAGGACGACGTGGTCGCTGCGCGTGTAGATGTTGGCGCGCAGGATGTTCAACTCCGCCGATGCAAACGAGCCGCAGATTTTCGAGAACAACCCGAGGCGATCCCACGTGCAAATGGATACCTGGGAATAGCTTTGCGCGGGGAACGATTGCCAGTTGACGACCGGCACGAGCGCGTCCTCGGCTTCCTCGACTTCGAGTTGGCGCGTCAGGAACCGGTGGATCACCATCAGGTGGCGGGTGATCTCGGCCGCGCTGGTGTTGATGTAGTAGCTCGCCGGGATCAACTCGAAATGCGAATAAATCTCCTCCAGTGGCAGCTTGTCCTTGAGCTCGGCGCTGACTTCGCCATACAGTTGCTCGATGCGGCGGGACAGAATGTCGCGCACGCGCTCGGCCCCGGAGAGCGTTTGTTTCGTGCGCCGGTAGAGTTCCCAGAGCAGGGCTTCCTTCCATTCGGTCCACGTCTTGATGCTGGTGCCGGCCGCGTTGGCGAATGTCAGCAACATCAACGTGTTCAGGTTGACCTCGTCCTTCACGATATGGGCGGCGGCGTCGATGGTGGACTGATCGTCGAGGTCGCGGCGCTGGGAGAGCATCGAGAGTTTGAGATGATCGCGGACGAGGAACAGCAACTGCGAGGTCTCATCGGCGTCCAAACTCAATCGCTGGGCGACCCGCCGGGCCATTTCCAGACTGGCTTCGGCGTGATGTTCGACATTGGCCGCCTTGCCCACGTCGTGCAGCAGCAGCGCCAGGTACAGCACGTGCGGGTGTTCGAGGTGTTGGAAAATCTTCTTGTAGCTGGCGTGGGGCGGTTCGGTGGCATCGATTATCCGGTCGAGGTTCTCGATCACCTGGATCGTGTGTTCGTCCGCCGTGTACCGATGAAAGAACTCGTGTTGCACCAGGCAGGTGAGCCGGCCAAACTCGGGAATATATTTGCCGAGAAACTCGACCTCATGCATCCGTGCGCAGGATGCGGGCGACCTGTCCCTTGTGTTGCAGGATGGCCAGGAACACGTCGCGGGCCTCCTCCGAGCAACGAAATGACCGGTTGACCAGTTTCAGATTCTGCCGAATCTGCGACCGCAGATCCGGGCTCATCTCCACGTCCCGTTGCTGCACGTAATGGAACACGCGAATCAAGCGCAACGGGTCCTGTTTGAAAACCGTCGAAGCGCCCGCGGAGATCATGCCGTCGCGCAGGAGGAAGCCGTCGATCTCCTCCGGTTTGCGCGAACGATGGAGCAAGGAGCTGAATCGCGATGATTTCGCCGGCTTCAGCGCCATGCGGTCGGCGAGCGCGTTGGTGAGCAGGAAAATGTTGCGGGAGTGCGTGTAATAATCGCGCATGAACGCTTCGGTGCGCCGCAGCAGGTCGTGGTGGCGGTAGCCGAATTCCGTGGCGATTTGCGGTTGAAGCCCGAGCCCGATGACGTCGCACGAGCGATTGGTCATGTAATGCATCGAATTGCGCACCCGCAGGATGAAATCGTAAGCGGTATCGAGTTGGCGCTGCTCGGTCGGTTCGACGAAGCCGCGCTGGCGCAATTCGGAGAGTTTCCGAGAGCCGTATTTGAAGAACGCCATCCAGATCAGGTTCTGGAAATCGCGCAACCCACCGCAGCCGGCTTTCACGTTGGGCTCCTGCAGGTAGACGGTGTCGCCGAATTTCTCGTGACGAGCCCGCTGGTCTTCCATGCGCGCGGCAATGTATTCGTCCTCGTGGCCTTTGACGCAACCCTTGACGAGCGCCTGCTGAAATGAGTCGTAAATCTTCTCGTTGCCGACGAGCCGTCGCGATTCGATCATCGAGGTCTTCGACTGCATGTCCCGGTTCGCCTGCGTGACCGCGTCGTTGACTGACCGCGTCTGAATGACCCACTTTGAGTCCGACGTCCCACAACATGTACAAGACCTGCTCGACGACCTCCTTGAGGTGGGGATCCTGGGATGTGGTCCGCGCCGAAGAATCGTGGAGGAACATGATATCGACGTTGGAATACGGACTGAGTTCGCCGCGCCCGTAGCCGCCAATGGCGACGAGGGCGACGGAAATGTCCGCGGCATCGGGGTGGGTATGATGATAGTTGTCGTGCGCGGCTTGAAACACGTGGCGGAGCACCACATCCAACATCTGGGCTCGACCCTGGGCAATTTCGCGGCCCCCTCCCCCCGCGCGATGCAGCATCCGCAGGCGGTGTTCTTCGACCTTCAGGAACTTCTTGTAGAGGCTGAGTATCTCCGCCGGCGTGCGCCGGACTTCAGAACGAGCCGTTCTTCGGCATGCCGAAGCACTTTATCGAGGTAGCCCAGTTCGCTCACGAGGCAACAATAGGGGACAACCCGTATGCGGGCAAGTTGAAACACCTTCGTTGCAAGTGCTTTGACATTAAGCCACTATATTGCTGCCAATTTGTCACCGTGGGGCAGTTGACAAACCACGGTCTTGGGCTACTGTAGCGCAAGTTTTTCACCCTTCAAGGAGGGGGTACAAATGACGTTACGTCGCAGAAAATCAGATCCTCTCGCTGATGTTGTTCGATCCCAGCAAGAGGAAATAAAGAAGTACAAGTGGATCGAAAGCGAGAAGGTAGGTCGGGACATTGGTTGGGAACGCGCGTCGCGGGAGTGGATGCAAAACCATTTCCCCGATTGGAAACGAGACCGGTGGAATCGGTTCGTGCAAGAAGCGCTTCAGAGCCAGAACTGCCTGAACTAACGTCGCTTCCATCCATGGGAAGTACGTGGACGCGTGCTTCTTTCTGAGCGATGCAGCATTGCGGACCAGCGTGAAGTTTTGTACCCTGTCCGCATGCTCAAGCTCGGGTTCAACATCGATCACGTGGCCACACTACGGCAAGCGCGTTACCGCTCTGCCCACGAGCCGTTGGGCGCGGTTCCCGAACCGGATCCCGTCTGGGCGGCGGTCGAGGCGGAGTTGGCCGGCGCACACTCGATCACCATGCATCTGCGGGAAGACCGGCGTCATATTCAAGACCGCGATGTGCGATTGATTCGCCAGACCATCCGCACGCGGTTGAATCTTGAAATGGCGGACGTGCCCGAGATTGTCGCCATCGCCGAGGAAGTGAAACCGGGCGAAGTCTGCCTCGTGCCGGAGAAGCGGCAGGAAGTCACCACCGAAGGCGGGTTGAATGTGGCGGGCGCATCCAAATCGCTGGCGGGCACCGTCGCCCGGTTGAAGAAGGCGGGGATTGCGGTCAGCCTGTTTGTAGATCCCGACGAACGTCAAATCAAGGCGAGCGCGGATGCCGGGGCGGACCTTGTCGAGTTGCACACGGGCACGTATGCGAACGCGCGCGGCGAGGCGGAGCAAGCCGCTGAGATCCGGAAACTGGCCGCGGCAGCGCAATTGGCCCACAAGCTCGGATTGCGCGTGAACGCCGGGCACGGGCTGAACTACGAAAACACGCCGGGGATTCTCGCGGTGCCGCATTTGGAGACGTTGAATACGGGCCATTCGATCGTCTCCCGCGCCCTGTTTGTCGGGTTGCGGCAGGCCATCGCGGAAATGCTGGCGTTGATGACGCCGCCTGCGAAATGAAGACTGTCGCCGCGAACATCCTCGGCACCGGTGTCGACATCGTCGAGACGGCGCGGATTCGGGATTCCCTCGACAAATTTGGCGAACGGTTTCTGAACCGCTGTTTTTGGCCAGACGAAGTCACCTATTGCAACGGCATGAAATTTCCGTCGTTGCATTTCGCGGCGCGGTTTGCGGCGAAGGAAGCCATCTCGAAAGCGTTTGGTACGGGCATCGGGCAACACCTCGGTTGGAAGGACATGGAAATTCGCAAGCGTGACAGCGGCGAACCGTACGCGGTGCTCCACGGCAAGGGAGCGGACCTGGCCAAAACGCGCGGCGTCACGACCATCTTTGTCAGTCTGTCCCATTGCAAGGATTATGCCGCGGCGCACGCCGTGATCACCGGGCCCGCGCCGTCAGCCCAATGATGCGAGGGGAACGAGCGCACCTACTCGCGTCGTATGCTGGAGTAGATTGGTCCTATTTCGGTCCAGCCACTCTTTCCACTTAAGCGCGTCAGTCCCCAAGTCCTGACCCGTAATTTTCTTCAGGGCCTCCGCAACATCTTCACGATTTAAAGAGTTTGGAGCCGGCGGGCGACGCAGCGCTGCAATCAGAGGTTCGACTGCAGTGGCATCGCCAATTTCACCGAGGTCGTGTGCGGCACCGACCCAAACGAAGTCGTTCCGATCGTTCAATGCAGTTATGAGGGCGGGCACAACTCTGGGATCCTTGATTTTCGCCAGCGCGTTCACAACTCCTCTCCGAGAGTATTCGTCGCCGGTATTGAGCAAGCCAATCAACGAATCAACTGCTCGTGCGTCACCAAGTGCGCCCAACGCTTCCACCGCCGCTGCTTGGAGGGAGGTTTTGACTTCACCCTGACTAAAGCCCGCGTGTTCCCCAACGTCTTGCTCGCTGTGGCGAAGGAATTCAATCAGCGGCACCACGGCATCGCGATCTCCGATTTCGCCAAGCGAACGCGCTGCGTGTTCCCGCACGTACCAATTGGTGTCTCTTAGGGCGGCTACCAGGGGCTCAACGGCACGAGCGTTACCGGTCTTGCCAAGCGCCTCGGCCGCGTCCCATCGGTTTGCGGTTTCGGGGTCACCCTGCAACTCCTTTTCGGCTGCCGTCCGCCTCCGTTCGATTTTCAACTGCCCGATCAGGATATCAGTGGCGCGCTCACCACCAATCAGGCCCAAGGACGAAACTGCAGCTTCGCGAACGCCCGGATGCGGGTCAGTTAGCCGCTCAGATAGCGGCTCGACAGCTCGCTGGTCCTTCAACTGCCCCAGTCCATAGGCGGACTGGAATCGAACATAATCGTCACGGTCTTTCAAGGCGTTAATCAGTGGCTCGACGCCCCGCGGATCCGCTGCCCAAGTCAACGCCCGGATCGCATTGCGTCTGGCCACTGGATCCGCGTCTTGTACGATGGGGACTACCATTTCCACTGCGGGCGAGCCTACCGATCCGATCGCTCAGGAGCTATCTCACCTCTCTCAATGGGCCGCTCGTCCTCCGTAAGGCTGTGGTCGTGAAGCATCTTCGTGAGGAATGGCACCGCCAAAATCGCACGGTCGCCGAGCTTACCAAAATCTTTTGCCGCGGCTTCGGCCTCATTCCGCGGGCCGTACAAGCGCTCAATCTGTTGCCGAACGTCCAAAGGCAAATCTGGCGGAATCTGGCCTCGCAGTCCCCGTTGATGGTGAATCCAAAACCAGCAGCCGTAAGCGGCGAAAACGATAATTACAAGCGGGCCAAATCCCGAGATTGCACGACGGGCTCTCATCCCTCGCGGCTGCACCTCGCGGATTACCGGCGGCTTATCCATGTCAGCTTCATTCCAAGGGTCACCGGGCGCGATACAGTAACACCGATCCGACACAGGCGAAGATGGCGTTCGTCGTCCAGGCGGCGACCGCGGGCGGAATGCGGCCGCCGTCTCCCAGGGCAAGCGTGATGTTGTTGAGGAAATAGAACACCACGACGAGGATCAGCGCCGTGCCCACGCCGAGCAACGGTCCGCTGCGGCTCACGCGCATTCCCAAGGGTATCCCCATGAGCACGACGAGGAGACAGGTCAGGGGGAACGCGTAGCGGGACTGAAGTTTGACCTCGTACTGGGCCAGGCCGACGAGGTGATTTGCGGCCCGCTGGGTGCGGATATAACGACGGAGTTCACGGGTGGTCAGGTCGTCAGGGTTTTTGCCTTCGACGGCGAGACGGGCGGGCGATTCCTTGAACGCGGGGAAGTTCGTTTCGGCGGCGTGCGCGACCGGGGGCGTCGCCCGATGGTCGTATACGTCCGCGTTGAAGAAATGCCATTGATGATTGATCCAGCGCGCGCTGTCGGCATAGACATCGATATCGGGATCGCCGTTGTCCTTTCGGTTGTGAACTTCCACCGTGTCCATTTCGGACCGGCGCGTATCGAAGCGCCGCGCATACCAATCGCGCCGTTCGATGGTGTTGGCGAAAAAGAAATTCTCGAGGACATTCGGTTGGCCCTTGCCCTTGACGCGGGCCCGCAACGCATCCGCCCGTTCATGCGCGTGCGGGACAAACAGTTCGTTGACGACGAAGACGGCGATGGTCGCCGCGGCGCCGATGGCCAGCAGCGGCAGGGCGATACGCAGGAGGCTGATCCCGTTGACCCGCATGGCGACCAGTTCGTTGCACTTGCTGAGGTTGGCGAGGCAGAACAACAGTCCGAGCAGGAGGGCCATGGGCATGATGATGACGAACATTTCGGGAAACAGAATAAGATAATAGTGAACGACGGTGCCGAAGCGGGCATGGTACTGGATGAAGTCGTCCAATGTCCCGAACAAATCGATGACGATCATCAACATCGCAAACACATCGAAGCAGTACAACAACGGCCAGGCGAATTCGCGCAGCAGATATTTGTCGAGGATCCGCACGTCCCGGGGAGTAGGGAAAGGACGGCGCTGCCGCGAGAAAAAAGCGCGAGACGGGATGAGGGACGGAATACGGGAGCCAGAATCCAGAAGACAGAGGGAAAGCGGTGAGGCGGCAGACGTGTTGTCTCACGCAGAGACGCAGAGAGCACAGGGGGTGAGATCTCTGTGTGGCATCGTTGAGGGGACGATGCCGCACGAGGGTTCTCCGTTCGGAGGCGGGCGAGCCGCGCGTGGGAACGTCTGGTCCGGGAATTGGGAGGCGGTGGGCGCGTCCGTTAGGACGTCATGATTATAGGTCTGACCCCTTTTACGGTCTTGGTAAATGTTTGCAATTCGCAAATGAGTATGGCCGAATACCTACGTTGGGCCGTGGACGACCGCTTTATGAATCCTGTGGTCTTTTGTCGAGCGCTTGTCATGGTAGGCGTTGGGATGGCAACGACCGCCACGGCGCAGACCAATTCCTCCGGGGGACTCTATTCGATTTTTCAGCATTCCGACCGTCCAATTGCGAACCGTACTTGGCGAACCGCCGGCGTCAAGAATAGGTCCTCAGGAAGGGAAAGCTGGTAGGCATTCGTGGCCGGTAGAAACGAGATTGGCTGACCCGAAAGTTCAACCTTCGCACGCATTCACTTCAGTTGCGACAAGTGATGATCAGGATTTTCGACTGCCCTACGGCAGGCATTACGACTTCGATTTAATACGGCCAACCAAGGTCTCGGCTGACCCTGTTACGCGGGCCTTGGATTCGATTTTTCGGCCCGAAGAGTTTCACGTTGGCCGGACCTACACGGTGTCCTGTTCGCTTTTGACAGCGATTAAACGCAAGAATCCATTATGCTTAGTGAATCCCCTGTTTTTGAGCGTGTCATGGTAGTCGCCGGAGTGTCCTCGGCGGCGTTGCACCCACGTTCGGCACCGCGAGTTAGCCGACGCGGGGGTCCTTCTCAAGCCTTTGCCTTGGGGCGGACCAAGACGAGCAGTGCCAGTAGTCCGAGGACAGCCATCTCCCGGGTTGCAGGCTCGGGAACTACGAGACCGGGCTGGATGGCGATGAACTGAGGGTCGGCCAGGGTGCCGCCGGTGGCAAAGACAGAGCCAGCCCCACTCGGCGCGAATCTCGTGATCGTTTGGCCGCTCGCCACGTAGAGATTGCCTGCGCTGTCGAATGCCAGGCCTTCACCAACGCCCGAAACGGTGCCGAATGTTCCCAAACCCGTACCCGTCGGGGAGAACTTGCTGATTCCACCTTCAATGTTCGAGGCATAGAGATTGCCCGCACTGTCAAAGGCCAAGCCGTCTGGATAGGGTGTTCGGGCAAAAAGCGAGCCGGTGCCGTTCGGAGCGAATTTCATGATCGTGCTGTTGTCGGTGTTGGCCACATAGAGGTTGCCTGCGCTATCGAATGCCAAGCCGTTTGGAAAGTCCAGCCCACTAGCGAATACGGAGGCGGTGCCGTTGGAAGTCAATCTAACGATCGTGGAGTCACTTGAGTTGGCCGGATTTTCACTTGACACAAAGAGATTGCCAGCACTGTCAAAGGCCAAGCCTTCCGGAGTCGAGACGGTGGCGAACACCGCGCCGGTGCCTCCCGGCGCGAACCTGTCGATGTGGCCGTCGCCCAAGTTTGCCACGTACAAGTCGCCCGTGCTGTCGAAGGCCAACCCCGCCGGGTTGTCCAGTGAAGGATTGACGGCGGGGATAGAGCCGAGGTCTGTTCCAGTGACCGTATCGAACTCTTCGACGGAATTGACGCTGGCTGACACATAGAGTACGTCAGCGCGACAGGCTGCGGGAGCCACGAGAAGCACGGTGGCAAGAGAGAACGCGGCGATGGACGCACGTTGATGGACGACTCCGAAACCTTCTATTGTCAACATGACCTCTGCCTCCGTGCGACCCGAAACACACCCGCACAACACGGGGCCACCGAACGCACAGATTCTGCCCCAAGAGGGTCATAAATGTCAAGCCAATAAAATGCTGGTTTTCTGGAGTCCGAATCCAAGCATTGAGTCGCCTCCGGGGGTGTCCCTCGGCGGCATTGCCCCCAACCCCTTCCTCCGAGCGGCGCCGGCGAATGGACGGCGGCGTGACCTCCCGATTCAGCCCGGATACGAAAAACGAGCCCCGCAACTCGGCGGGGCTCATTCGGATGTCGCACACGACTAACGGGTCTGCGACGCTAATCTTTCTGGTAGAGGTCGCCAGTTATAGTTACAGTTTTGGTCTTTTTCCCAACTTTATACGTATATTTCATGGACGTAGTGCCAAGCATGGTGAAACCCGAAGGGGCAGCGGTTCCAGATGGCAGAGTCAGATACGCACCTGAGACCAGTCCGGGACCCGCGGGGCCTTGAGGGCCGGTAGCTCCTGTGGCTCCCGTCGCTCCCTGTGGGCCAGCGGGTCCTTGTGCGCCCGTCGCTCCTGCCGGTCCTTGTGAGCCTGTAGCGCCCGTTGCGCCTGTAGCTCCTGTCGCTCCTGCAGGTCCTGGCGGGCCGGCGGTAAGGGTTGTTGTACCGAGTTGACCTTCGGAGTTCACGACGACCACCGCGCCGCCTGCCAAACTGACTCCACTAATCCCAGCGATATACGTGTTGGCGTGGACGCCTTGTGTGCCAATACGGATGGTGCCACTGTCCCCGGCGACGCCTTCATTGCCAATATCGATGTTGTTGTCGCCCGTCGTAAGATTGAAACCGGCCTCATAGCCGATGCCGATATTGCTGCTTCCGCTGGTGTTGTAATGGAGCGCCAAGACGCCGTCGGCCGTGTTTAAGTTTCCGCTCGTGTTGGAAAAGAGCGCATCGACGCCGTTGGCCACGTTCCAGCTACCGTTCGTGTTGGAATAGAGCGCAGTGTAACCGTTCGCCGTGTTCTCTATGCCGTAGGTGTTGGCCCAGAGTGCATAGACGCCGTTGGCCGTGTTCCAGGAGCCGCTCGTGT
>CAVYAC010000046.1:0-28259 GCA_963766065.1 uncultured Verrucomicrobiae bacterium
TAGCCGGGAAGCCACTTCCCCACATCCACCCAGCGTCCGAGTGCCCCTCGTATTCTTCGTGTCCACTTCGCATCCTTCGTGTTACGCTGCGCGCATCCTGACAACCTCATGAAAAGGGTGACACTGTATTCCGATGGGGCGTGCGAGGGCAATCCCGGGCCGGGCGGCTGGGCGGCCATTCTTGTCTGGCTGGATCGTCACCAGGAACTCAGCGGCGGCACGCCCGCCACCACCAACAACCGCATGGAACTCCAAGCAGCTGTCGGAGGTCTGCGCGCGCTGCCGGAGCCTTGCGAAGTCGAGTTCTTCACGGATTCCCAATACGTTCGCAACGGCATCACCGACTGGCTCAAGAACTGGAAATCCCTCGGCTGGAGAACCAGGACGAAACAGCCCGTCAAGAATCAGGATCTCTGGAAGGAACTCGACGCCGAATCCGCCCGGCACCGCATCACGTGGAAATGGCTCAAGGGACACGCCGGCCACGAGTGGAACGAGCGCTGCGATCTCCTCGCGCGCACCGAAGTCGTCAAGATTCACCAGCAGTTCGCCCCCAACCAGCTCAAGACCTTGCGCGAGGAATTTCAGAGTCGCCTCACCACCGTCGATCCAAACGGAACCCTTCCCGGAATCCTGTAATCCTTTCTAACCGGTTGAAATTGACCCGCGCTGCCTGTATGCTGACCGCCACTCGGGCGGATTGTCGGACAGGAGGCACTGATTCTATGACGAAACTCTATCGGTTATGGGTGAATGTGATCTCGAAACTGCAATCGCCGTTCCTCTTGATCATTCGCTTGTATTGGGGCTGGCAGTTTTTTCTCACGGGCAAGGGCAAACTGATGCACCTGGACAAGACCGCCGGCTTCTTCGCCAGTATTAACATTCCCATGCCGAAGTTGAACGCCGTCCTCGCAGGCAGCACCGAATGTTTCGGTGGGTTGCTCTTGCTGCTTGGGTTGGGGTCGCGGATCGCCACTGTCCCGCTCATCTTCACCATGATCATCGCCTACGTGACCGCCGATTCCGACAAGATCAAGGGAATCTTCAACAATCCCGACGCGTTTGTGTCCGCCGCCCCGTTTCTCTTCATGCTGACAGCCATCATCGTGCTGGTATTCGGGCCGGGGGTTTTCTCGTTGGATGCGGTGATCGCTCGAATTCGAGGCCAGAAAAAGGCGTAATTGTAACCGAATCGCCTCGCTTCGGTTTGCTTTCGGGGCGACGCCCGGTTAGTGTTCACGATGGCGTGAGTTACGGTCGTGGAGGCGCGGCGGGCGTACCGTTGCCTCGTCAAATCCAAATCGGCTTTCAAACCGTAGTCTTGGGTACGGTGGAGTTTTACGAAAATGAATGGAACCAATCGACCTGACAAGCATCCTATGAATATGCTGGGAGACCGGTGACGATGCCTGTGCAAGCCATGAAACGACGTTTGTTCCAAAACGGTCGGCGCTCAGCACCACACTTTTCCTGCCTCCCCCTCCCGCAAACCACTTTCCGCAATGTTAACGGAATGCCGTTCCCCATTGGCGTGATGGGGACGGTGGCCCGGAACAAACCAAACACCCAACCAGAGGAGACGGAATGAAGAGGACCACAAGAGCATTGGTCGCAGGCGCAGCCCTCGCCGGTTTGATGACCGGCGCGGTCGCGCGGACGTATGCCGGCCAGCAGCCCACCACAGCCACGAGGGGCACGAGCCTGACGAGCTGGGGACAGTTGGACGACACCAACAGCAACGGCAAGCACAACTGCAAAGGCCAGAATAGCTGTAAGGGCCAGGGCGGCTGCAAGAGCGGGGACAATGGCTGCAATGGCCAGAACTCCTGCAAAGGCAAGGGCGGTTGCAACACCAACAAGTCGAGCTAGTCAGCCGACTCGGTATGTGATTCTGGTGGGGGCGGCGCGAGCCGCCCCCATTCACATCATGCCCGCCAACCCATTCAACGGATTCACCGATTACGGCATCGGCATCGGCCTGCGGGTGCCGCATTACCAGCATATCCTCACCCGCAAGCCGGTCGTGGACTGGTTCGAGATCATCTCGGAGAATTTCATGGTCGATGGCGGACGTCCGCTGGAAGTCCTTGACCAGATTCTCGAACAATACCGTGTTGTCCAGCACGGCGTGTCGATGTATTTCGGCTCCGCCGACAAACTCAACCGCGAGCACCTGAAGAGGCTGAAGACGTTGGTCAGGCGCACCAAGACCCCCTGGCTTTCCGATCACCTGTGCTGGGGCAGCGTCGATGGCCGTTACACGCACGATTTGTTGCCCATGCCGTACACGTTCGTGGCGGCCAGGGTCACAGCACAAAAGATCCGCGCGGTGCGGGATTTCCTCGAGATCCCGATTGCCGTCGAAAACGTCAGCAGCTACGCGGAATTTCACGTGTCGGAGATGACCGAGTGGGAATTCCTCACCGAGGTCGTCGAGCAGGCGGACTGCGGGATCCTGCTCGACGTGAATAACATTTACGTGTCGTCGAAGAATCACAATTTCAATCCCTACGATTACGTCAACAACGTCCCGCACCATCGCGTCGCGCAAATCCACATCGCCGGCCATTCCAAATTCAAGAAGTACATTCTCGATACGCACGATCATCCCGTGCTCGACCCGGTGTGGCAGTTGTACGCCCGCGCCACCAAACTGGTCGGCAAAACCGCGACGCTGTTGGAGTGGGACGACAGCATCCCGTCCTTCGACGAGGTCCACCGTGAGGCGCTTAAAGCGAACCAATTCATCCATGAGATCGAGCACAGCGCGGCGCGCGCCTAGGGCCGGCTCGGCCAAACAGCTCGGCGAACTGCAAGCGCTTATGGCCGGCGTGATCATGCGGTCGCTCGCGCCCGGTGATCGGATGCAGAAAGCGTCCACGCCCATCGCCAACGCCATCATTAAACGCAACGACCGCCTCACGTCCTTCGAGCGCCTCGAGATTTACAACCGTCAATACTGGTTCCGCATCCTCGATTGTTTTTACGACGATTATCCCGGCTTGCGCGCAGTCATCGGTGAGCGAAAATTCAATCTCCTTGCCCGTGCCTACCTCGCGCGCTATCCATCTGCGTGTTTCACGTTGCGCAATCTCGGCCGTCGCCTGGAGAAATTCCTGCGTGCCGAGCCGGAATGGATTGCCCCACACAAACGCCTGGCGCTGGACATGGTGCGATTGGAGTGGGCCCACATCGTCGCCTTCGACGAGGGCGCCAAACCGGTCGTTCACGTGGACGATCTGCTGGGCCGCAATCCATCAAAGGTCCGGCTTGGGCTGCAGCCCTACATCACGCTGCTGGAAGTCCAGTACCCCGTCAACGACCTGCTCCTTGCCGCCAAGAAAGGCGACGATCGCCTGCGCGGCGAGGCCAGCAACGCTGTGGAGATTCTCCAACGACACACCGTGCGACTGACCGTTCGCGGCTTAAAGCCGCAGCGCCAATACATCGCCGTTCATCGGATGAAATGCTCGGTGTATTACAAGACATTGACGCGCGAACAGTTTCAGGTTTTGCGCGCGTTGCAGCGGGGCGCGACGTTGGGAAAAGCTTGTGCGGTATTGCTGGAGCCCCGCAACAGCGCCGCGAAGAGTTCCGCCGCGCAGGTCCAGCAGTGGTTCGCAGCGTGGGCGTCCCTCGATTGGTTCTGTCAGCCGTGAAAAATCTCGTGCGCGGTCTGGTCGCCAGTTGCCTGCTTGCGTTTGAAGACGCCGGTGTGTTGTTCCTGCCCGGAATAATGAACCTGTTTGACCCCGTGTTTTGCCCGGTAGGCGTGCTATTTCTGATTAGTATGTTGCCGACAGCGCGATAAGGGCATATACTAATGTTGCTGGCGGAACTGGGGGAAGGTCGTTCTGCTTGCACGTTTTCGGGTAATCCCGCGGAAAGAACAAACATGATCGATCAATTGGTTCATACAGAGAGCGAACGCCAAGCGAACGCGATGCCCTGGAAAGAGGTAGTCGCCAAGTACCAGGAACCCTCGGTGTGGCGCAGCACGTGGCAAATCGTGAACTCGGTGGTTCCCTACGCCGTCCTCTGGTATTTGATGTACCGCAGTTTGTCCGTGTCGTATTGGCTGACCGTGCCCCTGGCGCTGTTGGCGGCCGGGTTTTTGGTGCGCGTCTTCATTATTTTTCACGACTGCGGCCATGGTTCGTTTTTCAAATCGCGCAAAGCGAATGATTTTTGGGGGATCATCGCGGGTGTGCTCACGTTCACGCCGTACTATCTGTGGCGTTGGGAACATGCGGTCCATCACGCCAGCTCGGGAGACCTGGATCGACGGGGCCGCGGCAACGTTTGGACGTTGACCGTGCAGGAGTATCTCGAATCCTCGCGCTGGAAGCGGTTCGCCTATCGGCTGGCGCGGAATCCGTTTGTGTTGTTCGTTCTGGCGCCGATGTACCTGTTTCTCATCCATCAGCGGTTTCCCACCAATGGCACTGCCGCCCGCGAGCGGCACTCGGTGCATTGGACGAACCTGGCACTCTTGAGCGTGGCGGTGGCCATGAGCGCGGTGTTCGGATGGAAGGCGTACCTGATCATTCAATTCTCGGTGGTGGTGATGGCTGGCTCGGCGGGCGTGTGGCTGTTTTACGTGCAGCATCAATTCGAAGGAGTCTATTGGGAACGGGGTGACGACTGGGATTATACCGCGGCGGCGTTGCAGGGCAGTTCGTTCTACAAACTACCGAAAGTGCTGCAGTGGTTTTCCGGCAATATCGGGTTCCATCACATCCATCACTTGAGCCCGCGGATTCCGAATTACAATCTGGAACGATGCCACGAGGCGGAGCCGCTATTTCACACAGTGCCGGCGATCACGCTGTTTTCCAGCTTCAAATCGTTTACCTTCCGCCTCTGGGATGAACAGCGCCGCAAACTCGTCGGCTACGGCCATCTCCGCGCGATCCGTCGGCAGGCGCGACAGAGCCTGCGCTTCTAACGGAGGAGAAAATCGAGGCGCGGTTCACGTGTGACGAGCCGACGCCAAAGACAACAAAGATCCGGTGGTTTTGGGCCCGCTCGAAGCGTAATTTCCCGGAATGCTTCCTACCGGGTCGCCGCGACCGATCCATTGTAATAGAGTGGCAATGCCATGAAAGCGATACCCCGTCGGTTGCTTGGCAAAACCGGTTTCTCGGTCAGCGAGATTGGTCTCGGCGGATGGCAACTTCAGAATTCATCGTGGGGCACGAGCCGCGCCGATGACGCTCACCGGGTGGTCCACCGTGCGCTGGATGCGGGATGCGATTTCTTCGATACGGCGCCGGGGTACGGGAACGGGCGGAGTGAGGAATTGCTCGGGGAGGCGCTCCAATCGGTGCGCTCGCGCGTCAGGATCGGCACGAAGTGTGGCCACGGAGCGGACGGCACGTCGAATTTCGACCCGACGGCAATTCGGGCGTCCCTGGAAGCGAGTCTGCGGCGGTTGCAGACCGATTATGTCGATATCCTGCTGCTGCACAATCCGCCGATGGAACTCATGGATGGGGCACGCGCGCCGCAGTATAAGGAATTGGAGAAGCTCAAGAGCGAAGGAAAGCTGCGCGTGTACGGCGTGTCACTCGACCACGGTCGCGAGCTGGAGACGGTCGCGAAGACCACGCGGTGCGGCGCGGTCGAGGTGTTGTTCAACGTGTTCCATCAGGAACCACTGACCGCGTTTCGGGTGGCACAGGCGGCGGGCATCGGGCTGATTGTGAAGGTGCCGCTCGATTCGGGCTGGTTGTCCGGGAAGTATCGGGCCGACAGCCAATTCAGCGGCGTGCGCGAGCGATGGTCGCGGAAGATCATCGAACGGCGGGCAGCATTGGTGGAACAATTTGCGACGTTGCTGCCACCGGGGATGCCGCTGGCGCGCGCGGCATTGGGATTTGTCCTGGCGCACGCGGAAGTCTCGACGGTGATTCCAGGCGCGAAGACTCCCGAACAGGTAGAGGACAACTTCGCCGCGGCGGGCACAACGTTGCAGCCCGATTTGGTGCAGGCGATCCGCGCATTCTGGGAACGCGAATTGAAGGGTGATCCGTTGCCCTGGTAGGTGTGAGTCGGCACCGGGGACTACCGTCCATTCCTTGACAGGCGGCCGGCGGGTTGCGAGCATGGAAGCTGCTGTTTACCTGGGGCGGCGCCAAGCCCGGGCGGTGCAACGAACGCGGGGTGCGAAGCGCGAGGAGACACGAAGTGAAGCAGGTCATTCGGCATTGCGTTTTTCTATTGTGCGGTGTGTGGACGGCGGCGGCCCAGACCAACGTGCCGGCGCGGCCGACGCAGCCGACCCGGTTGCTGACGAAGGTTGGCGAGTGCGAGAGCCGCATCGGGGGTGTCGAGGTCGTTGTGTCCGGTGTCGTCGAACCGGGGAAGGCGATGATCCGCATTCAATGCCGCTTGAATCACATGGAGACGACTTGTGAGGTGGAGCCCGCCAACGCGCTGGCGATCGCTCAGTTGATCGAGACCATCGCATCGGATTCGAGGAATGGAAAGCAGTCCGCGGGACAATGCAAGAACGTCCAGGTCAGCGCGTTTGAGTTGCAGGACAAGAAGTTCGTCGAGATCATGTTTCATCAGGGGGACGCCAGCGCGGGAGAATCCGGTCTGCCGACTGTGGCTGGACTCGTACAACGCGTTGAGTTTGTCGCATCTCATGATCTCCGGAAAGGCGGTCGCCGACTGGCTGGAACCCCGACTCACGGCGTTGGAGTAGGGGAGGTCGTGAGCGCATGCGTGACTCAGTATTGGTAAGCGCCGAGTGTCCAGCCGCCGTTGTAGTTCGTGCGTGGCTTGCCGACTATGTCCGCCGTGAAGATGCTTGCGGGCCAGTTGGTGCCGTTGCCGATGGCCCCTGTGTCGTTGGAGGCTGGGGCGAGATTGTTGTTTGTGGACCACGCGGCGTAGGCGATGAACGTCACGATGTTGGTCGTGGGTGGTCCGGCGACGTTGGACGGGAGAAGAGACACCGCCACGCACGACACCGACGCGTTACCGAACGTGCCATTGTCCGTCGTCGCGCCATACGGATAACCCACCCCGCCATTGTTGGTGCAACCGCTCGAACCTTCCACCTTGTTACATAACGACAACCAGTTACTCGCCGTGTTGCCAGAAACATTCAGGTCGATCCCCTGGTTGTTTACCACGAGATTGTTGACGAGGACGCAATTCGTCCACTGCGCAGCCGCACCGTTACAGGTGATGCCGTTGTTGCCGCCAACCATCGTATTGTTGGCGATGAGCACATTCGACACCACGCCGCCGCTGTTGCCGGAGACATCGAACGTGATCGGGATCGAGCAACAGCCGTTCATGTACGCCTGATCGGTGTACGTGAACACGTTGTTGATGAATTGCAGGTTACCGCCGCTCCAACCGCCCGTTGGCTGGTCGAACACCCCGCAATAACTCAGGTCGCGGAACGTGCAGTCCATCACCCTGGTGAAACTCTGGTTGGCCAGCTGCAGCGCTTCCTGATGTTTGGCTCCGCTGTAGTTGTTGATCGGCACCGTCCCGAAGAAACAATTCGACAGCGTCATGTTCTGCGGTGAGCCTTCCACGATCACGTCACCGTACCCGAAATTCGTTTCCCAACGGTAGGCGTACAAGGAGCAATCGTGGATGAACGCGCTGCTGAGGTAATCCGTGTTGGTGGGCGTGGAGTAATTGTCGAACTGGATGACCGCCTGAAAATCCGCCGCTGGTGACGTCTCGTCGGTCATGTTCGCTGGCGGGTAATGAGTCACGAACGCCATCTGGAACCCGACTGGCGGCCCGAGCACGTGGATCGCGTTATAGATCGCCGCGTACTCCAGCGTGAAATTCGTCCCGCCGCCGATGATGAACGAGTCTCCCAGGAAGTTGGAAACGATGAGGCCCTGATTCGATGGCATCGCCGAGTTGTAGCCGTTGAGCGTGCAGAACGGCGCGTACATGAAAGCGTTCGTTGTGACCCCGCTGCCGTTGATGACCACCGCCCCGTTGTGGCCGCTGTCTTGCGCCATCATGTACGTCACCGGCGCTCCGTTGCTTCCCCCGACGAGCGAGATGTAGCCGTAGCCCGACGAATTGGAGAGCGTGTACGTCCCGCCGCCGACGACCACCGTCCCGCCCGGGTTCACGCTCACGGCGTTCCAATTGGTGAACGCACTCGCCCAGTTCGTGTACGGCGCGGTCTGCGATCCGTTCGTGCTCACGAAGACCGCGCCCGGGTACACGTAGTTCGTCGCGCCGCCGCTCGGCGCGGTCGAGTTCGTCACCACGATCCAGCCCGTCAACGTGATCGAGGACAGGAGGGTTTGGGCGTCGGCACGCAGGCTGAAGCCTGCGACTACAAGGAGTATCGAAATAATGCGTTTCATTGTCCCACCAGGTTGAGTTTGATCGGGAGATTCGTCGCGGACATTCCCGCAATCTGCGCCAGGCTGTTGGAGGCGATCGCCGCGGTAATCGTCAGCGTCCCGTTGCTGAGCGCTGCCGTCGCGTTTGTGATCGTAACGACGCTGCCCGCGGCAATCGTCGCGCCATTTGGTGCCTGGATCTCGGCGAAGCCGTTGGGCGACGTGAACGTCCCCACGGTGAAAAAGGAACTCTGCGCAGGCGTGTTGGTCGAGACCTTCACGCTCCAGGCCGCGGCGCGGACCGTGAACGCGGCGGCCAGCACAATCAGCAGGACGATGACGCGACGCGGGATCATGGTATGGTCCCCGTTCCAGCGTTGCCGACGTACCACCAGTTCGTCACGCCGTTGACCACCTTCCAAAACTCGTTTGTGGCCTGAAGTATGCAGCCCGTTGTGGTCTGACGGAGCTGATTCGTCGGCCCGACCCACTCGATGCCATTCGTGTCGATGGTCAACGCCCAAAGGCCGTTCGTATCATCGCGATAGAGCGTCCCGATGACGTTGGTGTAGGCTGAGCCGAATCTTGCGTTGCGGCCTGACAGCCATCCGCCGAACGTGTTGGTCTTGATGCGGAGATAGTCTTGCTTGCCCGAGGTAAACCCGTCCGTCGCCGTGTTGGTCATACAGCCGGTGGCGAACCAGACGGCGCAAATGTCCAGGTTGCTGGCCACTTCCATGTATCCCATCGGCGCCGGGGTGAGACCGTCATTGAACACCGCCAGCCTGATCCAGTCGCTGTTCTGGTAGACGTTGGTGGAGTTGGAGGCCGGGTGCGCTGTGCCCTTCTTGATGAACACGCCAAAGTCATTGCTATTCACGCCGAAGTACCAATGGTGATTCTGATCAGCGTCGAGCTGGTCAATGACGAGGCCGGCCCCGATTGTCCAGCTCGTGTAGTACCCCTCTGCGGCGCTGTAGGCCGAGCCCGTATCGATGAACATCTCCTTGTCCTGCTGGACGGCCAGCGCGGCGTTGGCATCGTACTCCATGCCGACCCTCCCAAACGCCTCGCGCCAGTCGAAACAGGCCATCGGGGTTGTCCCGAGTGTCATCCAGAAATCCAAGCCGCTTGAGTAGCTCGCCAGGTTGTAGTTCACGCCGTCGATGTAATTGTTAAAGGACATGGTCTCGGCGCTGTTGGCCGCGCCACCAATGTTCAGGTCCCACATCGTATCGATGGAATTCGGACTGTATGTCTGGATGTCCAGGCCCGAGTAGCTGGTCCCGCGCACTGAGTTGGTTCCGATCCCAAAATACTGGTTGGTGTTGCCGGCATGATTCGACGCCGTCACGAGATTGCTGATCGTCCCGCTCACCGTCAGTGTCCCGCCGTTGGTCAACGCGAAGGCGAGTCCCTGCGTGCTGGCGTTGGTGAACGACAGCGTCGCGCCGTGTACCGCGAAGTTGGTGCCGCCCTGGAATAGCTGCACCGTCTCGAACGGCGCGTTGTTGAACCCGACAATGTTCGTCTGGCCGTTGACGCCGATGTCGCTGAAATTCGTGAGGATCAGCGCGAGCACGTTGTTCCACCACGTGCCGTTGTTGGCATTCTCGACGGCGCTGACGGCGTTAGTTGAGACGCCCGACGCTGGTCCCGTTGCCGTCGCGATGGAGTCGATCACGCCGTTGTTGAGGTGCAACACAATGAACGTGTTCGCCGCTCCGAACGTGCCGGAATTTCCCGCCAGCGGCCACGTGATTTGGTTCGTGCCGATCAGCCCGGACAGATTCGCCGCGAGATAGCCCGTGCCGCCAGCCAGGTTCCCACTCGTCAATGAACCGCCGATGGAGGCATTCCCGCCGACTGTGAGATTGGTGCCGACCGTCGCATTGCCGCTGAGTGTTGCCGTCCCGTTGACGATCTCGCCACCATTAACGACCAGGCCGCCGCTGATCGTGCCGCCGCTCGCGACCGTCAACGAGCCGCTGCCCATGATCTGCTCCAGCACGGTCAAATTGTTGCTGACGGTCTCACTTCCTCCGACGTTGAGGTGGTACGGGTACTGCGTCGTAGCCGTGGCATACGTGTTGTTGCTCTGCGTGTTGACGGTGCTGGAAGTCGCGCTGACGATCTGCGTGTTCGCGCCGCCCGATGTCATCGTGATCATGTAGCCAGGCGCGACCACGTTCCCGTTCGTGTACCCGCCAACCGACGTGAGAAACTGATTCGTGTGGCCCGCGTTGACCAGGTCATTTGTTCCGGCGGCCGTAACCAGCCCGTTCGTCACGTTCAACGTTGCCGTGGCCAGAGTGTTGCTTGTGGACGCGAGTTGGTTCGTCGTTGCCAAGCCGTTCGTCACCGATGATGTCGGCAGGCCATTCACCACGGTCATGATCGTGTTACTGGCGTTGACCAATGCCTGGTTGGAAACCACGAGCGAGAAATCCGCGCCGATGCCGTTGGTGCCCGCGCCTTGCGACGTAAGCAGCACGCCCGGCTCCGGCACCAGCACCGAACCGCTCGATGCGATCGCGCCAGCGAGATAGTTGCTGAGGCTGTTGACGAAGGCGACGGTTGCCAGGCCGTTGGTCACGCCGCTGCCCGCGAACGCGCTGGCGAGGTAGTTGGACAGCGTGGTGAGATCGCCCATGTTGGCGAGTCCCGCGTTGACCAGGCAATTGGTATCGACGCCGATGATGTAAAGCGCCTCTTCTGGGATGTAGGTCAAGTCAATGCAGCCCGAACCCGCCGCCTCTACCACCGTCTGCGTGTAGCTGCCGCCGGAGCCGGTGAATTCCAGCGTGGCCCGGCGCACGCCGGTTGGGAAATTCGTCAGCGTCAGCGACCATTGCGACGGATCAAGCACAACCTGCTCGACGTCGCCCGTCTGCGGCGCGACGATGATCCGCCAGTTGTAATCGTTGGCGGCATCGGCGCTTCGCAGAAGCGCCGCGACAACCACGAGGGAGAGAAGGATGTGTTTCATGAGATCACCAATTGGAAGAGGAGTTTCACCACCACATCGCTCGCCCCGCTCGGGGTGACGATTTCCGCCGCGCACGCCTGGCTGGCGGCGACTACCAGGTTGTCGCTCGATAAATTGATCAACACGTAGCTTTGGCCCGCGCCCAAGCTCAGTGTGGGTGTCTGCGCCACGCCGCCGAAGAGAAGCTGTACGACCAGCGAAGTCCCGCTCGGCGCGTCGCCATTGACGATAATTTCCGCCTGCACGAGCTGGCGCTGGAACGGGATCGCGTGCGCATCGCGAATGTCATTTGTGTGGGCCGATCCGGGGAACCGGCAGTCCTGCGGATAGACCTGCATCTGGGCGATCTTCTGCAGCGCGGTGTTGACCACCGCGTAGGCCGCTGCCGGCGTCAGGTTTTGCCCGACCAAATCTTCCGTGCCATTGACGAGTGTGCTCATGACCGACCTCTCGTAGTCGCAGGCTTCAGCCTGCGGCGCGGGCTAAAGCCCGCGGCTACAGCGTGGAAATTCGTGTTCATGTTTTTGTCACCGTGATGGTTGCCGGCTGGAGGGAACGCAGGCCGTTCAGGTAGCCGTAGATGTTGAACGTGATCGCAGACAGGAGCGAGCCGTTGTCAGCCAGGTTCTGCGCGGCGGTGTAGACGAATCCGCAGGACTCGTAGCGGTTGAAGGTGTCGCCCGCCTTCGGCACGACGCACAACGGGCTGACGAGCGTGACCTGGTTGCCGCTGATCGTGGCGACGCGTCCGAACCACTCCGTGCCGGCGGGATCGGCGGCGCGCACGACACTGATGCGGTCGCCGGGCTGCAGGTTCGCGGTGCTTGATACGGGAAACGTCTGCGCCGTGATGGTGCCCGAGGTGATGCCCGTGCTGCCAAACTCGCGCGTGCTGACGGTGTACGTCTTGACCACCGTGCCCCCGACCACGACGTCCACCTGGCATTGCGCAACCTCACTCTGGATGCCCGGATCGAACTCGCACGGGTTCGTCTCCTGTCCAAAGCCGAACCCGCGATTGCACAGGTCCCACGCGAGTGCGATGTCGGAGGCCGGCGACGTGCCCGCGCCGCTGTACGTCGGATTGAGAATCGGGCCGCGGCCGTTCGCGTTGGGATTGACCGGAGCGCGCGGACAAGCCGAGCGGCCGGCGACGGTCACCGGCGCCGCCGTCGCCGCGGACAGCGTCGGGCTCAATCGGCTGCCAAACGGTATGCCCTTGAAACTGATCGTGACGCCGATGACCTCGCTGGGCTGCGCCGGCACATCGTAGGGCGGCTGCAGGGCGAACACCCAGACGTCGGTTCCCACCGTGCCGCCGATCGTGTCGCTGAGCGGTCCCCACAGTCCCTCGATCTCCCACTGGTTGTCGCCGAGGTAATTGAGGTTCTTTGCGGCGTAGAGCAACGCCAGCCCACTGCCGCCCAGCAGCACGAGAAATTGATAGCCGAACCAGCCAGTGTCGGACACGCTCTGCCAGGCATCGATGTCCTGGCTCGCCGCGGTGAACTGGATCGTCGCCGTGCGGTCCATCGTGAACCGCGGCGCGTTGAACCCCTGGATCGTGCCACCCGCGCAGAACAGCGCATCGGTATCGCGTTCGGAGTAATCCACGGGCGGCGATTCATCCGAGGCCCAGAGCGTGAACCCTTGCGCATCGGGATCGGTTCGCGCCGCGAACAGGCAGAACAACCGGCTGACGGATTGGTCCCAGTCGTAGGGGAACTCGAATGCGCCCTGGACCGAGATCGCGTAGTACGGCTGAGTCGGTGGGCCGGGAGGGCCGCCTCCGCCGTAGCCGGTGCCCGTGGAATTCACCGGCAGATACCCGAACACGTCGGGCGCGACATCCAGCTCGATCGTTTCGTCGCCGGGACCGTGTTCGCGCACGGCCAGCACCACGAGCGGACTGCCCGGCTGATAATTAAACGAGGCCGGCAACGTGCCGATTCGCGGATTGTTGAGGGCGATAATGTCGCCGAACTGGATCGGGAACGCCCCGCGTCCGCAAATGAGCGTGTCCGGCTTCTTCGGCAGCTGCTCCAGCGCCATCATCCGCAACCCGATCACGCGGGCCGTGGCGAGGTCCGTCACCATCGGCAGATCGATCTCGATGGCTTTCTCGTCGTTGCCCACGCTGCCGGCACCGGGCAGCGAACACACCGTGTCGCGAAACAGCCGGCCCGAATCGCGGTACTTGACCGACAGGTGTTGCGGGAGTTCGTACCACGCGCCTGGCCGGATCTTGTAACCGACCACGTCGTCGGCGTCCAGGGTCTGCGCGATCGTCGTCAAGGTGCCCGGCAGATAGCCCATCATCCGCGGCGCGATGAGTCCGTTCGAGATCGTCAACGCCGCCTGGACGTTCTTCAAGATGTCCTGGATCAAGCCGCGCGCATCGGCTTTCTCGGTCGTCATGTAATTCAGCCCGGCATAGTTGGCCTGCCCGGCGAACGCGCCAAACTGCGTCTCATCGATGATGGCCGGGTTCAGCGCGAACCCGGCGACGGTGGACGTCAACAACTCATAGACCATCGCGCCCGGATTGGCGCCGAGGTTGCCGGCGGCGGCATTGGCGCTGACAACGATCTCGAAACTGGCCGATTGCCCGGCGGCGAGCGGGATCGTGCCGGTCTGCCACGAGAGCGTGACCATCAGCCCGAGCGTCCCGACCGCGAAGGCCACGCCGTTCAATGGATACGATCCCCCGACCGTGTCAACACCGGCGATTACGGCCGCTTCAACGTTCACCGCGGTATCATCGACGCCCGGCGTGACCGTGATCTGGTAAAGCACATTCTGCCTTCCGGTCCACCCGGCAATGCTCACAGCGAGCGCAAATGGCGGACTCGGTTTTCCGATGCTGGTGACAGTGGTCCCGCTGGTGGTGATGATGAATTGCACCGTCGCTCCCGAAGGGAGCACGGGCTGCGAGCTGGATGGCCAAGTCAGCGTGACATAGAAGTTATTGACCGCCTCGAACTCCACTCCATTCGCCGCGTAGCGCACCTGCGGGCTGCCGCCATACAAAAACGTCGCCACGGAGACATGGCCATCATCGGCCCCGGCGCTGGCGATCAGTGTGACCGTGTTCGGGCCGGTCCATGACGAGCTGATCCGCGCCGCGCAAGTGAGAACCTGGGCCGGGGTCGGCGTGGTGGCCACGGAGAACACCGAGGCTGTCGGTTCCGGCGGGTTGCGGGTGATGTTGATTGCGATCTGGGCGAGCGTATCGGCGCTGCCGATGCGGAATCCTTGTTGCGAGTACTTGCCGCTGGAGACGGTGCGCGGACCGTGGAAAACGGCGTACACCATCCCGCGAAAGAACGGCGCGTTGGGAATGAATTGCGCGAGGAACGGGTCCTGTGTTTGCGTGTCCGTGCCGAAATAGAAACAGATCGTCCCGCGATTGTTGTTGACCGGGATCGGGCTGATGCCCGGCGTCGAGGCGGAGGGCGGATTGTCCGTGAGCATCACCGAGCCTGCGCCCTGGATCGCGTTGGCCGTCGCCAGTGCCGATGCGATCGACACCGGCCCCTGCCAGATCATCTGGTTGTCGTACCAGATCGAATTGATCGTGTCACACGGCCCCAGGCAGAAACACAATGCGAAGGTCCGGTAGTAGCGGTCGCCCGCCGACACCACGCCGCCGCCTTTGCCCGATGATCCGCCCGAGTTGTAGGACAGGTTCGTCCACGCCACGAGCGTCCCCGACAGGTCCCGCGTGCCCCACAACACCGGCACCGGCGTGCCGAGCACGTTCGACGCGATCCGCGACGAGTTGGCCATCCGCCGCGAGGCATTCGCCGGTGCCGAGGGTGCGGCGAGGAGGCTCATGGCTCCCCTCCCGTAGCCGCACCTTTTAAGGTGCGTTCGGACGCGGGCTGAAGCCCGCGGCTACATTCCGGTTCCTCCTCCATCAATCGGTACACGAACGCCAGGCTCGCCAGCCAGTGCGACTGATTGAACGGTTCTTCGAGCGCGCCGTTCTGGCTCAGATGAAAGAAGTGCATCGGCGCGGGCCGGACCACCAGGCCGCAATGCACGCCCGACATCCCGTTGCGGAAGAGGATCACATCGCCGGCCATCGGCACCCACCCCTTCGGTCCCCTCCCAGGAGGGGAAACAGGGGTGGGTTCTTCCATGACCAGCTCGGCCCGGCCCGTCTCCATGATCCGCAACCGCAACAACGCCATCTTGTCCCCGGCGGCTTCCATCTTGCGGTAATCGGGAATCACCAGGTGAGACGGCAACGCCCCGATGGCCTTGAACGCGACCACCCAGAACAGGCAATCCCCCGAGATCCCGCACCGCATCTCGTTCGGGTGCGTGCCCGAATGCCGCCAGCGGGTCGTCTGCCACTTCGCAAGCTGGTCCGTCAGCGCCGCCACCCGCTCTGGCGAGTGGTAATATGGAAGACGATTAGCCATTCTTCGTGTCCCCCGTAGCCGCAGCCTTCAGGCTGCGCGCAGGCTGAAGCCTGCGACTACAAATTGTTGCCCTCATCTTCATTGATTTGCCGTCTCCAGGCTCGGGTGCTCGATGGGGATGTCCGCGCCCCCGAAATTCTCCAGGTTGCCGATTGTCACCGGCGTGCCGCCGCTATCGACCCAGCCCACCGTGAAATCGAAATTGGCCGGCGAGCCGCCGCTGCAATGGATGATCGCCACGTAGCCGTTGTATGCGGTCGGTTGCTGGTGGATATCCGCCGTCGCGCCGCTGTTGCTGAGCGTGATCTTGTAGCCGGCCTGGGCCGGCGGACCCGACGCCGACGCGTTGGCCAGCGGGAACTGATTGGACACGATGGTGCCGCCCTTCACCGTCCACGCCAGCGCCGGCGTGCTCGTGGAATCGAACGGCGTGCCCGACCCGCCGTTGGCCACCCCGATGGTGATGTTGCCGATCTGGTTCGGATTGTCGCGATAGTAGACAATCCACAATTCGGTCGCGGTGATGTAGACGTAACAGCCCGTGGGGTTCTGTTCGTTGCTGCCGCCGCTCGGCGTTTGGAACAACTGCAGCGACACGCGCAACGTCCCGGGCGTGAACGTGAGTTCCCAGTCCGGCGCCAGCGTTGTTGGCGCGACGTTCGTGTTCGCGATCAGGCAGAGATAAACGGAGCCGCCGTAGTTCACGATGTTCCCGGGCACATACGCCGCCGCGGAACTCCATGCTTCCGACGCCGTCTGCGACCCCGCCGGGATAAACCCGATCATGCAACTGTTCGTCGTCCCGTCGTTCCGGTTCCGGTTGCACCCTTTGTATGCCTGGACAATCGTCCCGAGCGTCACCAGCGGCGGCGTCCCGATCACGCCCAGGATCTGCAGGTCGCCATACGTCGGACTCGACCCGCGTTGGGCGCTGGCGAGGATGTCGAACGTGAACGTGAACTCCAGCCCGCTCACGGGATCAATGGCGGTGTAGACGATCATGCCCTGGGCGAAAAACGCGTTCGGCAGCGCGCCCCATTCGATCGCTGAGATGACCATGCCGTTCATCTGGACCACCGTGCCCGTGACCTGGTTGCTCGGCATATCGGCATTGCAATCCACCGCCGCGCCGAACCCGGTCGAGTACACCATCTTCGGGCATTGAATGGAAAACACCGGGCGCGGCACGAGCCGGTCCAGTTTCTTGAACACGTGGTCCCACTGCGTCGTGAGCTTCGCCCTGGCCCCGCCGGTACCCGTTGACGGATCGATCGTCAATTCCAACCCCGCCGAGTTCAGTTCCAGCGTGTCATCGGCATTCAGGTAGCCGACGAACAGCACGTCCACGACGGGCACCTGCGTGCCGCTGCCGTTATCGACCGTGGCGACCGCATTGCCGTTGCGGTGGACCTTGTAGATCGTGATCCCGAATCGCAGTGGCCAGCTCCGGTTCACGTAATCGGCGAACGGCTCCAGCGACGGATCGACCTGCAGCGTGATGTCGTGCGGGTCGAGTGTGGTGTCCTCCTTGCGAAAGACCTGGCTCGCATCGAACTCGATGGCCGCGGGCGCGTACGTCCGTGTGATCGGGTTGCCGGAATTCGCGCTCTGCCAATCCTGGGCGTAATTGGCCACGTCGGTGAAAGTCACGTTGCCTTGAAACCCCGTTGAATACGTCCACGAACCCCAGCCGACCGGCGGCGTCACCTTGCCGGCGGTCAACCCATTCGAGTACGCATCGCGGCAGATCCAGATATGGAACAGCAGCGCCACATTCTGCTGCCGCGCCGTCTCCAGTGCCGTCCAGGCCAGGGGAACCGTTCTCATGTGGGCAACCCACCCCTTTCGTCCCCTCCAAGGAGGGGAAGGAGCAAGGCGTAAGGGGTGGGTCGGGCGTCCATCATTTTCATCCCGCCACCAATTCCTGTCCAACGCGCGTGCCGCTGGCGTCGCCGCTGCCGGCCGCGATCACCTCGGCGTATTCCTTTTCGAGTTCGGTGAACGCCAGCGTCGCCGTGGCCACCACGGGCGCCTGCAGGTCCAGCACCAGGTCATCGGCGGCAAATGTAACTAGCGTCAACATCCCGATCTGGCAGGCATTCATATTGAGCGCTGTGCCGAGCGCCGCATCGATGGTCACCCGGTTCGTGCCGCCGGAAAGATTGATGACCTGCCGGCAGTAGTAATTGAACCCGTCCGTCAGGAAGATGGCCATCCGCAGGTCCGCGCCCAGCCCGTACCGCTCGGCAAACTGCGTGTAATTGAGAAGCTGCAGCGTCGTGTCGGTCGCGCCGACGTTCGCCGAGAGTTTCAGTTCATCTTTCAACGACGGCAGCCAGAATCGATCGTACCGCCCCTTGCGGTCGTGGAAGAACTGCCACAGCAACGCCCGGTCCGCCCGGCCATCCATGCCCACGCGCTGCGCGAGCCCCTGCCGCACGTACGCCTGGAGAATCCCGATCGATTCGGCGTTGAGCCCTTGTACCAGGTAGTGCGCGTTCTGTGTGATCTTGCCTTTCGGCGTCGTGCTCCATTCGGCGATCAGCGGCAGCACGGGCAAGCCGAGATACGTCGGATATGTCGGTGGCGTTGCGAAGCTCACGCTACCGAGGTCGTTCAGGTTCTCATCGAACGTCAATTCCACTTCGCTGATCTCCGGCGAGAGCACGTCGTCGCCGTAATCCGCGAGCTGATGCCCGAGCATCAACGGCAGCACTTCATCGCCGGCATTGAAGGCATTCGTCAACCCGGCCGTCAGCGTGATGGTGTTGCCCGAGATGCTCTGGATGTTGAACCCCTCAACTTGTAGGGCGAGCGTCCCGCTTGCCGTCGTTGGCGTGGCCGACACCAACACGCCCAGCCCGCGCCAGTCAACGTCCGCCGCATTGTTCACCGTCAGTGTCGTGGCCCCGCTCGCCGCGGCTGCCGTCAACACGATCCCTTGCTCGCTCCACAGCGGAACACCGAGCAGCGTCCCCGGCGGATTCACTTCGCGGAACGCATCCCATTGCCGCCGAAAATCCTCGTACGGCAGCAACCGAACCGGATCTGCCGCTGGCCGTAATCCCGCTGCGAAAACCGCGTCTGGCTCCCGGCCGTCAACTGGAAAATGTTCGTCGCAAACGAGGACCGCAACTGGACCCGTCCTTCCAGTTCGCCCGAAACGGCAGAATTGTAAGTCCGGCAATCATGACTCGGCGCGGTGGCCTCCGTTGCGGGTGACGAGACGGGTGGTGCGGACGGCGTTTTTGGCCAGGCTGTCGAAAAGGGACTTTTGGAAAGCACTCGTGGAAGTCATGCGCCCGATCTCGGCGTCGCCGATGCCGAGGAGGACGTTGGGCGAACCGACATCGACGTTGACGGGTCCGTTGCTGCCACTGCGGACGAATCCGCCGGCTGCGAATGAGGGCAGTGTGATTGCGCCGCCCATCGCAAACATTCGGTGGCTCATCGCGGCATGGATCGCCTCGCGTGGGATACTGCGGGTATTGATTGCGTCCATTGCGTCGGTGCCGTAATAGCGGTGGGCCGCGGCGGTGTGGACGTATTCGTTGTGCGAGAGCCAGGCGGGGATCGAGTCGCTCGTCTCGCTGCCCGGTCCCCGAATCACGCCGCCGGCGGCGTGCCGCGTGGCGGCCAGAATGCCGACCGCGGCGGCGATGACGGCGACAACGGCGAGGACGCCCGCGGCGTTGGCGCCGAACGTGGCGGCGGCCTGGGTGGCGGCAGCGGGCGCGGCGCTGGCCGTAATCTGCGCGTTCGTGGCTGCCTGTGTTGCCCCGGCTTCGCGGGTTTGCGCCAGGCCGATGGCGTGGGCGATGCCCTGTTGGATGACCATCTGGATCAGGCCCTCGATGACCTGGGTAACGAACCCACGGAAGGCATCGCGGGCACGGCCGGAACCCTCGATCCACTCCGTCAACGCACGAGCCGAGGTCGTGGAGAAATTTCGCAGCGTCGTGGCCGAGAAATGGTCAACCTGCCGTTCGAGGTCGCCCCAATCCTGAAGGAGCTTGGCCAGTTGCGAATGCGTGCGCCCCACTTCCGTGGTGCAAGCCCGTTGCGCGGTTGTGGCGGAGAGCGTGGACGTGGTGAGCTGTCGCGCGGCCTGATCGACCTGATTTAGCTGATTGGCCATCACCTGGGCGTTTTGCGTGCCCTCGGTGGTGACGCGGAGAACGATTTCGGCGATGTTATTGCCGGGCATGGTGGTCTCGTGGTTGGGCGCGCCGTGGCTCAATGTGAGACGGGCACGCCTTGCCGGAGAAAGCTGCCGAGGAGGCGTTCGGCAGTATTTGCGGTCGTCCGGCCTTCGATGGCGTTATGAAGTTCATCGCAGTGTTTTTTCCAGTCGCGCGGTTTGGTTACCCATGGCAGGCCGGTGTAAAAGGCGGCTTCGACCAGGCCGTGCTGCCAATTTTTGAATGCGGCGTCGAAGGCGTCCTGGAGTTCATAATCGGTCAGCTCGTCAACACGGTGGCCGCGGGCACGGAGGAATTCGGTGGCATCAGCGACAACCACGATTGGAGGTTCTCCAGGACCGCGGCCATGACTTTTTTTTCGATGGGGGAATGGTTGAGGGCGAGGGCGCACTCGACCACCACGAAGGCGGAGTCCTGGGTGAGGGAATCGAACCAGGGTTGACCCACCCCTTGATCCCCTCCGGTGGAGGGGACGGAAGACGCAGTGGCGCGCTCGACGGAGCGAAAGACGAGGAATTGCTTGTCGAAGCCGAGGTCGACCCATTTCATCATGTCGGTGTTCGACAGCCGCTTGACGATGATGGATTCGCGACGGCCGTCTTCATAAACGACCTCGAGCGGGTCGCGCAAACGCGGCTTGGCGGCGGTTTGGGTATCAGTCATGGACCCTCGTCATTTGATTTGTCGCAGGTAGCCGAACGGGTAGGTGGGATCGCCGCTGGGGATGGGAGTGATTTTGTAGTCCCATTCCATCGGTTTGTCGGGAGAGAAGCCCGGTTTGCCGGCGGGCTCCAACCTGGATTTGGCCATGTGGCGGAGCCAGACCTGTTCGGTCGCGCGGCCTTCGTTGGGTGGGAGCACCATGTAGAGATAGAACTCGCCGTAGGTGAAGGCGACGTACGTTTCGAGTTTGCTTTCGACGGTGGAGATTGACGTGAGGTCGAACGTCAACGCCATCACGTCGGAAACCGAGAACATGCCGCCGGTGAGAGGCTTGACCGCGCCCAGTTCGGTATCGAGATCGTAATCGGTGCCGAAGGTGGCGGTGGTGCTGGCCTTTTTTACGACGACGTTGGCGATTTCGAACCCGGCGATTTTGTGCCACATATTGAGCGCGGCGACGGTGATGTTTTGGGTCGAGCCGGTGGCCGAAGCCTGGGTGAAGGTGGTTTGGCCCGTGCCAAACAGGGCGAGGTCGAGCGCGGCCGGGTCCGGCGAATTGACCTTGATGGTGATGGGCAGTTCAAGGCGTTTGATCGGGCGCGCCTCGGTGATCAGGGTACCGGTGGCGCGGGCGGTGCGGAAATCGGTCGCCTCCAATTCCTGATCGAATGCGGAATCGGTGACGTTACCGAGATCGACCAGCACGCCGGTGTAATTGGGATTGAACAGCGCGACCGCGCCGCCCTGCCAGACGTTGCCGACGGTGAGACGATTGCGGATTGCGAGATTGGCCATGGGTGATTCTCCTAGAGTTGTACTCGGGTTCTCATTTGAACTTCGTAGACGGCCTCGGTGGTGGTCTGGCCGAGCAATTCCAGACCGACGAAGATGAAGGGTTCGGCTTGCGCGATGGGGGACCATCCGCGCAACTGGCCGGCGGTGGCGGGAGGTGAGGCCGTCGGGCCGACGATGAGATTGATCATATCGTAGGCGCCGATGACGCCGGGGCCGCCCTGGGAAAGTTCTTTCGTGGCGCGCAGCGACCGGGCGCAGAGAAAGAGCGACCAGACGCAGTTCAACTCGTTGCGCAGAGTGCCTTGCGTGACCGGCTGGCCGAGCGCGCGCGCGCCGCGAAACTCCTCGGGTTTGTTCAGCATGCGGTCGAGGCGCAGCCAGGCGGACGGCGCGGTTTCGCGGGCGACGGCGAGGAACAGTTCGGCCTTTTCGCCACGGAAGACGTCGACACGATTGAAGAACGGGCGGGTGTTGTCATCGGGGCGAGTCGCGGAGCTGATCTTCGCAATCATCGCATCTTCTATGTCGATGAGATAGTTGCTCATGATTCCTCTCGCCGCGTGAGGGCACGCGGCCTACAACGAAGAACGACAGAGATGCCTCGACAAGCTCGGCATGACAGATTGCGGGCGTTCATCGCGAGATCTCCGTGAGGTTGTCGCTGATACGGGATTGGACGAGAGCATCGGCGTCGGGAATCAATTCGCCGCTGTCCCAATCGAATGGGGCAGTGGGGCGACGGGGGATGCGGACCTGTTTTTTCCGCGCCCAACCCGGATCGGAGGTGGGGCGATTGGACGCGGTGGCGGAAGGGCTGTCCGGAGTGAATGCGCCGAGCGGATAAGAGAATGTCAGCCAGGGAGCGGAGGTCGCTTGCACATCCGCGCCGAATTCGTGAATGGCGAGCAGGTTCCAACCAGCGCCGACGGTGAGATCGCTGCCGATGGTGATTTCCAACGGCCCGCTTTGCCGTCCGATGATGGAGGCTTTCATACGTCCGCTATCGACGAGTGTGGCACCGCCAAGGGCTTGTGCCCGATACGAGGGACCCGCTTCCCAGCGGTCATTCGGGCCTGCGTCAATGTTGTCCTGCCACATTTGGGTGAGGTCGGAGGCGAGTTGCCCGAGGAGGGGATCGGGATGGTCGAGGGCATCGGCGATACGGCGAAGGCGGAGGCCCTGGTCGTCGAATCCGCGTTGTTCAATGGAGAAGGGCATTAGTGGCTCTCGCAGACGGCGCTACTGTTCATGTGGTGCGGAGTGTTTGGGAGCAGAATGCTTGATCGGACGGGTGAGAGACCCTTCGACTCCGCTTCGCTCCGCTCAGGGTGACAGGTCATGCGTTACCAGCCTCGCATTCGGCGGCGGTCGAAGGTTCCTTTGTGGCTGGTGGTTTCGACGGCGGCGGTGCGGGCTTCGGCGCCGGGGACGACCTTGCTGGTGCCGATGGTGGCTTTGCCGTCGCGAACGTCTTCGAGCCAGGCGATGGCGCGGTTGTAACCTTCCTGAACGCCCTTGTAGGCTTCGAGGATGTGCGGTTTGTCCTTGAGCGCGTAGTACTCGAACATGTCGAGCGCGAACCCGACAAGCGTCGCCTGAATATTGGCCGCGTCCGCGTCATCCACCGTCATCGGGAACTGCAATTTGTCCGACGTGAGGCTGCTGGCTTCGCCATTGACGCGGGCGATGATCGTGTCGCGGACGGTGGTGTTGAGCGTTCCCGTGGGATTAACCGGATCGTCGAGCCACTGAATGAGCAGGTTGGGGCTAAAGGCGTTGGTCACGTCGGTGGCGGCGAGGAATACGGTGATGATTGTGCTCATTGTTGATCATTACCCCTCACCCTGACCCTCTCCCTCAAGGGGAGAGGGAATCAGAGTTAAGGCAGGGTTGGTTACACGTCGTTGACCACGCAGTTGCTCAACAGGTAGCACGAATCCGGATTCACCATCAGAACCTTACGCGTGTGGCCGATGATGTCGGCAATGGCACCGTACAAACCGCCGTTTTCGTCGCCTGGCTGGATGGTGCGCGAGGCAACGAAGACCGGGCCGGCATTCATGATGTTGCCGTAGGCGGTCAGGGCGGTGCCGGGGTAGGGCGAGACGGTGGAGGTGGGCGCGTCCTCGATGCGGATGGCGGCGAGGTTCTTGCCCCAGATGCGCGAGTAGCTGGCGGTTTGGCCGGGATTGGCGAGGTTCGTGCGCTGCTTGCCGACGAGGACCTGCTTGAGGCCGAAGAGCGCAGCGACCTCCTCCTGATTGACCTGGCCGCTGATGGCGGCGCGGCTGCCGAGGACGGCCTTGATGGCGCTGATGAGTTGCGGATGGCGCTGCAACGGACGCCACACGGCGAGGCCCATGACGAGGGCGTTCGGCGGGATGAGCGGTGTGTCGAGGATGCTCTGGATGATCTTGATCACGTCATTGTCGGCGTTATCGAGCATGTCGGTCGGGGCCGCAGTGCGATTGTTGGTGGCCTGGTAATTCGACGCGGTGAAAATGAGGTCGTGGACCTCGAATTCATGCGACAACCAGAACGTCTCGGTGAGCGCCTTGAGTTTGGCCATGCGGACGTTCACCGGCACCTGCAGAATCTGCGGCGGCTGGTCTTCGCTGATCATGCTGATATCGTTGGGGTTGATGATCTGCTGTCCCTGATCGGCGAGCACGTCGGTGTCGGTGGTGAAACTGAAATCCGTCACCGGGATCGACCCGCGGCGGTTGACCCTCGTGTCCAGCTTGCGGAGGTACTCGGCGGGATCGAATTTCCACCAATTGAATTTCACGTCGCTGATCAACTGCGCCGGGGACGGCGGCGCGATGATGCGCCCGAGCAGGTCGGGCGGTTGCACGCCCGCGACGAACGTGGTCAGTTGGGCGTTGAGGCTGAGAAGTTGGGGTTCGGATGCCATGGGTTGGTTCCTTATGGTTCAGAGTTCAAGGTTCAGGGTTACGGCAGTTTGAATTGCGCAGGGCGGGCCTTGATGACATCGCCGGCCACGCCGCTTTGCAGCGCCTGCGCGCCGACGAAATTGCCCGAGGTCGCGGGGATCCAATTGCCGTTGGCGTCCGACATCAGGTAATTGAATTCCGTGACGGTGTTGCCGCACGGAATGTAGATCTCGCGGTCCTCGGTATCGGTGCAGATGGCGACCGTGTATCCGACGGCGATGGTTGTGCCCACATCGGGGCGTTCACTGAACACCGGGAAGGTCGGTTGGGTGCCGTCAACGGCGGGGACGACGTTGCCGTCGATGCTGCCGCGGATGACGGCCTGGCCGAGATTGACCGGTGACTGGACTGTTCGACTCCACATGGTTTGGTTCTCCTTACTTGTTGGTTTCGGTATTGGGTTATTGTTTCAGCAACGCGGGTTCTTCTTTCGCGATGCGTTCGAGGGCGATGGACCGGGCGCGCGCGGGATCTTTCAACGCGACGGGGGCAATAAACGGATCGCTCGCGCAGAGTTCGTCCACGCGATGTTCCCACCGCGCTTTTTGACGAACGCCGCCCGCGGCGCCGATGACGGGCGGGTCCTTGATGACGCGCGCGAGCAACACGCTCGGGGCCTTGGCAGCCAGTTCCTTGCTCCAGCCGCGCCGGTCTTTGGCGAGGCGACGTTCCCACTCGGCGCGTTCGGCGGGCGCGAGAATGCCCGCGCCGACCGCGAAGCCAGCCAGCTCCTTTCCGATGACATCGTCGGACGGTTGGCGAAGCGTGGCAGCTTTCGCGGTCAGCTCTTCAGTCGTGGGCGTCGCGGTTTGTTCGAAACCGAGCGCGACGATGGCGTGATCGGCCAGACGCGCACGGGCGGTGAGCGACGCAGCGTCGGCGAGATCGCGCTCGAACGCGGCGATTAATGCCTCTTCCGCGACGGTTACAGGATCGAGCTGATACCGCGCGCAGAGCCGGGCGATCAGACCGGCGAATGTGCGAGAGAGTTTTGGCCGATCCGCGTGCGGGGTTGCGGTCTCGGCATGTTCCTCGTCGAGCGCAGCGATTTCCCCGACTCCGAGGTCGGCGCTGATCAACTCGACCGCATTCGGGTCGGCGGCGACGAGTTCCTGCGGCAAATGCGCCGCGGCGGAGAGCGATGTGGCATCGCCAAACAGCGGGCGATTCACAAACCCGCCGCAGTTCATATAGATGCCGACCGCCTCGCCGGTCTCAGGGTCGATCGGGATGTGCGGCGAGAATGCCTGGAACTCCGGCGGGTCGCCCGTCGTCGCTTTCAACGCAGCGGGCGTGCGCCGCGTCAACCCGATCACGCCAAGATCGTCGTGCCAGGCGAATTTTAGCGGCCGGCCACTGGCTTCCTTATCGTCATGATTGTAATCCGTGTAGGCGCGGTTGCCGGCGGGTTTACCCTGAGTCAGACGAAGGGCGGCTTCCATGCGTTTCGCGGACAGCGGCGTGGGATTCACGCGCAATTTGGACGGAGAACCGTCCCCGGCGATTTGATCGACGGTGCGATCGCCTTTCGGAAGGTAGACGATCCACAAATCCGCCGGGGTGTTGGTGGCACAGGCGTCCCTGCCTGTGATTTCCGTCGCCAGGCCGGTGAGCGCGACGGGTTTCTTGTCCGCCGCGCCGGCAAGTTTCTCCTGGGCGATCTTGCCGCAGATTTTCGTAGCGGATTCCTTGTCGTGGCCTTCGCACTCCATCATGTGGAGGACGCAGCCGTTGAAGCGTGAGCCGTCGACTTCCTTGAACGTGCCGTCGGGATTCATGTGGTCGCAGGTTTTCTTTTCAGTCATGGGGATCTCCTAAAACTTTGTTTGCCCAGCCGCGGAGGCAGGTTGAAATTGATTGGAGGTGGCTTGTGCTGTGGGTGCAGGAGGAATAGAATTCAGTACCGTGAAGCCGGAAACTATCGGGCTTGTCAGCACGTGCATCGCGTACCTTGCCTCTGTCGTGGTAGGCGTCAGGTTTAGGTTGTGGTTGTCAAAGTCGGAGCGCGCGGAACGGGCGCTTAGAAGCCAGACGAAAATGGGGACGGCGAATGTTCTTCCGACGGAGAGCGACGACAAGCTCGACGCGTTGCGGACTTCAATCCGTCGCCGCGCGGCTACTGCGTTGATTATTCTCCTCAGCATCCTGGGCGCGTTTGTGGCGGCAGCCATGTGCATCTGTCTTGCGAGTCCAGAATCCGACTTGGGCGTTCTCATGGTCAATTTGGGCGCAGTCGTTCTCATTCCGCAGGTGATGTTCATTTCATGGTTGGTCGCAACGCGCCGGTTCTATCGGAACCTGCCGGGGCACTCAGCCGCGTGACGAGATCAGCAAGGATGAGTAGTTCACGATCGATGCCCCGTAGCCTCTTCGGATCGTCTTGAGACGACGCTTTCCGTAATTCCGACTGGACTGCTTTCGGATCGGCTCCCGCGATGAGCGATTCAATCGGCGTGGCAAGCTGATCAAACGCGCGCAGGTCGTAGCCCTCGGCCATGGCGCGGAGACGGATGGCGTCGAGGGCGCGCTGGGCCTGGGTGGCGGTCAAGGGACTGCCGAATGTGTCCGTGCGCATAAGGTCGGCGGGGCCGTTTTGGTTTGGGGTGAGGATGCGTTCGAGTTTCGGCTCGCGGGGTGTTGCATCGTCCACCAGATCAAGTGGCTGCGGATGCGGAATATCGAATTGGGCGTGGACCCAGGCCTCCGGGACGCGGACGCCGAGATTGACGAGCAGGTTGAGGACATTGGCGAGGGCGGCGAGATTCGCGGCGGTTGGCGCCGGGCAATTCCATTCACCGGATTGTCGCCGGGCTCGGCGAAGTTGAACTCCATCAACCAGCGCAACGCGGTGCCGGTCATCGTCCCGGCAAACAGCAGGCACGTCCAATCCACCAGTTCCTCCGTCTCATCCTGCTGGACGAGGCCGAGCGAGCGAGCGCCGCGTTCGCCGGCCTGGGTGGCCAGCGTCGCGCCGAGAAGACATTCGAGCGCTTTCTCGGAGCAATACTTGACGATGGTTTCCTGCGGGAACGAACTGGTGCTGGCGGCACGCTGGAGGTTGATCGCCGTGCCTTCGTCGAACACGCCCGCCCGCGCGGCCAGCCGCGAGAGATGCAGCAGGATCGTGTTGCGCTGCTCCTGTGTGGCGTCCTTGCTGCAGAACGCGTGGGCGACATCGACCCCGAACGTCTCGGCGAGCGTGCCCCAGTCCTTCATCGCAAACAGATAGATAAGAAAATACCACGCGAGCGGGCGCAGCATCGCCGCGCGCGCGGGGTGGCCGCTTTTCGACAGATGCTGGAACACGACGAATTTGCGGTCGGGGATCTCGAAGTGCAGGGCCCGGTTGCGCAGATCGGGGAACACCTGCAACTCGGGTTTGTCCCACCAATAACTCCAGTGCCGGTAATTCACCCAGGGCATCTCCGCGATCACGACAGCGTCGCGGTGTCGTGGTGGCGCAAGCGTCCCTGCTTGCGGTCGTACCGGCCAAATGCCCATCTGCCAGTCGATCTCGGCGGCGCTGATGCCTTTGCCGACCGCATCCAGAAGATTGAACGCGGTGCGATGCCAGTGGCGGATGCCGGCAAACACGTGGTTCGCGAAGTCGGCCTTCTCGCGGGCCAGCGCGGGGTTTTGCGGATGGTCGGGCGGGACGATGCGCGGGTTGCGGCGCGCGGCCTTGAGTTTGTGTTTGTAGAGCGCCAGCCGTAGCTCCGGCCATTTTTCTTCCATCTCCTCAAACATCGCAAACTGGTTAAGCGTGTCGCCGCTGATGGCCGACATGAGATAATCGTCAATCGCCTCGGGCGTCAGCCCGCGCGTGACCTGGTTGATCCAGCGCTCGGCCACCTGCGCTTTGATCAACGTGCCCGGTCCGGTGT
>CAVYAC010000047.1:0-9498 GCA_963766065.1 uncultured Verrucomicrobiae bacterium
TAGCCCACAACCGCTTCCCGGTTTGCTATGAAATCAACTCCTTCAACTCAAAATGTTTACACAAATGTGACACCAACCCCGCTCCGCCCCGCGCATCCGTTGACGCTCGGGCGGCTTGAGGTCGTTGTACCCGTGGAGATGGAGCATACCGTGCACCATGTACAAAACAAGTTCCTGCGCCGTGTCGTACGGTACTGTCGGCCTGCGCCACGGCGTGTTCCACCGAAATGATCAGTTCGCCCTGCCCTTCACCGTAATCAAAACTCAAGATGTCCGTTGCGCCCGGGTGTCGTGGTATTGGGCGTTGAGCTTCGCCATCGCCGCATCGTTGACCAGCACGATCCTGAGATGGAACGACTTGTCGCCGACCAATTCAAGGGCGCGTCCCGCGATCTCCGCGAGCAGGCGCGTGTTGATTTTCACCGGCGCTGGCGATTGGTGACCGCGACCCGCTCCCCCGTGCCGTCAGGGATCATGCCGCGTGCGGTCTGCCGTTGCCGTTCGCCGCGGATTCCTGGCGGCGGCGTTCCCGTTCCTCTTTGAATTTCGAATATGCGGGAGATGATCTTCTGCACCAGTTCGTGGCGGACCACGTCGTGCTCGTCAAAGTAGACGATTTCCAAGCCGGGAATTTCCTGCAGAATGCCCTGGATTTCGATCAGCCCTGACATCTTGTGCCCGGGCAGGTCCACCTGTGTGATGTCGCCGGTGATCACCACCTTGGAATCGAATCCCATCCGCGTCAGGAACATCAGCATCTGCTCGCTCGTCGTGTTCTGTGCCTCGTCCAGGATCACATACGCGTTGTTCAGCGTGCGCCCGCGCATATACGCCAACGGCGCGATTTCAATCACGCCCCGCTCCATGTGCCGCTGGATCTCGTCGGGGTCCATCATGTCGTACAACGCGTCGTACAACGGTCGCAGATACGGGCTGACTTTCTCTTCCAACGTCCCCGGCAGGAATCCGAGCGCCTCGCCCGCCTCGACCGCCGCGGCACAAAATAATTCGTCCCACGCGGTCGCTGCGTAGCGCGTGCACCGCCATCGCCATCGCCAGGTACGTCTTGCCCGTGCCCGCCGGCCCAATGCCGATCACGATGTCGTTCTTGCGGATCGCTTCGAGATAACGATTCTGCCCCTGCGTCTTTGGGATGATCGGCCGCTTGCGCGTGGAAACATCCACGCGGCCTTCGTGCAGTTCCTGCATCTTCAGCGCCTCACCGCGGGAGATCGCGCTGACCGCCCGGCTCGAATTCCTGCCGACGAATCACCGTGCCGTGGGACACGGCCTGGTGCAGTTCGGTAAACAGCGACTTCGCCCGCGCGATGTCTTCGGCGGACCCTTCGACGTTGATCCAACCGTCGCGGGCGGTGACCTTTAGATTGAGCAGGTCTTCAACGAGCCGGAGGTTCTTGGGTTCGCTGGCGTACAGGGACTGCGCCTGCCGCGCATTGTCGAAGTGCAGTGTTTCGCTTGCCATGTGTCGCTAAAACGTCATTCCCTCAAGCAAGCAAAACATACTGCATGTGCCCACACTTCGCAATCCAACTCCCCCCGGCGCGTCCTATTTCTCCGGAATGGCCAGCACCTGATTCGCGTAGATCCTGTTGGGATTCTTGATCTTATCCTTGTTGGCCCGATAGATGCGCGGCCATTTCAACGGATTGCCATAAACTTTGCCGGCAATCTTCCACAGCGAATCGCCCCGGCGCACCACGTACTTGGTCGGCTTCTCCGGCACCTCGACCTTCGGTGGCGGGTTCTCGACGATGGTCGGTGCCGCAGGCTCGGCCGGCGGCAACGGCGTGATCTGCTCGACGACCGGCTCGGCCTCCGCCGCGGGTCGCCCGACGATGTAGCCGCGATTGCCCCACTGGCCGCGGTCCACCCAGTAGTGGCGCCGCCAGTTCGGGTAATGGTCCTTCACAAAATCCGCCCATTCCGGCTCCAGCTCGGGTTTCTCCACCACGTCCATACCCTTGAGAAACTCGCTCTTTTGCTCTTCGTTGACGGGTGTCATGCGCTTCTGTTGCGTCGCGCATCCGCTAAAAACCAAAGCTGCTGCTCCCGCGAGGGTTGCAGACAGAAAAATCCTTGAGAAACTCTTCATAGTATCAACGCCTTCCTCCTTGCATTACGCCTTGGTGATAACACCATCCCCCGCCACCGTCAACGCCTTTTTAATATTCGCTTCCGCCTGTCAATTCGCCGGTTATGCCGCCCGGCCGACTTCCTTCCCCTCGTGCTCTTCGTTTTCCCTGCCCGCCCTGAGCAACGTCGAACCGAGCAAGGTCGAAGGGTGGTGAACATCCGTGCCGATCCGTGTGCATCTGCGGCTCGCCAATGCCTCACGACCTCCCCAACGCTCCTCCACACTCCCACCCTCTCCCCCGGTCAATTGTGGCCTCAACTTGGGTTCGTTTTTGGCTTTCCGTTTCACGGTTCTCCACGCTGGCCTGCCCAAATTTGGATTCGTTTTGCAATTTTTACTTTCTTTGTGGCCTCTCCATCACCCCCACCGGCTGGGGTACCCCTTCCCCTCGTTGTCAAAGAACATCTCAACATCAGCCCCGTCATATCCTAATCAGATATCAAGTCAATCATAATACGATGAACCCGACGAAGCACAGCCCCTCGCCCCCTTCCGCCTCTCCGATTGTAGGGCGACCGGGCCGGTCGCCGCCTTCCGCTGTAGCCGCGGGCGCTGACCGCGGTCCCCTCCGCATTGTAGGGCGCCCACACCGGTCGCCGTCCGCGTCGTTGTAGGTTTACCCCGAATTCCTTTCGGGGCACGCCGCTCTGTCGGCGCGCTCCCCGTCGTTGGTAGGGACGCCTCTCCGAGGCGTCCGCGCTGTCCCTCGTAGTTGTAGCGTCCGAAGCGGAGTTCGACGACACACGCCACAGACTCGCTGGTGGCGCAAACGGCCTCACGTCGTGTTGAGGCCCGCAGGGCGATGCGAAGGGGACTTGACCTGCCCCCTCTCACTGGACCAATTGATGTGAGAGTCCGGGAGCGATAGTAACCTATTTTGGTTTGTTGTCCATGCCCTCTGTTGGTTGTGCTCCCCAGCCTCCGTGGGGGGAGACGGAGGCTGGGGAGCGCGGCTTGTGCCGCGAATTCTGTCGGTGTCCGATTGCCCAAAGCACTGTGCGGGCGGTCGTGGTTGTACGTCCAGCGAAAGCCTTGGGTGATCGCCCGTGCATCCGGGACGCTGAGAAACCAGTGCTCGTTCAGACACTCGTCACGGAACTTGCCGTTGAAGCTTTCGATGTAGGCATTCTGTTGGGGCTTGCCGGGTTCAATAAACACCAGCTCGACGCCGTGCGCATACGCCCACTGATCCAGCGCCCGACCGGTGAACTCCGGCCCGTTGTCGATGACCAACTGACACGGGCAACCCCGTTGTTGCCGCAGGCCTTCCAAGATGCGCACCACCCGGGCGCCAGGCAGGGAGGTGTCGGCCTCGATGGACAAGCACTCCCGCGAGAAATCATCCACCAGATTGAGGAAGCGAATCCGACGGCGATCGGCCAGGCTGTCGGCCATGAAATCCATCGACCAGCGCTGATTCATCGCGGTGGCCGGCTCCAACGGCTGGCGCGGAAGACGGGGTTGGCGTTTGCGACGGCGGCGGCGCACCTGTAAGCCCTCCTCGCGGTAGATGCGTTCGATGCGTTTGTGGTTGTCGGTCCAGCCTTGCCGACGCAGCAGCCAAGTCAGCCGCCGATAGCCGTAGCGACGGCGCTGCTGGGCGGCTTGGCGCAGGGCCTCCCGCAACGGCCCGTCATCGGCCGGACGCCCGCAGTAGTAGTAACTGCTGCGTCGAATGCTCATCAGCCCGCACGCTCGTCGGTGACTGACCCGATACTGCTGGCACGCCGTTTCCACAGCCGTGCGACGCGCGGCGGGCGTCGTCAGTTTCGGCGCAAGGCGTCCTGGAGAATCTGTTTATCCAGCAGCGCCTCGGCCAACAACCGCTTTAGCCGGCTGTTCTCCTGCTCCAACTGGCGCAGGCGCTTGGCATCGCTGAGTTCCAGCCCGCCGTACTTGGCTTTCCAGCGGTAGTAGGTGCCCTCACAAATCCCGTGCTTGCGCGTCAGATCGCCGAGGGCCACACCCGCCTCGGCTTCTTTGAGAATCCCGATGATCTGCTCTTCACTGAACCGTTTGCCTCGCATTGCGTCCTCCTGGTCGCTTGTCGCATACCCAAGGACTCTCTTTCAAGTCGGTCCAGTTTCAGGGGCTCAGGTCAGACTGAACGGAGCCAACCGACCGCACGTGGGAGTCGTTTTACCGGCCGCCAACGCGATTTCAAGCGGAGATGACCTGTTCACCGCCTCACCATTTCCGGCCCAGACCCTCCCGCGCGCGGCCCCCCTGTCCCGCCGTAGCGCTTGGCGCGAAGGCGTGACGCCCGCCGACATCTTCCACCCATGCCGACCAACTGCCGTTCACGTCGCGAGGAAAGCAAATTACAATGGGTCTCAACAACAGAACTCAGGCACGGCGCAATGCAACTGGCTAACGTCCAGCCTAACGCGCGGGTGTTTGATCGTTGCGTTCAGGCGCTGGTTCGGCTTTTGGACCCTGTGTCTCTGCGTCTCGTGAAAGGCTGTCCCTCACGAAAGCCGGGGCGAGCGGAATGATGCGAGTCACGCAGTCAACGCGAAAGTAGGCCGTCTCGGCATAGCCCCGGCGGTGCCCGTGCTGCATGGCGTCTTCCATGCGCATCAGGCCGTGTTCATCATCAAACCAGTGCGTGGACTCCAGTCGGAAAAAGCCGTTGGTCTGGGAATGACCGACTATGTCGTTCAGCGTCTTTGTCTCAATCTGACCATAATACTCACTGGCCGTTCCAGTGCGGCCATCAAACAGATCAACTGCCACCCACACAGAGTTTGTCACGACTCCGCCGGCTTGAACACACGATCCGTTTGCAACCAGAAGAGCTGCCATGGCCCGTTCTTGTGAAACAAGTTGAAAGCCGGTGGCATGTCACTCTCCTCCGGGGGTGCAGCTTGGGCAGTGCATTGCCGAATTCACCCACAGAGACGCCCTGAGCTTCGGTGCCGGGAAGCGATTCCGATCCGTAGTGTGTGATGTATGCCGTTACATGCTTCAGCAACCCGGCGCTCAGACTTCAACCACGCCGCGCCGCACTTCGAGTTGCTTTCGAGTAGCGGCAGCACGCGTGGCGGTGATGGGATAGAATTTCAGTGCAACAAGCGCGAAGACCGCCGTCAGCGCCGGGGCACTCGCCAGAAACAAGCGCATGCGCGTGAAGGTCTCCGGTGACTGATTGCCGCCCAGTGTGGGATTGAAATGGGCGAACGACAGAGCCAACCCGGTCCCGAGATAGGCCAGCGATAGCACCATCTTCTCGATCCAGGCGAAGACACCGCCGAACATGCCTTCCCGGCGCTGGCCGTGCTTGAGTTCGTCCTCGTCGCAGATATCCGCCATCATCGAAGCCAGCATGATTTTTACGCCCACCCACATCGGACCGCACAGCAACGGATCGATCAGGATGACGGGATCGATGGCAACCTTGCCGAGGTGAAAGATGGGATGCCCCGGGGTGAAGATGAACCACTTCATGACGCCTCCAAGCACCATCAGGCCATACACGAAATACAGCGAGCCGCTCTTGCCGAACTTGCCGGCCAGCCAGGTGATGACGGGAATCGCAGCGAACCCGACCACGCCATATCCCGTGGTGAGCACGCCTTTCTGAAGCAGACCGGCCGCCTTGTCGCCATTGTTCATGAAATACACAAGGATATACTGGTCAATCCCCATGGCCAGTACACCGGAGAGCGTGTTCAGTACGATGATGGCTACCAGGGCCAGGAAGGCTGCGCTTTCCATTGCGCCCCTGAGGCTGTCCCAGATGCCCACTTCGCTTTGGTGTTGCGTCTTGGTCGCGAAGCGTTCGCGCACGAAGAGCCCGGGCATCACGCCAATGCCAGCCATGATGACAATGCCGATCATCCAGCCCATGGCCCGCACGCCGGTCATATTCAAGTCCGTCGCGCCAACCACCAGGGCGGCACTGAGCAGGCCGGCCAGCGGCAACATCCAGCCGCCCGTCAGTTCGCCGAGCTTGTGAAAGAACGCCGTGAACGCCATGACCCGCGTGCGCTCGTGGTAGTCCGGCGACATCTCGTAGGTCAACGCATTGTAGGGCACGGCGAAGACGGCGTAGGCTGTGAAGAAGAGAAGCTGCAGGGCGATGAAGTAGGCCATCTTCATTGTATTGCTCCAAGCCGGGGGAACGAACCAGATCAGCCCAAAGATGAGGCCCATGGCGATAGCCCCGACGACGATAAACGGCTTGCGGCGGCCCAAGCGGGAATGGCAGTTGTCGGAAAACCGGCCCACGATTGGATCGATCAGGCCATCCCAGATGCGGGGAATCATCAAGGCAGCGCCAATCCAGGCGGTGCTAACGCCCAGCATCATGTTGTACACCGGGTAAGCCAGCACGCTGACACCGGCGTAGCCGAAGAAAGCCGCCAGCGCGCCAACGCCCAGCGCCAGCTTCTCCATCACCGGCACGCGGTCATGACTTGGAGTTGTATCCGTCATGATGAACTCGCGTCGGCTTCCTCGTCTTTTGCGAGGATCGCTTCCACGGTCCAACGTTTAAGCATATCGGGATATTGCTGCTTGTAAACGCGGTAAAGCGCGAGAATCGCCATCTGGTCCCCCTCCCAATTGCAGCGGCGGCAGTAGAATTGGTCTGCGTCCCGGTCATAGAGCAGATCGTAGTCGATCGTCCGAAACAGACATTGGGGGCAGCGATAGTTGATCTTCCCAGGTTTTTCCCTGGGCCATGGGAGCTCTCCTTAGTCTGCGCGTTCGATGGTGAAAGCGGTCACGAGTTCCTCGTTGAGTCCGAGTTCCCGGCACAGGCCGATCTTCAGGTTCGGGGCGAAGGAGTACCCCTCCTCGTAGTAGCCCTGGCACTGACCCGTCTTCGGCGTCATCCGGATGCGGGTTTGCACCATCGGGATGACAGCTTCGACGGCGGCGGCAGACCCAGCGGAATGCTCGCGGCAGCGATACGCATAGTCCACGGCCTTGCGTGTTCCGTCGCGGGTGATGACCGCGAGCGTGCAGCCGGTCAGGTCTTCCGGATACTCCCGAGTTCCCCAGCAGGCAGTGATAAACTCGTCAATTTCAACCTTGGCGGCGGGATCGCTCAGTCCGACGATTTTGCGGGCGATGTCAATCGTCCCGGTGTTTTCGTGGAACGTGTACGACGTTTCGATCTGCACCGTCAGTCCCTGAAACTTGACAGTCACCGGGCGCACAATCAATTTGCGGTAGCCCGCGCCCTCCTCATACTGGCCCGTCGAGCGGCAGGCGCTCAAGTCCACTTCCTCCCCACCGAACCGAACCTTGGCGCTTTTGATTGCACCTTCGCCGGCATAGTGTGTAAACGGGCCGCCGCGATACGGGAATGCACGATGAACGGGTAGGAGGCGTCCTGGTTCGCCGCCGTGCCGGCGCCACAGGGACGTTTCAGCTTGGACGCGTAAGGACGGATGTCTGTGATCGCCCCGCCCAGCTTGAGATCAATCTGCACGCGAAACTTCGAATCCGCATACCAGAAACACTGGTTCTTCGTGCCAAAGATCGTGTCCTTCCAGAGCGCGCAGATCGGTTCGTTCACGGCCTTGTTCCCGCGGTACCAGTCGGCGAATTCGGTCATGGTCATGTCCGTGACCTTGCCCTCGCGTTTGAGTTGTCCGTAGTAGGCCATGAAATCCTCGTAGGATTTCTTGAGAATCCGGTAGGGACACTCCCAACGGCCAGCCTTGCCCATCCAGCCGGGACCGACATAGACAAGGTTGTAGGAGTAACCCTTGTTGTAGCGTTTCATGACCTGATACTGGTCCACCAAGTTGTACATGAAGGGCAGACGGTCGTCCTCATAGGCCAGGCCGCGGATGATGTTCTGCGGATGCGTGCCGAACATGTCGCCGGGGTTGTCCATGACGCCGAGCAGATCGCGCGACAGGTGCGGCACGGCCACGATGCCGGCATCGTCCGCCGCGTTTTCCGCGATGGCGTGCGAGCACGCCTTGGACGGCACCCACGCCGTCCACGGGCCGCCATCGAGCAACGTGTACCACGTGTTGTTGGTGTGCCGGAAAACCTTTGGGCCTTCCTCAAAGCAGGCGGCCACCGCGATTCTCACCCTTCGGGTACTTTTCCTTGATGTGGTTGATGAGTTCGGCATCCATGAAATAGGAGCAGGTGGACATCGGGTAGGAACCGAAGACATCCTTGAAGCGCTCAAACATGTCGTGCACGAGGCGGACCTTGAGAATCCCAGGGGAATAGCCACATGGCCAGTTCCTTGGAGCCGTAGGTCTCGCGAAACCGGTCGCACTGGACACCGAGGAAGGTGTGCCCGATCTCGTCGCCGTATTTTTCGTGGTAATCCTTCGCCAGTTGGATCGCCTCGTCGTTGTAGAGCGAGGCATAGGTCATCTGGATGGTGCATTTGATTCCGTTGGCATGCGCGATGTCCTGCTGCAACCGGAAATATCCAGTGACTCGCCGACCACCTCCTGGCCGCCGAGATGTCGACCATCCCGGCTTGGGCATCGGTAGTGATGTATTCCGGCATCAGTTCGGGCCGGTGGACAACATTTCAGATGAATTTGTCCATGAAGTGTGTTCCTACTTTGAAAACACGTCCAGCGCGGGGAGGGCCTGGCCTTTGTAGTCGAACAGCGCGCGCGCCCCGGCGGCGCATCAGCTTCGTCTTCATAGGCAGGGTGTTCGGGGGGGAATATACTCCGGCGCCCAGTAAAACACGCCTCCGCCAAACTTCGATGCCCGCACGATAGACAGTACATCCGCCACGAAACACTGCTGCCCCTTCCGGCGTAAGGGGATACTTGTCCACGAGACGATGCCAGGCGGCAGAATCGCCGCTCAACGCGTTCTCGTACATCGGGTGGTGCTTGTACGGATAGGCGATTTCCGCCAGATAGACTTTCTTACCGTAGCGGTTACCCAAAAACTCGATCGTTTGCGCGAGCTCGTCCGGCATGCCATGCCAGAAGGGGTGATCGGGCTCGCCGATAACGTCGAACGTCACACCCTGCTCAACCACATTGTCGAAGAACCATTGGTTGGTGAGAATGTCGCCACCGCGGTCCACGTGCAACATGATCGGAACGTCGGTACGGGCCGCATCCTTAACACCGGACACACCCGCCTTCAGAAGAGTGCCGAACCGCTTCCACGCCTACCAGTAGACGGACGATGCCTCGTGTTTCCAGTGCTCCGTATCCGTGCTGTGGCCCGGGGTAATACGCCCATGCTCCGAACCAGGGAGTAATCTCGTACGACCTGCACCATTTCAGGCGCCAGCCCCTTCCGCGACAAAGCGGTTCACGGTTTCGCGCGTATACACATGGACGGCGTCCGCCAAGCCTCTGAAATCAAGCGCGGCCCACGCTTTCGGGGTGTAT
>CAVYAC010000048.1:0-47122 GCA_963766065.1 uncultured Verrucomicrobiae bacterium
TAGCGGTGGCTAGATATGGAAGGGTTCAGTAAAGCCGAGGATGTCGCCTCCGCCCGCAATCCCTCGGCACCTGCCTCACTGCAACTTCCGCTCCGGCCAATCCGTCAGCGGCGGAATCCCGTCACGACCGCCCAGCCGCAGGCTGACACGGGCGGCGGCCCAGGCACCGAAGTCCAGAGACTGCACTGCATCCCAACCCTGGATCAATCCATAGATGAAGCCCGCATGGAACAAATCCCCGCATCCCGTGGTGTCCACTGCCTGCACCCGATACGCCGGTCGCTCGATCAAATTCCCCCGATCCATCCCCACGTATCCCCTTTCCCCGAGGGTGACTCCCACCACTCGTGGTCCCAACTCCGCCAGCCGACGGCAGGCATCCAGGGGACGATCAGCGCCGACCAGGGAGCGGGCAAAACCTGCCGAAGCAATGAAGCAATCGCTTTGCTTAGCCAAATCCAGTGAGCCCTCACGCAGGGTGCCGGCATCGACCACGACCTGTCCCCCACTTTGTTTCACGGTCCTCGCCGCCGCCAGCGAAGCCTCGATGTACAGCCCATCGGTGTGGAACACCTTGGCTTGTCGGATCAGATCGTGATTCAGTTCGTTTGGTGACAATGGTGCGCCACTGGGATGCCGCCAAAAGATGGTGCGCTTTCCTGTTCCCGCTTCCACCGCGATGAAGGCGAACTGGGAGCCGCCTCCGGGACGTACCAGAAGCCCGCTCGTGTCGACCCCCTCGTCATTGAGGCTCCGTTTAATGTCGGCACCGAAGGAATCATCGCCAACGATTCCCGCAAAGGCGCAGGAGACTCCCCAGCGAGACAGCGCCACAATCGCCGTGGCGGCCGGCCCGCCGCCTTGCACTACCATCTGCGTGAATTCGCACTTCGTGTCGGGCTTCGGGTAGGACGGAAGGACGGCAAGATGATCCAGCGAGCACTGTCCCAGTCCGTAGACCTGTATCATTGTGACGGCACCGGCTCGTGCGGCTTGCGTCCAGTGACCCGTTCATAGGAACGCCCGAACGGGCAGACGGACCCCTCGACTCCCCTGACGAACCCGTAGGCGATGCCGCGCTGTTTCTTTCGTGCATGTCGGCAGACCGGGCAGTTCTCGCAGACCTTGGCGAGGGTCTGGTTGGTGCGGGAGTTCACGGCTCGCATGCTATTACCCGGTCGAAGCCATCGCAAGCACGGGGTGGCGGGGGCAACATCGAAACCAGAACTGCGAGGGTGTCCTCGGCGGCGTTGCTCCCACCCCGCCCTCCTTCGCTCCACATCGCCGAACGGTCGGTGGCAGATTTGTCTCAGTCTTGGTACCGCTCGACTCCGGGCAGTCGCATGCCCCGCAGTTTCTTGCCCCGCACCTCGATGCCCTGCCGAACCAGAATCCCGACGAATTCACGCAGTTTGTCTGGAGACGGTTCGGGCAGTTTCACTTGTCCATCCCGACTATTGAAGCCCAGCCAAACGTATTCGGGTTTGATCCTGACGATCCATTTGGCGAAGGTCTTCACGTCAAAGTCCATCACGGGTTCGATGGTGACCACCTTCCGGGGATACTTCAGGCTGGCGAACTGTTTGAACCTGCTCGATGGCTTGGGCGCCTTGGAAATCTTGCCATACCCCTTGTCGCGGTTGGTCTCCAATGTGGTGACGAGGATGGCGGTCTTGGGCAACACCTTCAAGAATGGCTTGAGGCAGGACGGCTTCTTGCTCTGGAGGTAGAAACTCTGATTCCCGCCCCGAGATGCAATGGCCTCAATGATCTTGCGGACGTAACTTGGCTGGCAGAACGCAATATCCCCATTGCCGCAGACGAAGACGATCTCTGAGCCGGGAATGTCGGTTAGCCTGTCCGGATGCGTATGGGGGACATACCGATAACATTTCATGCAGTTCCGCTTCTGTCGCTTCGCCTGTGCCTGAAAACTGGGAACGCAATACGTACATCCGAATATGCAACCTTTGAACGGGTTCCACGTCTTGGCGGCGGCATACATGTGGGATCCGGCTTTCGTTGCCCTTGAAGCCTTTGTCATGGTGATTCTGCCTTTCGTGAAGATGTCGCATTCTGATTCCTGCGTTGGCCAAACTCCACCAACCGCTCCACCCGCACGCAGTCCTCGCAGTCAACTCGTCCAGCCGGAGCCGCTGGCAGATCGCAGATTTCCCGCACTCGCTGTAGCAGTGGCGGGATAATCGCCCGGACGAAGTTCGACTGGCAACAACTTCGCCACGAACCGCATCGAAAACCCGTCATCGGCGCAGACGGTGTCTAGGTCCTGCTGTCGGATGTCGGTTTGAGGCTCGTGGTAGACCAGTCCGAGACCAGTGACGCGACCGACCGGTGCGTTCCGCGATCACGGCATAGGAATTCAATTGGGTGACGTACATGGGGAGGAGTTGATCCTGGTGATCGGTCAACCGAGCCGTCTTGTCGTCGGCGATGAAGAGCGATCCGTCCGGTCGCTTGAAGACTTCGTCCGGCACGCCGGTGAGCAGGATGTTGGTGGCCGCGTCAACGATGCGAAACACCGAATGGTGCGGCACCACGATTGGTTCGCCGAGTTTGCCGAAGCCGTAGAACCATTGGGGTATTCGTTTGTGTTCTGCGAAACACAGGTTCGTGACCTTTTTCGTGTAGGAGTCGATACTCGAGAAAATGCCGGGAAAAATCTGGTAGGGCAAGCGCTCCTGGCACCGCATCTTCAGCCAAAAACAACGCTGGCAGAAATCGGGGAGCGCCAGTTGACCCAGGTTCTTACCGGAGATCCGGATCTGTTGGGTGGTCATGGCGAAAGGGTCTGGCCGATGGCATGTGAAATCAAGGCCGGAGTGGCGGGTACCCCCCTACCCCCGCCCCCACCACAGAATTCCTGGATGGGACCCTAACCCGGAGGGCTTCCCAGCGGCTTGTGGGGGAGGGTGCTTCTGAGTGTCCCGAGATGGATCTCCCAGGGGCCAGTTGCCGCCTGTGTTAATCTGGGGACGTGCGCCGCCGCCCCATCTCCTACCAGTTGGTCATCCGCATCGCCCGTTCCAAGAACATTACCGTAGGCAGACTCGGGCGTCTCCAATTCCCCGCAGGCGACTATGTCAACACAGGCAGTGCCCGTCGCAACATGGAGGCCCGCATTCGCCGCCACCTGTCCCGCACGAAGCGCCTGTGCTGGCACATCGACCATCTGCTCGCCGACCCCGCCGTCCCGGATCGTGGGCGTCCGCCGATCCGTCCTTGTGGAGTGCTTGTTGAATCAGCGCACGCAGGGGCGGATCGTCTTCCCCGGGTTCGGGGCATCGGATTGCCGGGCAGGATGTGGCGGGCATTTGAAGAGGCGGTAGGCGCGCCGATGCGGTGTGACCAGTTAGTCGCTAGTAAGGCGAGGGTGGCCCGTCGTGATTACAGGTGAGCAGTCCGTCCGTGACGGTGGTTGCGCTGGTCACCGTCGTGATGGCGCACAAACGGCGCGGGGGAGGCGAAGCGAGCGACGTATCTGTCTTCCAAAAGTCCCGCTACGATTCGCGGTTGACCTCGGTGCCCGCAACGGCTAATCTACCCGTGACCCAAAATAGAGCCTGATTCAGGTGCGAGAGTTGCTCTAATCCATTCAAACTGAGCAAGGTATGGAAAAACCAGAGGGAAAAAAGCGTCAAATTACCTTTCAAGTACCCCTGACGGGTTATCCGAGAACGATGCGATTCAACCGCTTCGCTCTTGAAGATATGGGTCATTATTGCGTGGCTCATTGTGGTTTCATCGGCAAGCAGGGCGTTGTCTGCGACTTGTTCTCGTTTGCGATGGCGGCGGAGGATATTCAAGTCAACCGTGACAACACGCTTCTGTATATTGACCGGATGACAAACACGCCAGACGTGGAGCCCGAGGAATGGGTGACACCTTCAACCTCACGGAACATTGAAGTTGTCCGAATCGTGGCGTCGAGCAGTAACGGAAACAATGCGGAATTGATTCTTGCCACTTTTTCATTTGGAGCGTTTCTCACAAAGAGCCAATCAACTGCCGAGAAACTCGGCATCATCGAGCCACAACCCGTGGCGATGCTCACCTGTGATGCGAGCCTGCAAAAACACGTATTGACCAAACTCTTTTTGGAGAAGCATGCTTCTTAGTCTTTCCATCGGTCCGGGAAGTAACTCCGTCGCTCCTGTGGACAGTTCCAAATGGGGATTGGAGGAATCTGACTCTGTCGCAATCCAGACTATTTCAACCGAGGAAAGCCAATCTCACGGTGTCGCCGCCGAAACGCTCGTTGCCGAATTTATGGAGGGTGCAAGTACGCCGAGAATCTCCATTTCTGCTAGTGACGCTCTGCACGATTGGACAATTCAGAACCAAAGGCGTTTCATTCGACTCGTCAAAGGGAACGCGCTGGAGCGCCTGTCTCCTGACGAACAACGAGAACTCAAAATGTTGCAGGTTGCTCGTAGGGCATATTCTCATCCACGAACGTCTGAGGAAATTATCTGGGAGCACAAGAGGCGAGAAGCCACTTCTGGATTAGTCAAGGCTCTTAGCAGATATGTCACAGTCTTCGACATCAAGAATCAAGCGGGGACCGGGACCGCCAAAAAAACTAAAGCATAACAATTACAGGGATGCGTTCCCTGCCTTGCTTCGAGATTTCGGCGGGAGATGTGCATATTCGTTACAGCACTACAAAGTGGTCGGTGAACTCTCGATGGAAATCGACCATTTCAATCCAAAACTTCGAGGTGCCCGACGGCATAAGTACGACAATCTGTTTCCCGCCGTCCATCACTGCAACAATCGCAAGAGAGACTACTGGCCAACAGTTGGCGATATGAAGAAGGGAATCCGGTATCTAAACTGTTGCGAGGAGCAGGACTACGGTGAGCATATATTTGAGAATCCCGATACCTATGAACTCGTCGGCGTCACTCCAGCGGGTCGTTATCATATAGACCAATGTGACCTCAATGCCCCGCATTTTGTCCGGGAACGCAGGGAGCGAAGCGCACTAAGGGCGTTTCTTCAAGAATTTCCAGTCCTCGTAAGTACAGATTTTGTTACAGCGAAAACTTCGATAGAACAACTGAGAGAAGATGTTGAACTGATGATTCCGCCAATCTCACCGCCGCCAGTATCTCAACGTGAGATTGTCAAAAAAGGTGAAGAAGATTAGCCGAAGGCGATCTGGCTAGGAGACCCAGTCGCCGCAGAGCAGTTCCGCCTGCTGGAGCACAGTTTGGGTCGCCTTTTCCTGTTTGTCGGGTGGGTAGTCGTGCTTTCGCAGTATCCGCTTCACCATCGTCCGAATCTTCGCCCGCACGGACTCCTTCATTGTCCAGTCAATTGTGACGCTGTTCCGCACTGCCTTGACGAGGTCTCGGGCTATTGCCTTCAGCGTTTCGTCGCCCAGTTCCATTACCGCCGAGTCGTTAGTCTCTAGGGCGTCATAGAAGGCGAGTTCGGCGTCGTTCAGTCCCAGTTCCTCGCCCCGGCCCATCGCCTGTCTGAACTGCTTCGCCATCTTCACGAGTTCGGAGATGACCTGGGCGACCTCGATCGTTCGGTTCTGGTACTGGCGGATCGTCTCCTCCAGCATCTCGGAGAAATTGCGTGATTGGACGAGGTTGGTTCGAGCCTGCCGCAGGATGGCGTCCTTCATAAGTTTCCTGAACACCTCGACGGCGAGGTTTTTCTGCGGCATCTTCTGGACTTCTTTCAGGAATTCGTCGGACAAGATCGAGATGTCCGGCTTGTCCAGACCGACCGCCTTGAAAATGTCTATGACCTCGCTCGACGAAACCGAGCGGGCGACCAGTTGCTTCACCGCCCTGTCCACGTCCTTCTCACCCTCGTCGTCGCCCCCACCTCCGCCGCCGCCCAGTTTGATCAACTGCGAGCGTATGGCTTGGAAGAACGCCACGTCGTCCCGTATCTTGAGGGCGTGCTCGTTCGGGACAGACAATGCGAACGCCTCGGTCAACAGCCTGACGTTGGCGAGGACACGCACCCTGCCGTCCTCCAGCCCGAGCACGAACTCAACCGCCGCCGACAGGCACGCCAGACGCTCGGTTGCCGATCCCTTCAGGAACGGCGTCCAGTCGAAGCCGTGGAAGATGCTCTTCACGACCTCGTACTTTTCCAGCATCAAGGTAACCGCCACGCTCTGGTCGTAGGCGGGACTGCCCTTGCCGCCGCTGGTCGTGTACTGGGCGACCGCCTCCTTCAGTTCCTCGGCGATGCCCAGGTAGTCCACGATCAAGCCGCCAGGTTTGTCCTTGAAGACCCGATTGACACGGGCGATTGTCTGCATCAGTCCGTGTCCCTGCATCGGCTTATCCAGGTACATCGTGTGCAGGCAGGGCACATCGAAGCCCGTCAGCCACATATCCCTTACGATGACGATCTTGAGAGGGTCTTCGGGCTTCTTGAAGCGGTTCTCGATGTCTTTGCGTACCTTCGGCGTCATCAGGTGCTGACTGTACCGCTCGGGGTCGGACGCCGCCCCCGTCATCACGACCTTGATCCCACCCTTGCCGAAGTCGGGGCTGTGCCACTTGGGGCGCAACTTCACGATCTGGTCGTAGAGGTCTACGCAGATGCGACGGCTCATGCAGACCACCATCGCCTTGCCGTCTATCGCCTCCTGCCGTTTCTCGAAGTGCTGGACGATGTCCTTGGCGACGAGTCTCAGCCGCTTCTCCGTCCCGACCATCGCCTCCAGCCGCGACCACCGCCGCTTGAGTTTGCTTTTCTCGGTAGCCTCCTCGGTCTCGGTGATGTCCTCGAAGTCGGGGTCAATCTTCGGTCGCTCGGCTTCCGCCAGTTCCAGTTTTGCCAAGCGTCCCTCGTAGTAAATCTTGACGGTGGTCTTGTCCTCGACCGCCCGCTCGATGTCATAGACGCTGATATAGTCGCCGAACACCGCCTTTGTGTTGCGGTCGCCGAGTTCGATGGGCGTGCCGGTGAAGCCGATGAACGACGCCTTCGGCAGGCCATCACGGATGTGGCGGGCGAAGCCGTCTATGAAGTCGTACTGGGAGCGGTGGGCTTCGTCGGCGATCACCACGATGTTGCGGCGGTCGGACAGGAGTGGGTACTGCTTCTCGCCCTTCTCGGGTGCGAACTTCTGGGCTGTGGTAAATATGACGCCGCCGCTGGCGACCTTCAGCAGTCCCTTTAGGTGGTCACGGCTTTCCGCCTGCACCGGTGTCTGCCGCAGCAAATCTTTGCCGAGGGAAAAGTTCCTGAACAGTTGGTCGTCCAGATCGTTGCGGTCGGTCAGGACCACCAGCGTTGGGTTCTCCATTTTCGAGTGCAGGATGATCTTGCTGGCATAGAAGACCATTGAGAGGCTCTTGCCGCTCCCCTGCGTGTGCCAGACAACGCCGATGCGCTTGTCGCCCTTCGGGGACGACGCCCGAACGGTTTCTTCCACGGCGAGGTTGACGGCGTGGTACTGGTGGTAGGCAGCCAGTTTTTTTGTGATGACACCGGCGTCCTCCTCGAACACGATGAAACTGCGGACCACGTCGAGAAACCGGCGTTTCTCGAACACACCTTTGACCAAGGTCTCAAGTTGAGGCACCGAAAGAGGGGCAACGTCCTTGCCATCGACTGTCCGCCATGGGGAGAACCGCTCCCAGTCCGCCGTCAGCGAGCCGACCCTAGCCTCGTGTCCGTCAGAGATGACCAGCACGGCGTTGCAGGTGAAGAGTGACGGCACCTGTGCCTTGTAGGTCTGAAACTGGTTGTAGGCGTTGCGGACGGTCGCCTGCTCGTCGGCCGGGTTTTTGAGTTCGATGACCGCCAGCGGCAAGCCGTTGACGAACACCACCACGTCAGGGCGGCGGTTGACGTGGTTCTCGACTACGGTGAACTGGTTGACGACCAACCAATCATTGTTGTCGGGTTTGGCGAAATCCAGCAGCCAAACCTTCTCCGTTATATCCCGCCCCTCGGCGTTGCGGAACTGCACGTCCACGCCATCGGTCACCATCTTGTGGAACGCCCTGTTGTTGACGACGAGCGTCGGCGAGTCAGTGCGGGTGACCTTGCGGATGGCGTCCTCGATGGCGGCGCCTGGAATCGTCGGGTTGATCTTGGCGAGGGCGACTTGGAGCCTATGCTTCAGGATGGTCTCGCCGTAGTCCGCACGTTCGGCGAAAAGTCCGTCGCTGGCGAACTCGGGGGCTGGGTGGTAGTCATAGCCGAGTTGCCCGAAATACTGAAGGCAGGCTTCCTCCACCACGGACTCTGTAAATTTGAAGTTCATCACTTTACCCGCATGTGGAGTTGATCCCGACCATGACAAGCACGCCCTTCATTTGTGTTCCTCCTGCTTATGCTGATTGTGCAGGTGAGTCTCGTACAGAAAAGTCGCAAGCGTCGAAGACGCGCCGACTGCCAGCCTTGCGTGGCGAGGGCTGATCGTGTTGGTTTTTCCGTGCTTCCCATGCCCTGTTCCGTATAGACCTCGGATTTCTGCAAGTCCCTGGGTCACGTTCGCTAGGTTTTTGAGCATCCTTTTGATAGTCTCCGCTCCCCTTGCGTGCTCGGGGATGTCCTCCGGTACCAGCCGCAGATCCGTAAACGTGGCTTTGCTCAGTTCGGGCAGGTCAGCACTCTTCGAGAAGGCAATGTCTCGCTCGTGTAGGATCGTCTTGCAGACAGTCTCTACGAGTTCCTTGGCAGTCCCAATTGCCAATTCGGGATCATCCTCGACAGATTCCGTCATCCTGGTGATCTGCCTAGATATGTATGCTGAATCCACCTTCTCGGCGAGAACCTTGATCTGTCTGGTAATCGCAAACCCCGTGGACTTGCGCCGTGCTTGGAACACTGGTCTGCCAGAAATCCACTCTGCTTCGTAGACTTCCCAGCCGTCCTTCGCAAGATTGTCGTTGAACAGCGTTACAAGTTCACGGACTTCGCCCTGGTCTGGCCGGACAACGGGGTGAATCATCTCGCAGAGGAAACGGAGGAACGCATCGTCCGAGTTCATGAGGTTGAACGTCCGTCCGTGAAAACCCAATCGTCGCCCCAGTCCAAATTGTTTTCACGATGCTGAAAGATGTCAGCCAGTGCATTCTCCCTGTAGTAGGGACGATCATCAGTCGAGGGAAGTGCCTTTAGGTCATAAATCCGTCCGAGAAAATCAGTCTCGGAAAGCCTGCCCCACCACTTCACCTTTCGAACCTGCAAGTTGTCAGTGATATTCCGTCGGGTCACCTCAGAAATGGAACGCTCTGACGTTTGGCTGAATACCTTCCGTGCCTCGACGGTCGTCGGGCGGACCTTGCTTTCGGTATAGCCAAACCCATCGCCCTTGATTGCATCAATCAAGTCGTCGAGTTTCTGGCGGGCATATTTGTCTGTCGGGTCAATACTACGGGCTGACTTATTCAGTACGCCCTCCAGTACGGTCAGCAACCGTCTGGCGTCATCAATGTTGGTGAAATCCAAGGTGCGGTAGTGTTGCTCGACAAACGAGCGACGTGCCCCACCGGTGGGCGGTTGATACGAGCGGTCGCACTGGATACCAGCCTCCTCAAACGCCATCTCAATATCCCGCAGAATCCAACCGACGAGTACCTCACGCAAGGCGTTGCGGGTCTTCTTGCTTATGAGGTCACGGTTCATTGTCAGGCGACCTTCGATGCGGGGACGGCGATTTCGCCAGACAGCAGTTTCGGCAACAGGGCATCACGAAGGTCACGAAGTGTTCGCCATTCCCTCATCAAGGACAAGATGTTGGCGTAAAACGGCTCTGCGAATGAATAGAATGATGCCATCGCCGCATCATCAGGAATGGCGACCAGAAATCGCTGAAGGTCTTTCACGGTCACGTGCCCCAAGCCTGTTGTCTGCTTGTCCCTTGCGATCTCGACGAAGTCTTGCTTCAGATGCTTTAGCAAGCAAAACACAAAATTCCGCTCCATCTCAGATTTCGGGATGACCCTGAAGATGTGCTGGTTCAGCCACCCATCACCACCCATCCAGATGAACGTGTCGATGGAGGTGTCGGGACTGCCTGACCAGGAAAATAGCATCTCACCGTCAGCAATGGCGTACTTCTCTGGGAGATCTGCCGCCGTGAACTTCGTCTGGTCGGTAATGCCGCTTTTTATCTCGGTAATCTTGATGATGGGCTTGCCTTGGGGTTGCTCGCAAAAGTCCTCGTTACGAAAAGCACTCCCATTGACATAGGTCGCAACATCCCAGAGGCTCTTGACCTTCCATCCCTTCGGCACCCGTCCGATCTCCGAGTCCTCGAAGGAACTTGGGAACAACTTGGCGGTCTCGGCGTCCACTCCATCGGGCTGGCGCCCCGAGGACTTGGCTTGGACAGGGTCAAAGTCCACGAACCAAGACTTAAAGACCGCCCTTGCCATTGCCTCCAGCGTCTCGTTCGTCCTGCGGTTCAACTCGATCTTGTCGTCGAGCGCCCCGAGGATGTCGGCGATGGCGTGTTGGACGTGAAGGGGTGGGATACGAATGGGGAGGTTCCCAATTTCCGCAAGGTTGAGATTTGGCTGGGCTGATTGGGCAACCAAATTATTCACGTATTGGTTGTATTGTCGTTGCCGCAGGTAATAGCCCACAAACCTGCAATCCGCTTTCGCCTGATCCAAACGAATGATGCCGACTGCCTGATTCGTGTTGGCAGGAAGGATGTCGTTGGTGACGACGGCGGTCTTGCCGATGTAGACACCAGCCATCGAGAATAAGACATCCCCCTCGTTGAGGATTGATCTCTTCAATGCCTGGTGTCGTCTCCTCGGAAATGAAAGCGCCTCTGGATGGATCTATACAACCATCCGCAATGCACTCGGACTTGACGAAGCGAACACCTGAAGAAGAGAAGGCGTATCCGACGGTTGTAGGCGTTGTTCCCTTAGTTATGCGGGTACAGAGGTCGCCTAGTCGCACCGTCCGCCATTCGCACTTTTCGATGGGTGGTCTATCTCGAGGGAGATGACCGTCTCCTCACGGGACGTCATATCCCAGTCCCTTCAGGTTGCCCCGAATCTTCTTCTCCACCCGTGCCGACTCGGCGAACTGCTCGCCCAGCGTTTTCGCCAGCCGAGCCATCTTCTCGGGGAACGGCTCGCCGTCGTCCTCGACATCTTCCGCCCCAACGTAACGACCAGGCATGAGGACGAATCCGTGCTTCTCGATTTCAGCCGTGGTCACCGACTTGCAGTAGCCCGCGACATCCTCGTACTTGCCAGCATCCTTTTCGCCCCTCCAAGCGTGGTAGGTTCCTGCAATGCGCTGGATGTCCGCATCGGTCATTTCCCGATGGATGCGGTCAACTAGGGTACCCATCTTTCGGACATCAATGAAGAGCGTCTCGCCACGGCGGTCACGAAAGCCTTTGCCCGCCTTGTTGCGGGTCAGGAACCAGAGGCAAACCGGAATCGAGGTCGAATAGAACAACTGCCCGGGCATAGCGACCATACAGTCCACCAGGTCGGCTTGGATGATAGCCTTCCTGACATCACCCTCGCCGCTTGAGTTCGATGACATCGATCCATTCGCCAGCAGGAAGCCCGCTATGCCGTTTGGAGCGAGGTGGTGGATAATGTGCTGAACCCAAGCGTAGTTGGCGTTGCCCACGGGCGGGGCGCCATAGATCCACCGCTTGTCCTCCCGCAGACGTTCACCTCCCCAATCAGAAATGTTGAACGGGGGGTTGGCGAGAATGAAGTCTGCCTTTAGGTCTGGGTGCTTGTCGTTACTAAACGTGTCCGCCCATTGGTCGCCTAGGTGAGACTCGATGCCACGGATGGCGAGGTTCATTTGTGCCATCCGCCAGGTCGTCGGGTTGGATTCCTGCCCGTAGACTGAGATGTCATTGCGTCGTCCGCCGTGAGCCTCGGCGAATTTCTCGGATTGAACGAACATCCCGCCTGAGCCACAACACGGGTCATACACCCGCCCCTTGTAGGGCTCAATCATCTCGACCAGCACCCGCACTACGCAGGACGGCGTGTAGAACTCGCCGCCGCTCTTGCCTTCGGCGGAGGCAAACTTGCCCAAGAAGTATTCGTAAACCCGCCCAAGGATGTCCTGGGAGCGGCTTGCCGTGTCGCCAACCGAAATAGTTCCGATCAGATCTATCAGTTCGCCCAGCCGGGTCTTGTCCAGGTCGGGTCGTGCGTAATTCTTTGGCAGGATGCCCTTGAGCGACGGGTTTTCCCGCTCGATGGCGTCCATTGCGTCGTCGATGATTCTGCCGATGGTCGGTTGTTTGGCGTTCTTCTGCAACTCGACCCAGCGAGCCTTCGGCGGCACCCAGAACACGCTCTCGGCGGCATACTCGTCCCTATCCTCGGCAACCTTCGCACGCTGGGCTTCATTTTTGACGAAGTATTCGCTCTTCGGGTCGGCGGCTTCTCGGATGAGCCATTGGCGGCGGGACTCGAACGAATCGGAGATGTACTTGAGGAAGATTAGCCCGAGGATGACGTGCTTGTACTCCGAGGCGTCCATATTACCACGGAGTTTGTCGGCGGCGAGCCAGAGTTTCTGCTCGAACCCAAGGTTGGCCGTGCCGTTGGTGTTCCCCCTTGCCTTGCCCGTGGGATAGATGCCCTTGTTTCGTGCCATAGCGGGTCAACTGTTTCGGCAACGATAACGCAACGGCGTGTGTTTTCACAAGGATACTTTGGCGGCGGTCACCGGACTCTGGCGCACTCCGCCGCCGAGGATGGACTTTACTTTCCCGCCCCCGTTCCTACAATGCGATTCAAGCCCATGGACATCCGTTTCTCATGCCCCCATTGCTCACAGCACATCGTGGTTAACGAATCAGGCGTCGGCCAGCAGATCGAATGCCCTGGATGTCATTCTCAAATCGCGGTTCCAGCGTCAGTGACACCCACTGCCCGGAAACTGCCACGCATGATGGTGGACAAACCTGCTGAGGCGCCATCGCAAGAACCGACTGGTCCGCCTCCCGCCGAGCCGAAAAAGGGAAAAAGGGGCGCAAAATATCGTTGCAACAACCCGCGTTGCGGAGCGGTGGTGTCAGAGTCGCAACTGCGCTCGCAAGAGGTCGCGGGAAGAACGTCGCAGGTCTGCCCGAAATGCCGTGGGAACGTGACCCTGATGGCCGCGCCGCCGGGTTTCTGGTCCCGGATGTTTAAGAAGAAGTGATCTCGGGCTGTGGTGTTGTCGCGATTCTCGGTCCCATATCCCGCCGGCGGGGTGTTCCTCGCGGGCGTTGCGACGGGTTGTTTACCGGGTGCGACGGTCGAGTTAATTTCCAACCGACGCTTGTCGGTCCGTGCTACTAGAATCTGTCCACCTGGCGGTTGCCTACCAATAGCAACCCTACGTGTAGGTCATGATGCTCACGGAGCGCTTCCCGGGCTACATCGAGCCGTACCCTCGCCTTCTCCGTTAAGTCGGCAAAAGCGAGATACAGGCCGATGTCTTGTGGTTTGAAGGCGGCCAGGCCGGTTCGGATTATGTCCTTCGCCTCGTCCTGACTATCACACCCCCAAACGCTTTTTCGAGCCTTCCGTATCTGAGCGGCGAAGTAGCGTCGCCGTGCTCGGATCCTTTTCTTTAGCAGGTCGAATGCCGCCCCACTCATCTTCAGATCATAGGCGTAGTATTTCAGCAACTGCCCCAAGGCTTCGACCGCCTTCGCAGGCGAGCGCTCGCCTTCAACCTCAACAATTACGAGTCGGTGTCCATGCTTGTTTGCGCTGCGAGGTATGAGTACCAAGTCCTGGAACCCACCCTCAAATTCGACTTCCTGCAGAACAAGGGAGCCAGCATAGCCGATGCTTCCTAACTGCTTGACCAGTAAATTGGCGATCTGGTGTTCAGTCATGACAACAGATTGTCTCACGAAAACGAACATAGGCAATTCGGAATGTTGCACAGAGGTGTTGATTTCGACGCGCCGAACCAACCGCCTTGGGGGGAAGAATTGGGTTTGGTTGGGCGGGGTGATTCTCCCGGGCGTTGCGACGGGGTGTCCCGCCGCTTGCAATGTGAATGTGTCAACATCATAGTAACGTCTGTTATGGACACCGTTGATTATCAGATAGACGAATTTCTGGTCACGGTCACTGTCACGGACGAGGCGGGCCGCAAAGATCTAAACGAAGCAAAGCATCGGGGAACGCCGCTCACCGGCCCCTACTCGTATGTCCACAACACCGCCCGTCATTACAAAGCCCAAAACCACATCCACATTTACAAGCGGGGAAATGAGATTTGCGCGATTAACCGGGATGGCACGGGGCACGATGGCAGCCACGGTTTTAAGATGCCGAATAAGGTGGTGAAGGCCCTGAAGGTTGAGTTCCCCAACTGGCTGATCCCCGATAACGGTGTCATCGAGTGCACAGACGGGTCCGAGTTTCGCATGCTGTTGTTGACCGAAACTATGGTCAAGCATCTGATGCCGTAGCCGGGAACAATCCATGGCTTACGAACGACACGTACTGCTTACCGGCGCAGGTTTCACGGCCAATTACGGGGGGCTGCTCGCAGGAGCCTTCAATACACGCATCTTCAACGACAAAAACATACAGTCGTCCCAAAAATTAAAGGGTGCACTTGGTCGGTTTAGCAACTTCGAGGATTTCTACAATGAAGTGCTGACGGGGGCCTACACACAACAGGAGCGCGATGCCGCAACGCAGGCAGTCTTGAAGGCGTACGGTTACATTGATGAGGTCATCAAACACTTTGCGGATTCACCCGATGAATCGCACGGCATTTGTCACCAGAAAGTGCAGCGCTTCATCCAGAAGTTCGCGGGGACCCAGATGAATACGGGGGCGTTCTTCACCCTCAACCAAGACTTGTTTGTCGAGAGAATGCAGCATAACGGACCTCGTCCATTCATGCCAGGTATTACAGCCGGTGCGGATTGGTTCCGACCTGTTGCACAAGATGCAGACCATTCTTTCTTTCAAGTCAATGTTCCTGACGCAAATGGTGTGGCCTCCCTGCCGGCTGGTTATCAGTTTCACAAACATCTGCTATACGGCAAACTTCACGGATCAATGAACTGGCGGAGCCATGGTAACCCAAACCAACTCGTCATCGGCCACGGCAAGGCAATGCAGATTGCGCGAGAACCACTACTGACCTACTGTTTTGACCTCTTTCGCCATGTCTTGAGCCTTCCTGATCGGCGCTTGCTGACCATCGGGTACGGATTCGCCGATGAACACATCAACGAAGTCATTGCGGATGCCGCGCAAAACTCGGGGCTGGAGTTATTTGTCCTCGGCCCAGGAACCCATCAGTCGGTTCAACAGATGCTGGGATCCACGATGCACGGGGGCGTGATGAATCAGGCCTTGAAGGGAGTGTTCCCTCATCTGCTTAGGGATTTGTTTCCTTGGAGTCCGTACGCGACTGAACCTTGGAAGAATGTGGTAAACGAATACTTTGGCACAAGCGATTACGATTTGATGCTGGGCTAGTGTAGCCGCGCAGACGGATTGAACAGGCCGACAGATTCGTTGAACACTACCACCGGAGCTAAAGACACAAAGGGCGTCGGCGTTTTCGCCAGCGCCCCGTGAAGGGTTTGGAAGATTGGTAATGCTATGTTTCGGGGTGGGCTTTAAAAACCTTCTCTAACCAAGTTTCAAAGCTCGCCAAATCGATCAGAATAGTGCCGCGTTCACCCGTTTTCACTTTCCATCGGGACGTAAGCGTCCCGCTTTTCACAAGACCTAGAATTTTGTCCCGCCCGCACCGCGCGACGCACGCGGCCTCGGCTACAAGTAGCCAACACGGCCCATACTCAGCGCGACGGAAAGCCTCCTGGGCGAAACGGCGGGCATCGCTGAGGGCCTGGGGCAGTTGCTCCGGCGAGAAAGGTTCGTCGCTCCTGCAGTCTGCCAGCGTGTCTCTCCCGGGCCGCATCATTGCACCACGTTGCAGAGGCTCTTCAGCCATTTGTGAAAGCTCGCGGCATCGATCAGGATGGTGCCTCCCGGCCCGCCGATGATTTTTCCAACGGTGAGAGAGCGTGCCATCTTCGCACTTGCCGCGGATCAGATCATCCCCAATGCAGGCGATTTTCGCGGCCTGTTTCACCGTCAGCCATTGGGAGATTTCCTCCACTCGGGCAATGGCTGTGCCATCAGGCAGGCGGGAAAGACGGATGGTACCGGGCACAACGTCCGGTGTCGCCGGCTTTGAGGGCGCGGCAACTGAGGATGCTGTTATCTTTCCTGGTGCCATCGCTTTCGAGGGTGATGCTACTGGGTTGCCGGGAATGGAATGAAGTGCGCGTCCAGGGGGATTTCGAGGAGCTTCCAAAGCTTCTCGCCCTGCCCTGTGAATTTGACCCGGATTTCATCCTCGGTTTCCGTCATCGTTTTGGGGACGGTGACCTGCAACACCTCGGCCTCGTACATGCCATATTCCGGCAACACTTGGCCGTGTTTGCTGCTAATGGGCAAATTCCAGGACTTGCGCCAGTAGCCATACTTCGCGCCCACCTTCAGTCGGAAGCCATTGCTCTTTTTGTCAGTCTTGGCGAGTTCGGCATCGCGCACGATGGCTTTGGATAGATCGTCGTCGGTCGCAAGCCTGCGCGTCCGGATGTCCGGTTCTCCTGGGGTCAATATCTGCGTCAGGCCATCGACGAGGGTTTGAATTGTAGCCCTCTGGCTTGGGTCGATCACGGTTGCGTTCATCTGCTTACCTCTTTCTGCTCTAGTTGTGTGGTTGGTTGGTTTTGCTGCCGGAATTGCTCTACTGCGTGAACAAGATTTCCGCGCTCTGGGTTTGGCCCGCGCCGGCGACGAAGATCGTCTCCCAACGCGCATTGGCCTGGGTGTAGTCGTTGCTCACGTACCGCACGTTGCGGATGGAAAGCCCCGTCACGGCATCGACTATGGTGTCGAGCACGGCAACGCGCGGCGCGCCCGGCCCGATGGCTTCCGTTGGGTCAACCGGCAGGCGATTGACCAAGACGCTCGCATCGGGCGTCTGGACGAAGCCGGCGACATTGCCCGCAAAGCTGTCGAGCGTTTGCGTCCAGTCGAGCGTGAGCGTGTGCTTGCGTCCGAGCCGGTTATCCTCAAGGCCCTCGATGGTGCCGTGTACAGCCAGGAAACAAGGGATGGGTCTTCCAAGAGTTGCGAGTAGTAGAGGCTCGACAGGACACACACGCGCATGATTTCGGGCGCGGTCAGTGTGTTCATGTCCTGGTTGAGCCCGATCAACGAAAGTCGATTGAAACCGTTGATGGCCTGGACGTAGCCTTTGCGGCCCAGGAGCGCCGTCTTGTCGTAGTTGGCATCCGTGAAGAGATTGATCCAGCTTTGGAACATGGCGACTTCAAGCGCGTAGCTGGCCGGCTCGACTTGCTCGCCAATCAGATCGCGGCTCGTTTCCGTGAGCGCCGAATAATCGAAATTCAATGACACGTAGGCGATTTGTGTCGGCGTGACAGCCACGTCCGCAGTGACCGCGTTGCTTTGCGTGATGCTGGACGATACGCCGGGCGTCCAATAGTTAACAGTCGGAATGCTGCGCGTGCGCGTGAAGAACGTCTGATTGATCTTCACCTGCGCGGAAGAGAAGTCCGTGCTGGTGTTCTTGAAAATATTTCGCATCCGTTTCCGGAGCAACAAAAGCGATTCTTGGCCGACCATGTTGCCGACGAGGGTGCCGAGCGAGTTCGCGGCTCTGATGTCGATGCCGGCGCCGCGACGGCCAAGCTCGATGTCGTCCAGGTAGGACGCTTTGACGCCGAAGTCGCCTTCGGCTTCATAGATCGAATGGATGTGGGCCTCGTAGCGGCGCGCGGCTTCGCGACGCATGGCGAAGACAACGGGCTCTTTTTCTCCACAGGATTCCGCCTGGATGGCGAGTGCCTGTTGTTGGGCGTAGCATTTGATGGCTTCCTCGACGGAGAGGGCGGTGACGGTGACGACGGGACTGTGTTCGCGGGGCGGCGATACTACTCTCATGTGTGGTTCCTTTGGGCTTGCCAGGGGTGGCCGGCTTTGGGGTTCACTGCGTTTGGTTGGACTGGAAGAGTTCCTGTGTCTTTAAATTGGGTGAGGCGCTCGATATATGCGACCACGCTGGCAGCTTTGATGAGGCGCTTGCCCTTCATGTCCGAAGACCAGCGCCATTCGAGCTTGCCTTCATCACAGAGTTCGTTCACGCGGGTCTTGCCGAGCTTGAGAATCTCCCGCGCAAGGGTCGTCGTGATTTCGTCGGCAAGAGATTCGACCTTTACGCCCTGGGAGCCATCCGCAAGCCGGGTCAGGCGAATGACGCCGGGGAGGCGATCCGGCGTTGGTAGAGTTGTCGCCGTGGCCATCAGTACACCTCGTGGTTCAAAGCCTGCGTTGGGTCTTCCAGGCGCAGGGTGGCCTCCAAGGTCTTTTTCATTGTCTCATGCATGGCCATCCATCCCGCCGTGGCTCCGTTTCCCGCCGCGCCGCCGGTCTCCAAGCCCGCACGCTCGAATGCGTCGCTATTCTCGAAAAACTCGTGAGAGAGATTCCGTCGAGTCCCAAGTGACTTTATTTGCTCGTAAGCCCGCTCGTCTTCGATCTCCCGCTCCCCTGGGCCTTCGGTCTTTTTTCTTTGCTCAGCAAGCTGGCGGACGGCACTGACGCGCTCGCTGTAAGATTTGCGCTCGTCATGGGAGGTCGCCTCCAGAGACGCGATGGTTTGCGTCCGCTCGTTCTCAAAGTCGTTGTGGACACCCGCCGCCCTAATCTGCTGATACCGGGCTTGGGATTCGCCTCGCTGTTTGTCGGCTTCTTTGGCCGTAATCAGCCCCTTTTCAAGCTCGGCAGCGATGTCCGCCTGGTGATCTTTCTCGGCTTGAAGCTCGGCCTGATTCAGTTCTTTCTGGGCGGCAATCCGGGCTTCGTAGGTCTTGGCATCGGCAACATTGGCGCGCAGCCCGGCAAGTTTATTTTCGCGATCAGATTCCGCCTTCGTGATCGCGTCGCGCTCGGCGGTCCGTTGGGCTTCGAATCCTTCCTTCTCTATCGCAGAGCGCGCCGCTACACTGCGGCGCTCGGATTCATCAATCTGCTTGTTGGTTTCGTCGATAGAAAGAAGCCCCTTGCCGAATTGGGCCGCGATGTCGTTTTGGTGTGCTTGCTCCGCCGCGATTTCGGCCAGGTGAAGCTTTTTCTGGGCCGCAATTCGAGCCTGGTACGTAGGGGCGAGATCGACGGCGTTTCTGAGGGGCTGGAGTTGCGCCTCGCGCGCGGTCTCCTGATTTGCAAACTGCGATTCCTGCGCCCCGACAGTAGCAGCTCTTGCAGTGAGTCCCCGCGAGCGCGCTTCGGCTCTGCCCTCGACTGCGGGCAATTTTTTGTCGATTTCCGCGATCTGCCTTTTAAGCTCAGCCTCGATCCGTCGCTGCGCGGTACCCTCGTATAGAAGCTCGGAGGGCTTCTTCCCCATTACCCCGCGATATTCCTCTTCAAGTGGCGTCCCCGTCAGCTTCGAGACCGCCGCGCGTCTGGTTTCGAGTTCCGCGCGCTGCTTCAGAAGCTCGTCTCTTTCTTCTTTGGCGTGGCGATCAGAATCTTCCTGCTCTCGCTTGATGCGCGTAGAAGCGGACGGCGCGCCGCCGGCGTCCTCTGCGGCGCGTGATTCCACTCTGGAAACCCGCTCGGCCCTGGCGGTGAATCGTTCCGCAATGTCGGCGGTCTTTTCGACTTTGCCGTTGAGCGTATCAATGAGGCCGGCACCAGCGATGACGTTTTCGAGCCATCCGCGTGAGCCAAGGCCCTGGTCGCCAAAGGCCCGCGCGCCCATGTCGGCGAGAACGCTCAACTCTTTGGCAAGGATTCCGACTGAAGCGGCGGCCACAAGCGACGGGCCAAATTTCTCGAAGAGTTCGGAGATCGAAAGCCCGGTGCGGTCGCTGATGTAGCCCAAGTATTCCAGGCGCTCAGAGGTTTGGGTGACGGGGCCGCCGATGCCCGCGGTCTCCAAAAATCCCGTTCTGATTCGATTCGACGCCCGCCAGCCCAGCTCGCCGGCTTTTTCGGCTTGCTGCCCCAGCCTGTTGAACACATCGGCGGGCAACTTCCCCTGCTCATGGAGTTTCTGCACGTCTTCGATGGCAAGACGGATACCCGTTTTATCGTAGATAGATTTGATAACAAATTGCAGATCGTTGGGCATGGCTCAACTCAGCGAGTGCGCGGACAAGACCGTCCGTGCAATGTCGTATTCTACCCGCGCGGCGAGGTACTCGCTTGTTACTGGTTCGCCGCCTTCGTTCGTTGGGATTCTCTTGGAGAATTCGCACACGGCGTCTTCAAAGGCCCGGTGGCTGAAACCCAGCAGCGCCTCCAAATCGGCTATGTCGTTGGCCAGGACGAAAATCGTCGTGAAAACTTCGGCAGCCGTGCGGAGCCCGCGCTTTGTCAGTTTTATACCGAGGCCGGCCAGGAACCCGGAATAAATCGGGGTAAAGCGGTGAAGCACGATACTGCCAAGCCGGAGCGGGCGCAGTGCGGGGTTGTAGATGTAGATGGCTTTGTGCGTCATCGGCCTCCGTGATCGGGAGAGGCAGCCGCTTGCGCCCGCGCGCGGTGGAAAAAAACGCAGGCGGGCAAGGCCTGCCAGGGATATGCCAAACCCGTCAGACCTGCCCGCCCCAACCGGGCACGCTCGTGCCCACCCAAGATGGTGAACGCCGCCGCGCTTTCGCTGCCGCGTCGCCCTGCCCTTATGGAATCCTGATTCCACAGAGGACATCGTGAACCCATCGAACGCGATTGGCTTACGCCGAATTTTTTAAAAAAGCCGGGATGATTAGGCGTGGCTATAAGGTAGGAAATTATTGGCTGGCGAGCGTAATCACGGGGGAGCTATTGTCATGAAAGAGTGCCTGATTCCATCCAGAATGGCCGCGAATTTGACAGACGCGGTGACCTTTTTCCCTTGCCAGTTCCGGTCCCGTCCGCTCGCGATGCTTTTCCATTCGGGCTCGTTGAGCATGGCCTCGCGTCTGTCCTGGAGCATTGATTTGGCGACGCCCCACCAAGCGTCGAAGTTTGGGGCCGTCTTGTTGAAAACCGGCAGGGCGCTGCACTCAATCGCCCATTTGGGCGGCTTCGCCCGCAGTGCCGGCCGCAATCCGAACGTTGCCAAGCGTCGGAACATTCGGTGTAGCTCTTGGTTATTCCGTATAGTGAGATGCGCGGCCAAAGCGTAGTTACGGCTGAGCGAAGAAGAAGCATTTGCGTCGGCGAGTTCATCCGGGTTAATGTGCAAGGCTTTTCGCGTGGCCTCTGGCTGTCGCTCCGCAACAAGTTCTAGCATCTCCGTGGCCCTTTTCGATATTTCGTAGAGCGTCCTGATTGATAAGGCTTCGCCTGTGCAAAAGGCGCGCCAGCCAAGCTCTTTGATCGCTCGGATTGCCAACGTTTCCGAATGGTGAACGTGCACGCGCCAGGCGGCATCTTTCATAAGGTCCGGGGGGGCTTCGCGGCCACTTTCCCCTACCTCCATGAGTTGAAGTAGGCGAGCCGTGATGAAGACGCGGGGCAACCGCTCGCGCCAATGTTCCACGTCTTCATGCACGGCTTCCCGGAGGTTCTTCGCGGCGGGAGAATCGTCCAACAGGAACGGTTCGTAATATGGCATCCTCATGGTTTCAGCGTGAAAGGCCTCCCTTGCACTACGGGTTCGGAGAGCAATTTAACATTGCTTTGGGCGTCATCTAAAGCCCTTTCAATCTGGCCCGCGCCGCGCCGCCGCACGTTGTCGAGAGCTTCTTTCAACGCCCCGCGCGTCACCTGGAGCGCGCTGGCCAGCGCCTTGGCGTCGCCCCTGGCAACGCGCACTTGTTTCCACGCGGCAACGAATCCGCCGTGCTCGCGCGTAAGGTAGAGCGCACCCATGTCGAGCGGGTTGTAGTGGGCGAGGTACTCTTCCCCGGATTGCTCATACTCCGGCAGCGCATCCTCGCGGCGTGCGGGCCAGTACACGTGCCGCTTGCCGTCCACGGTGAAAGAGATTTGCCCGCGCTTTACGCGCACGAGTTGGTGATCGTCGAGGAAGCGATGCACGCACGCTTCCGGGAAGGGCAGGAATTTCTCGCCAGCCGCCAGCCGGCGCGCCCGCTCGGCGGGCGATTCCTTGCGCGCCCGCCACTCAATCAGAGCCTCTGCATCATTCGCGGTCGCGCCAACCCGGAGCAGCCACTTTACAAGCTCGGCCTCGCCCGACCACTGGTCGCGACTGCCGCGCCTCCGCCATTCGTTCACGGAGGAAAAGCCTTCGCAGTTGTGGTCTGTCCGGGCATTGATGCGCGCAACAATCTCGCCCGTCTGTAGAAAGGCCTCTGCGAGCGTTGGGAAGGGCAACCGGAGCCTTGCGCGCTGTTCTGGCGTCAACACCTGGGCCGCCCGGTAGAGCGCCCGCGCCTCGCGTTCCATCGCGCGCAATCCAGTCGGGCAATGCTCCCGGTCCTTTCCCATTTGACCGCGGATGCTTGCGCACTCGTTGTGAAGCAGGTTGTGCCAGGATTCGAGCGCCGCCTTGCCCCGCGCGTTGCCCGAAGTCCGCTCTTTCCAGGCCAACACGAGTCCGCCGTTGACGGATGTGTAACACACCTTCACGCGGCCATCCGTGAGATCGTGGAGCGCCTTCGCATCATCAGGTCGTAGCGTCGCCGTGCCGCGTTCCACGATCAGATGCATATCGTAGTCGCGCGGGATACCGAAGTCCACCAGGAGCGTGGCCACCAGGAGCTTCATGTCCTTTTCCTTAAGCCGTTCGCAACTCGTTTCGTCGGCATCAGTCGGCAACTCCGGCCTCAGACCGTAGCGGAGATAAACCCCGCTCGCGTAGTCGAGGCAGCCAAGTTGCAAGAGCCGTCGCGGCGTGATGAATCCCGGGACGATAATCTTCTGGTCGCGCTGCACGTCGTCAAAGAATACGTACTCCAGAAAGCGCGCGCCGTCGCGCGTACCGGGCACGCTCGGCAACTCTTCCAGCGCCGCCGCCGTGCCGACGCGGGCAAGTTTCAACTCGGCCTTCGGTGGTTGGCAGAGGCGAACAAGGTTCCCGTACGTCCACCCAGGCGGAAGATCGGGCGGGCAATCCGTCAAGTTTGGGTGCCCTTGCGCCGCCCAGTATTCACGCCACGTGCCGTATCCTGGCACCGCGCCGCTGCTTTGCCAGTGGCGCACGAAGGCGCGATATCCAGGCTTCGACTTCCGCTGATTGGCCTCGAAAAACCCGGCCACGAAGTCTATGAATTCCTTGCGCTCGGCTTCGTCCGCAAGCGTGGTTTTCTCTTCGTCGCGGACGCGGGCGCGGTCATACAGAGCGCGCCAGCCCACTTGTTTCCAGCGCCGGTATCGCTTGATGATGTTCGGACGCGAAATGCCGCGCGGGTGAGGCCGCGCGCTCGATATTGACCGCGCCACGGCGCTGACCGGCTCACCGCCGTCGATGCGCACCATGAGCGGGACGAAAAACAGCACCCGCTCTTGCTCGCGGCATGGCAACGAAAAGAAGTCGTTGCGCTGCTCGGTGGGAATGTAGTCGAGCTTCATTGTCCCATCTCCTTGCGCAGGCTGCGGAGCGCGTCATTGCGCATTATGCGGTCGAGATCGTTGATGGAATCGTTCAGGGCATTGCTGGCGTCCGTCGCCATCATGGCGAGGCCATTATCGATCTTACGTTCAATGCTTTCGGGTTTGGCGTCGGCGTCAAGGATAACAACACGGTCATCGAGGGCGGTAATGATGGCGATGGCCGCATCTGCGGCGCGTTGGACGGCGTAGAGCGCGAGGTGTCGCGCGTCTCTGCGGGCGGATTCTGCTTTGCTCTTCTTGCTCATGATGAGTGAGCCTTTCTGCGTCTGTAAACGCAAGAGCCGACCCGGAAGGTTACAGCCTTATCGCGCGACGGCATCACCCGTCCACACTATCCGAATCGGCTCAACTTCTGTTGAGCTTCCGCGCCGGTTGATGGCCGGCATGTACGCGGGTTGGCGCTGTAACTCCAACGCGATCAATCTACGCCCGCCAGGGGATTTTGCAAGCCCAATCTGTCGGGTGTGTTGGCCAACACGAAAACGGATTGCTGCTACTCCGGAAATCCGGCAGTGTGGGCGGCTTCGGCCACTGTCCAGCCCGACAGATTGTGGCCTGTTCAACGAATCTGTCGGGTTGGTGAGAATTTGGTGTGAACATTCGGCCCAACGCTGTGAAACATAACGGCTTGTCTCGGCTATTCTCGGCCTTTCACGGCTGTTCAATCCGGTTGCCTTCGCTCACTAGACGCGAATTGCCGGCGTGATCACTCGTCGGCGTTGTCGCAGGGCGCTTCTCGACACTATAGCCTCGCTGAGGTGATCCTCGCCCGCAGAGGATCACGGCGGGGTTCTCGCTGACACCTTCCTGTTTGTTAAAACCCGCCGCACGGCATATCATCGCATCCGATGCCCAAGGAGCGGACACCGAATCGGGATACGACAGAAACCGAGGTCGTCCCGCTGTACCGGGGGGGTGCCGTCGTCAGCAGCCTACTCGGTTCATTCGGCGTATCGCTGAGGGAAACCCGTTTAACTGCGATGCTCGGCTATGTTATCTCCCTCGCGCCGGACTCGTTCGCCGAACTGCTGGGGTTCGAGGGGGAGATTTCATCCGTGACCCTCGAAGCCAATCATCAGCAGGATCGTTCGGATATTTTCATCGAGACAACCAAGGGCCTCGGGATCGTCGAAGCAAAGCGCACTCCGACTGACCCGCTCAACCAAGCCTTCAAGTATCGTGCGGACTGGCGGGTACTGTTGACGGATTATGCGGCCGCCGGGGAACAGAAGCGACTGGGGGGAGTGAAGTACCTGCGCTGGCAGCAGGTCGCGGACGTTCTGGAGAGTATCTCTGCGACACCGAACCAACGGTTAAGGTTCATTTGCCGTGACTTGCTCAAGTATCTGGAGGATCACAACATGATCAGAAGAACGGACTCCGTGGAAATCTATGCTCGGGAGATCAATAACGAGGAATCGCTGAATCTGTTCCTCAAGGCAAGGCTGTACCGCTGTAAATACCAAGCAAGCAGTCAACTCCCAGAGGCTCTGTACTTTGCCCCGCACTTCGGTTGGTCAATCGCTGACGCACATCCAGGTGTCAAGCAAGGGATCAGTTATATCGCATGCATTGAGGCGGTCGAGGTGACAGATTCCTGGGGCGAATTGCTGTCAATCGTCCGCTCCATTCGCGGCAAGACTTGGCTGAACGGTCACATCGGCTACATCGAGGAAAGTCTCCGGAGGCGGTCAAAGGGCCACAAGCGAAGTATCCTGTTCCTCGGGGAGCCCAGGCTGGTGTTCAACCCACCTGTGCGAAAGGAGAACCTGCAGAAAGGCAGAGGCTGGTTGTCCAAACGGACATTCTCCTTCGACGAATTATTCGCGGCGTGGAGTCGATGACCTACGCCGTTTGCTCCTGGAGACAAAGTTCAGTCTGTTACCCGGCTCGCATCGCTTGGCCCCGGTGCAGTCCGCATGCTACCCTCCGTCCATGGGCTTCCGTCTGACAGACGAACTGTTCGGCTCTGACGACCAACCCGATCTCCTGGTGCTCCAGGACGACGACCGCTTTCACTGCATACTGAAGAGCAACGAGGTGAAACTCACCGATGCCGTGTTGATAATGGCGATCTTCGTCGTGGGGCGTGCCAGCACGGGGCTCTTCGACATGATCGTCCTGCATAAGTTCTTCCTCGCCGGCGGACAGGTCAAACGAACCCTGATGAGCAAACGGGACATTTCACCCGATGACGTGGCAAGGACGGTATCGAAGACAGCCGCGACATTCGCCCGGGGATTGCGAGATCATGGTCATAAAGTTACGTGGGACGAACTGGACCTGCGTAAGGTCAGGAGCAAGAAGGAGCAGGTCAAAATGATGGATGCGTGGGGCGTACTGAAGGTGAAGGGGCGGTGACCTTGTCCTACTGGATCGATGTACCCCTGATTATCACCGGCCCAACCGGCTTCCTTGTCACTGCACTGGCGGTGCGCTTTCCTCTCCCAGAACCCGCGTACAACACAGATCCGCCCGGTCGTTCCGCCGTCACACTGATCGGGTTCACATCCACTGCTGTTTGCAATGGATTGGCACTCTGAAAGACCACGTTTGTGGGCGTGACCGTCTTCTCGGCAACCTCACCATTGATGCGAATCGTTGCGTCCCAGAGGTTCAGACTCGCCACGCCAGTCACCATGAACGTCGGAGCATTGATGTAGGTGCCGGGTCGTGGGCTGGTGATCTCAAGAAAAAAGGACGCATCCCGGATGACCCGATACTGCCGTCGGTTGGGAGGCGAGGCCGGAGTTCTCGCATCCACTGTCACCAGGTTGGTTCCCTTCCCCAGCCCAATCACCGTCCACCAATTCGTGCCGTCCTGGGCGGCTGTCACCGAGGAACTGGGGATGGACTGGTCCGAACCCTGGCAAACTGTGACCGTGACCGTCGTGTTGTCGTCGTCCACGGTTCCTCCGAGGCTGATTTCTCCCGTTGTTGCCCCCACAATCATGGGATCATCCAGGTCGCAGGTGAACGAAGGCATTTTCGTGCTGGCGAGAGTCGGCTCGTAGGTGATGACCACACGGCTCGTGGCACACATGCCGGCCTGGTTACAGGCGACGACTTCGAAGGGGTTCCGTCCCGGTTTCAGGTCATGATAGCCAGACCACCAAGTGCCTTGGGAGTGGTCATTGACAAATTCATCGTTGACCCTGACTTGGAGCCAGTCGTTTGGATCACCTGACTGCGTGGCCGTGCCTCTCAGGTACCAGCGACGTTTGCCCGTGACGATGTCGGTGCTTGGCTCCGTGAACGCCACGGTCGGGCCTGCCGCAGGCTGGGCAACCGGTTGTGCTACCGCACGACGGTAAGACAACGCCAGGGTTGCGATGATCAGTGTTACCACCATCGCCATGGCGAGGCGACATACCATGAGTTCCTGATGCTTCATCCGACAGTGATTCACATTCTGACTCCTAGGCAGGCGCTTGCGAAGATAAATGTTCAACGGGACAGGTGCGGTCAGGCGTCGGGCCCAAGAGTCAGCACGGCACGTCATGTATCCGAGTCTGGCCTATTGTGCTCGACCGATTCGCCCCAAGCACACGATTGACACCCGCCCCACGGCGGCGGCAGGATGATCCCATGACGCACAAGAAAACGCCACCAGCGAAGCCGCCCGCTTACGACGCCAGAGCAGCAATCAGCGAAGGATTGCGCTACGCCTCAGATCGTTACTCAGTCGATTTCCGCGGGGCTCCGCTCTCCGTGATTTTGGAGATCGCCACGGCGGCTGCGGGGTTCCACGCCGGCCAAGCCCGTCCGATGGCAGACGCCAAGGCGATGGACGGCATCATCGACGAAACGATGGAGTTGATCGGCCGGGTCGCCAGTCGCCCGGCACTCCTCCGTGCATTATCGGAGGTAAAAACCGCGGAGAGCCGGAAGGCGCTGATCAAGAAACTGCTGGCCGACTGACGAGGCGGATCGGAGATCGCCACTGAGTATGGAGCGCAGGGCGTGTTGGACCTGGATCGAAAACCTGCGTTGGCGTCGGAGAAGTGATCGGCGTATGGTGTCCGAGTCATGATGGAATACCTGCGACTGGTGGGCGGCGGCTCCGGATTCTGGCTCTTCGAACTTAGGGGGCAATCAGATCCTGCTGATTCGGGCAGGCGTGGTGGCGGTGATCATCTTCGTGGTCTACCTGGTCTTTCGGCGGAAGTGACGCCTCCAGACTTGAAATACGGTCGAGCCATGGCTGGCGAAGGAGAAGTGACGGGGGTGGTCCCCTCAGTGGCGTCTTTGAAATGTAATTCAGGTGGGTGCCCTGGCGACTTGTCGTTTCCGGCCTTCCGTCTTACGGGGATGCCTTGGCGGCTACAAGCCGGAAGAAAAATCCGTTTGCGCCGAGCGGACCAGTGCGTCGACCCGACGGCCGTCAGTCGAAGGCACGCTGAAGAACGCCCGACGCCGACGGCGGACGAGTTCAGGCAACGCACTCTCGATCAGGCGGTAGAATTCTGCTGAGCCCTCGAGCGAGTCGTTGGGGCTGATCACCCGTTGCACGTACGTCCTGCTAAACCGGCCGGAACACTTGGCAACGACTCCAACCCGAAGATCGAAAATCCGAATCAGGGCGGACAGTTTGGCTCGATTGCCCGTCAGTCCCCGTTTTGGGTGGTGGCCGTTTTTAACAGGCATTGCGGCTCGGCGGCGGGGTGTTTTGTGGGTCTGCATGCCGTCAAGAATACGGCCAAAACACCCCTGTCGGCCAAGCGAAATCGGCCGCTTGCGGACAGCCGAGTCGCTGACCTGTGCAATCGACTTCACGCCAGCAATCACGGCGCCGACAACCTCGTCCGTGGTCAGTTGCTCGACCACGTTGCGGACAATCTCGACGGGCGTCGGAGGCGTGGTCAACTCGGGATGATCTGGGGCTTGAGCCTCTTCGCCGGCTTGCGCTTCGGTTGCGGCATCGACGTAGACGGAATGATGGCGTACTTCTGCCGCCTGATCGCCTTCCGCTTCGGGGCGGCGGGGAGACGGACGGCATGACACCCACGTAGCCTTGCGGGACGTAGGTTCGCTTCGGTGGATTCTTGACGAGGTGGTCTGTCGCCTTCCTGCTGGCGATCAGCCAATCCAGTGTGGTGTGGCAATCGGCGGCGGTCAGCACGTCAGTCTTGCCCAGCCGATAGAGTCGGCTGAATTGTCCAGCGGGTCGGGCGGCACGCCGAACGGTCAAGCCGACCTTCTTGGCCTTTTCACGGAGGTGTTGCAGTTCCAAATCCCCAAAGACTCCCTTCCATTTTCCTGGGTATTGCATCTCAGTTCCTCCCCATCCGGGCCGCCCTCGCCGCCTTCCACTTCGCCAAGCCCTGCCTTCTGGCGACACGCAACAAGGTCTGCTTCAACTTGCCTGGGTTCGCTCTGCCGACCGTCACGTATGCCTCGATGACCTGCTCGCTTTCGCCGGGCAGGCAAAGCCGAAGGTTCTGACGGTCGCCGTCGGAGGCGAAGGCTACGACGGCGACAATCCACTTCGACCACTGATCAAGGAATTCAGCCAACTCCGGGTTCGCCGAATAGAACTCCGTCATTCCCCTTGGGTCGGGTTTCATTGTCAGTCCTCCACCGCCGGTCCGCACCACTCGTCTACTTCCTGCCAGCGCAATTCCTCGATGTTGTCGGTGATCTCGGCGCACACGGCGACATCCGGTCCCGTGGCATAGGGACCGCCTCCGGCCTTCTGGTCATGCTCCTTGATCTCGACACGCACGCCGGGATAGCGCCGATGGATGTCCGACGGCACGTCCTCCTCCTCGTCGGCGACGATGGTGTAGGCGGCGTACTGGGTCAACTTCGCCCGACGTGCCTTGACGGCCGCGAGCAGTTCCGCGCCGGTGTCCGTGTCGGTCCCGACCTCGACGCCGATGTCCTTCTCGATGCCGTCCAGTTCCGCCAGCCGTGCCTTCCCGATCAGGCGCTTGCACTGGGCAACGATGGTCTTATTGGTCATCTGATTATCCTCTACGGTCGCACCGGCGGATTGCACGGGAATGCAGGACGCAGTCCCCCACCGGAGGGCGGCCGGTTCGGTCGTTGTGTGTCGATGGTGCAATTCATCGTGGATTTGCCCTGCGGTGCAGTCTCGAGCCAGTCCGTAAGGCTGATCCCAAGGGGCGGCTTCATGGTTTCAACGCCTTGGTCACGGGATGTTTCGCCAACCAGTCGAGCACCACCGGATCGTCGGTAACGACGGAACGATTGATGCTGAAACCCGGGTACATCAAGGAGTTTCGGCAACTTTTCCCGCTGGACGTACCCGTGTTGCCGGGTCTCGGACACGAACGGCGCCGATTCCGGCCAGGACTCGTACAGCCAACCATCGGATGACGCCGTCTTGTAGAACCGAAACGTCGTATACCGGTCGTAGATTTCGCCGAGCGTATTCTCATTGGTGGCGACGTTGGCCATCTCGTCGAGCAAGGTCGCCGGCACGACCCGAAGCACGGTCTCATTGTTGTTGCTGTCGTACCAGTCGAAAACGGAAAAGTCCTGACCGCCATTCTGGGAATCGACACGGATGACCAACCTATAGTCCTCGGGCAGATTGGCGACCCACTTCCGCAGTTGACCGACTGTCATCGCGGGCTGAAAAGGAGGTGAGTCATCGCTGGGTTCGTCGCCCTTCGCGACCACCTCGTCCCAATCGGTGGCTGGGGGCGTAGTGTCGCGGACGGAACCGTCTGCGCCTCCTTGTGTCTTTGCTTCTTCTGGATTCGTTTGCATCATGGGTGCTCCTTCATTTGGGTTGCCACTGAGTTGTTGCTTTCACGTTGCCGATTGGGCCGCGCCAATCGTCCGTGGCCGAGAAAAAAAACTGCACCTCGTGCAACTTGGATACTTGACAGACATCCGGGGAAACCGAAGTTCGCACACCGAGGCCTGCATGGAGGCCTCGCCTCACCAAGAGCGTCCGGCTTGCCCCCATCCTGTCCCTCCATATATGATGTGCCCATGCCGATGTCTGCGTGGGCCTTCCGCCACACCTACGATTGCCTGCGCCCATCATTCTTGGAGAAACGACTTCAGACAACGACAAGAACATGAAATCGCGACGGGAGCCTTCAGTCCCTCCTGCCGCGCAGGCCTCGTCTCCCTCGGTGGAGTCCGGCTTGCCGCACCCCGTCGGTCCATAATAAATGGGTACTGCCCGGGGTGGTGATCCCAAGCGGCGGGTCGGATGAGTTGGGCTGGCCAGACAGGGGGCTGCCGTAGTATTCTGGGCATCTGTGAAGCCCAAACCATTGACCGTCCCTGATCGACACTCATTGAGTCCAACTGCAACCGTTGCACCTAGACTCAAGGAGTGCCGGGCGTCCGCTCGATGTCGCCGTCGCCGAGGCCGTGAGCCAAGCCCGCCCGTGGCTGAAGAAGGAAGCCGCTGCTGAGCGTCAGGCGCAAGATGCGTCACTGGAGGCGAACATTGCCGCATGGCATGTCGGCAAGATCGTGGACGATCTCGTCGCCGAGACCGGCAAGTACGAGGAGGCCCTGAAGGCGTTCACACTCGCTGCCTTCGGCAAAGGCCATCGTACGGCGGACTATTATCGCTCGCTCTACCTCGTCACGGGCAAGGATGTGAACATCCTGAAGCAACACCGCGACTTGCCTCGGACATACTGGCTTGACTTGGCGACGATGGACAAGGGCGACCGCTTCACGGAACTGGTGCAGAAGCCTCTATTGCTTCATCCGCTGAAGAACAAACTCAACGAAATTGACCCCCACAAGATTCACAAGGCGAAGCGGATGTTTGTCAGGGCGCACTCAAACATGAAAACCGCTGGGCTGGGAGTGGCCGCCGAAGCCGCCCTCTGGGAGAAAAAGGGCGACGAGTGGCATGTCCACGTAAAGACGCAACAGGCCGTTGACGACATCACCGCCTTCATTCGGGACGTGAACAGTTACGAGCGTGCCGTCAGCAACCTAGTAAAGGTAGACCGTACCACCGCCTTCGCGGTGCATGGGCCGGACGGGACGCGACGTGTGCATGAGCCTTGGACGCCGGAGAAGCCCGGCCCGGGCGAGTACGAAGCCACCAGGGAAGTCGAGGCGTTACAACGCAAGGCGGACGCCCTGTACCCTCGGGAGCGCAGGGACTGCAAAGATGCCATTCGCATTGAGCACCTTGAACGCGGTTTCATCGACTTGCAGGTCCGGCACGCCGACGCCGTGGTGATGGATATTCCATACGATCTCGACTTCATCGACGGCCACATTCGGCAACTCGCCGAATGCTGCAAGCGATGGCTTCGACCGAATGGCATTGCGGCCATTATGGGTGGTAGCATCTTCATGGACAAAATCATTCGTGAGATGACCAAGGACGATGTCATGTACTGGCGATGGTGCATGGCATATCGGCTGGTGGACGAGGACGGCGAGTCCAGCAGGGGTAAGGAGCCGGACGGGTGGCCGTGGGTGTTGAATTCGTCATTCAAGACCGTTCTTTGCTTCGCGCCAACGCAAGACCGCTCACTCGTCAAGATTCAACTCGACATGGTTGACAGCGGTCCTCCCGAAAAAACTTTCGGCGAACACCAACAGGACGTGCCGGGCTTCGAGCGGCTGATAGCCGCCATCACACCGCCTCATGGGCTGGTGGTGGACGGTACGTGCGGTTGGGGAACCACGGGGGTCGCCTGCGTGAGAACCGGGCAGGCAGTTCCGTGGTTGCGACACAAAGGTCAAGCGGGTGGAAATCGCCCGCTTGAGATGCTTGGCGGAATGGGCGGACAAGGTCGGGCTTACCGCAAGCCGGGCGGCAAAGCGCCAAGACATCAATCGCCGGTACAACAAGTCCACGTCCTCTGCGGCTTCCCTGCCACGGCGGGCGTAGAGCAGTTCAGTTCACCACGGCATCATCAAGCGGGTAGCCGCCTACAACAGGTGGCGGGCATGATCGTTCAGCGGGGCCGACAACAAAACGTCACGTATCCGGGCGGAGTGGCTGGCAAGTAGTCCCGAATCCATTCCTTGATCGGGTTCGGTTCCTCGCTGTTGACGGCACGTGTCCAGGCTGGCGCTTTCGAATCCCTTGCGACATTTTTTCAAAAAGGGCTTGGCATGGGATACCCCCCGCGCTAGGACAAGGCTTGTGATGCTAGAAACGATACACAAGAGGCCTCCGAGGCACACCACCCCGACCCCTTGGCCCGCAGTAGAGGCGGACGAAGACAACGGTCAGGACGCTGTCATACCGTCGTCAGCATCCCGAGTTTCGGTTGTGCGTCCCGTGCACGGTTCTCGTTTCTGCTCTGCATTCTGGCTCCCTCCGGGACCCTGCCGCCCCCGCATTATCCCTTGGCCAAGATAGGCAGGGCCTGAGCGGTCCTGCCGGGTATCTTGGCGCCACGGGGACGTCCTCCCTGAAAACAAACTCGGGCCACACGTGTGCTCCGACATCGGGAGGATTAAGTAATGGAAGAGAAATCGGAAGTGAAATCCAAGCAAGAGGACTCGCTTGCCAGCGGAAACGCAGGAACACCGGATGGGATTCGAAACGAGGAACGTCCCACCAAGTTGCCCGGTCTGGTCGTGCCCGATCATTTCCTCGGGGGTATGACCATGACCGGGTGCGTGCTCACACGCACGGGACTCGAGTTGCCGGACCGGGGTTACAGCCAAGAGTTCTGGCAGTCGGTGGGTCTGAAGTTGAAACTCGCCGTCGATTGCACGCATTTTTGGCGAGGAGATTGGTACAACGCCGGGTCCCGCCGCTATGGCTCAAAGCGTGCCGAGGAAATCGCCCGGCAGGTTGGCTATTCACCGAAGACCATCGCCAATGAGGCGTGGGTCACGGGCCAGATCGAAAATTCCCGCCGGCGGGAAAATGTTTCGTATGGCAAACACGCCGAGGTTGCCGGGTTGCCGAAGGACGTGCAGGACAGGTGGCTCGACTTGATCGCGGCGAAGCAACCGTCGCGGAAGTTGCTCCGCGCCTCCATCGCCGCATCGAAGGAGACGGGCAAAATCGAACTCCTTCCGACCGGCGTCAAGATCCGGCAGAAGCCCGACCCTTGGCACACGTGGGAACTCGCGCAAGCCCGTCCTGCCATCATGGCGTTCAAGGATCGCCTGCCCACACTGAAGGACATCGCCGCTTGCAAGAATCCCGATGACTGGGAGCAGGCATTGAGGCACGTCCATAAGGTCTATGAAGCCTCCGTCGAAGCCAGCGACGGCGAGCCGGACCGGAAGAAGAGCCCGGACAGCCGCCGCGAGCGCTTCAACGTAGTCCAGGAGAAGGTCAGCGAAGCCAAGGCCGAGGCCGAAGCGTTGCGTGCGGAACTGCGGGATGAGCCCCCTACCGGATCGCAGGAAACGGAAACTGCCATCGCGTCGCTGGACGAATTCATCAAGGCGATGGAAACGGCGGAAGGTGTCGAAGTTGACTTCCCGCCATCGCAAGAAGCCAAGGCCACCCAGAACCACCGTCAGAGTGTCCAAGACTCGGCGAAGGAGCCGGTACCCGAGGCTAAGTCAGATGAGGATGTGGCGAACACCGACCAACCCCCACGGGTGGAAGCGCCGAGCAACCAAGACGACACGGAAACGAAGCCCGACCGACGGGGCAAGACGTACACAGCGGAGGAAGCGCACGACATCCTCGAAAAGATGGATGCCATATTGGATCCGCAGCACAAGGACAACCAACCAGAGAAGCCCACAGTTGTCCCCGCTCCGCCGGTCGATCACAAGGACATGCTCAACACCGGCGAAGCCAGGGCGCTGGCAGGCGACGCGGTTAAACGATCTCCATACGGCTCGGGCAGGGACATCTGCATGTGGAATCGGTTCGTCAAGGAAAACAGGATCACGAAGCACCATCAGGGCTGTCAGTTCTACTATGACCGAGCCGAGGTCGAAGCCGCCCTCAAGAAGGCTCAACTGCAGGCGGATGGCGGTGCCGCATGATTGCGACCACCCGTCCGAAATTGATCACCCGTCTCCAGCACGCCATCGCATGTCTCCGGGAAATCCGGCAAAGACCATGCAATGGTTGAGGGAGAATAAGTTTGTTCCATTCTGTCTGGCTCGGTGGACCGTCGTGGCGGGTGTGGGGCGGCGGCGGCATTGAGGTGCAGAGGCCCTCTTGTCCGTGCGTGCTTTTCCGTCATTCCCGGCACGTGTCAAGTGTCCAAGTTGACGCAAACGCAACTTGTTTTCTTGGCCACGTTCACTTCGCGTTTTTCAATACCCCCATGTGGACCGCATGTCCAGTTACCTTGGGTCTCGTGGCCTCCAACACGGAGGTGACATCCCACCACATTGCTCGGGCAATCGAAACCTTGCGAAACGGCACTCTGTTCGACGATGACCCGGAGTTCCGTGAGCGTGCGCGGTTGGATGCGCTGGAAATCATCGAACGTGCAAGGGAGCAGGCTTCGGAATCATCGACGCTGACGGAAACCGACCGTCGTTGGATTTCGTCGAGCATGGCTGCCGCAGTTGCGACTGTCGTGGCAGTGCGACTGCCTGAAGCGCCGAAGACTGAGGTCGCTAAAGAGCCAAAACAACAATCCCGAACACCTTCGTCGCCCGTCCGAGACGCAAAGGTGGATCGGGACTCATCGAAATCAGATCCGTCTCCGGGAAGAGGTATTGAAAAGCCGAATCCAATGATGGAGTGGTTGTCCCCGAAAGCCGCGTGCGCCTACGCGAAGTGTTCCCGGCAGACGTTGTGGCGCTGGCGTTAACAAGGGTTGAAGGCAGGACGGGGAGGACGCATCAGGAGGTCCGACCTGGACGCTTGGCTAGGCGGAACAGCCGACCAACACGATGAAGGGGGCGGTCAGGGCGAGTTGTTGCGCCCCTCGCAAGCGGCATCCCGAGCCGGTGTCTGCGTCCAGACCATCTGGAGGTGGACGAATGCCGGTTTGAAAGTCCGGCGACGCGGACGATTCGTGTGGATACGGTCGGACGTGCTGGACAAGTACCTGAGCGACCGTTCATGAACACGGAATCCTCTTGGCCGCCATTTCTGGTTGGCCGTATCTAAACACGAGTATGCGTTGGATCTATGTAACCGAGTGTCTCTATCGCAAATGTGATGGTGGCACCATATACATCCGCATTGCCGGTGCTGACGGGCGTCCGGTGATGCGATCCACACACGAGAAAAAACCCGTGAAAGCGAAGGCGTTCTTGGAGCGCTGGCGGGACGAGAAAAAGGCTCAGCGGTATGGCACCATCCTTCCCGGCCCCTCAGTCCAAGACAAGATGCTCACGGTAAACGACCTGATCGACGACTATGTCAAAGCAGGCTATCCCAAGCGGACGATGCAACCGAAGCCGGTCGACACGGTCGAGCGCGAGCGGCGCCACTTCAAATCTCTCCGGGAATGGTGGGGCATCCGAAATCCACACGGCATCAACCTGGGGGATTGTGATGCCTACAAGGACTGGCGGTTGAGTGGTGGGTTCATCAGCAGTTACGAGATCCGAGGTCACAAGCATACGAAGAGGGCGCCGGTGGAACCCGGGCCGTCGACATCGAACTCTGCACCCTCTCAAGTGTTTTCCATCTCGCCCGCCGTCGCGGCCGTATTCGCAACAATCCACTACAGGGACGCAGTTCGTTTGTACCCGCAGGCGACGTTAAACATTGCCGCGAGTTTGCGCCCACACCAAAGGAACTTCATGACATCGAACAGTGGCTCCGGGATCAGGGGCGGCATGATGTGGGTGATTTCGCCAGTTTTTTGGCGTTCACGGGGTTGCGAATCGGCGAGGCACTGAGGCGTTGCTGGAGCGAGGTCAATTGGGAAGACGAAGTGATGGATGTCAAACGTAGCAAGAAGGGCGTTTTTCCTTGGGTCGCGATCACGCCGTGCGCTCAGCACTCTACTCCTACAGATGAAACGCCGAGCAGAGGAAGAGGAATTGGTAAGCGACCTGATGTTCCCGCCGATGCGAGGAATCTTCGAGGGGAATAGAAAGCGCGACGCCTCCGCCATCCGACGCTGGTTGAAAAAAGCCTGCACTGCCTTGAATATCCGTCATGTCACCCCCCATGGCTTACGGTCTTACTTCGTGACCTCCTGCAGAAGCACATTGACGGACGCGGAAATCGCCATGGCCATCGGCGACAAAAGCGGTCCATCGTTGATCTCCTCGACTTACGGTGATGTGCGTCCCGATGCCTTCTTGGCGCAGATTCGCACGATCCAACAGCGGTGGATTAGCGATACTGCCACTGGTACTGACTCCAAGTGATCGTGCTGAATGGCGTTTCTCCAAAGTAATACCCTCAGTAATACCCGTGCCCTATTAGGAGAGTTCTGAACGAAGAGGGGTTGCGTAAGTCCCTGCAAATCAACCCGAATTTGGAGCCGGCGATCAGACTTGAACTGATAACCTGCTGATTACAAATCAGCTGCTCTGCCAATTGAGCTACGCCGGGTGAAGACGGACAGAAATATGCCATCGCCCGAGCGCTTAGTCCAGTGTGGCGAATGCCGCACCCAAATGCCCGATCAAATCCGAGGTTAACATGGCGCGTTCGCCGACCGTCTGGCTCGCGAGGTCGCCCGCCAGCCCGTGAATGTATACCCCCGCCCGCGCCGCATCCGCCGGCGCCATGCCCTGCGCCAGAAACGCGCCGATGATCCCCGTTAACGCGTCGCCCATGCCGCCCTTGGCCATCCCCGCATTGCCCGTCATATTAATCCACAGCGGCCCCGATCTCTCCGTGATCACCGTCCCGGCGCCCTTCAACACCGTGACCACGTCGTATTCCTTCGCAAACCCGCGCGCGACCTCCCACCGGTTCGCCTGCACATCCTTGCTGGTCTTGCCAATGAGCCGCCCCATCTCTCCCGGATGCGGCGTGAACACCATCGGCTTGTGCAATTTCTTCAATGCGGCCACCCCTTGCGCAATCCCATTCAACGCATCCGCGTCCACCACCATCGGCGGGAACCACCCGCTCACCACCTTCCAAATCACCTTCTGCGTCTTCGCCTGCTGACCCAACCCCGGCCCCAGCGCCACAGCGTTAAACCCGGCAAAATCCGTCGGATCGAGTTTGTCGAAATCCGCCGGGCGCGGCATCACTTCCGGCGGACAATTCGCCGCCACGATCCGATAGATGCTCCGCGGCACCGCCAGTGTCACCAACCCGGCCCCGGCCCGCGCCGCCGCCTGCGCCGTCAGCACTGGCGCTCCGGTGTAACCTTCCGAACCGGCAATCACCAGCAGGTGGCCAAAATCCCCCTTGTTCGCTGTCCGCGGGCGCCTCGGTAACAACGCCGCCACGTCGCGCGCCGTCACCAGTTCCACGTCGGTCTGAATCTCGTCCACCAGCTTCCGCGGGAACCCGATGTCCACGGTCTCGATCCGACCCACAAATTCCGCCGCGGCGGGTTTGAGCAAGCCGATCTTCGGCAACCCCATCGTGACCGTCGTGTCCGCACGCACGCACACACCACGGACTTCGCCCGTGTCGCTGTCCAGCCCCGACGGAACATCGATCGCCACCACCGGCCGATGCAGCCCGTTGATCACCTTGATCGCCGTCGCGTACGGCTCGCGCACCTCCCCGTTCAACCCCGTCCCCAGCAAACCGTCCACGACCACCGCCGGTTCGAAACTCCCCGATCATCTCGGCAAATTGGTCGAGCGTCGGCAGTTCCACCACCCGCACCGCGTTCACGAGCTTCTGGAAATGCTGCAGCGCGTCGCCCTGCAATTCGTTGCGCTGACAAAGCAACACCAAGGCGGCCTGGCAACCGGCCCCCGCCAAATGCCGCGCCGTCACGATCGCATCACCGCCCTTGTTTCCCTTCCCCGCCAGCAGCAACACCGACCGCGCATCCTTCCGCCGGAGGAACCCCATGGTCGTGCGGGCCACAGCATAACCCGCGCCCTCCATCAACTCCGCTCCGGGCGTGCCCGCGGCGATGGTGCCTTGGTCCAGTTGCCGAATCTGTTCCGTCGTAACCGCTTTCATTCAAGGTCAGTGTAGCGAACGGCGTGCCCAAAAGCAACGTGTCAGCCCCATTTCAACCCCTATCTGCCCTCCACCTACCCCTGAATTTGGGTTCGTTTTGGGTTCGTTTTTTTTCAGAAACCCAACCCGCGCGTGCAAGAAATTGGGTTCGTTTGGTAATCCCCCCCGCACCAAACTTCCCCCGTCCATGGACACACCCCACCCGCGCCACAAGTTCGCACTCAAGCTCAACCCGTCGCGTCTCTCGATCCCGTTATGTCAAATAACGATTCTGTCCGCCCATCATATCTGACTCCCGATATGCCAGTCAAGCCCATTTATCCATCGTCCCCGCTGTTGTAGCCGCACGGCTTCAGCCTGCGTCCGCCCCGCCTCTACCCCTCCTTCAACGGCTCAATGTTGCCAGGCTTGCCCACCCGGGGCCGAGCCGAGTCCTCGAGACCCGTCGTGTTTGTGCTGCCGACGCAACCGCGGGCCGGTCGCTTTCACTTCCCGGCGCTGTCACCCCAAGCCAGCCTGTCCTGAGCGAAGCCGAAGGAAGGGGTCTCTGTCGTTTCCCCGCCTGCCGCCTGCGTCGGCGCGATGTTATACCGGGGTCCATCCGGTTTGTAGGGCGAGATGCCGAGAGCCTGCCCTGAGCGAAGCCGAAGGGTCTAGGTATCTCGCCGTTCCGGCGCTCGCCGTCGTTGCCGTCGGTAGGGCGCCCGGCCCGGGTGCCGTCCGCGGTCCGTGCCTCGTCCTTGTAGCCACGCCGCTCTGTCCGCGTGCTCCCCGTCGTTGGTAGGGACGCCTCTCCGAGGCGTCCGCTGTCCACAGCGGAACCCCCTTCGTCCCCAACCCCCGCGGAAGCCGACTTCGATGGAGCCGAAAGCCGTACTAGCCGCCAAGCCGAGTCCGACGGAGCCGCGCCGAATCTTTGCCGACGCCTTGCTCCTCGCCATCACCGCCCCGCAGTCCCGCGCCGATGCCTACACCGATTTCCCACAGAAAGGGCCGTTACCATGACTCAAAAACCCTCCCTTATTGCCGCCGATCTTCCTTGCCATCAACTGCCTAACCCTTGTAGAATGTTTTATCTAGGTCGGGTACGTATGATGGGAAGAGTCACAAGCCTCGTCTTCACGGTGCTTCTCAGTCTATGCTCCAATGTCCCCTGCACCCATGCGGACAACGTTTACGTCTCGACAGCAAACCTGAACACTATTTTGGCGATCAGTTCAAATGGAAGCCAGTCCACGTTCGCCACCGCCGCTTCGGGGCTGAATTACCCCATCGGCCTCGCACTGGACGACAACGGCAATCTCTACGTAGCAAATTCGGGCGGCGGCAGCGGCAGTAGCACAGTTGAGAAATTTACCCCCAACGGGGTCGGAACGACCTTCGCTTCGTCGGGCCTCAGCCTCCCCTGGGGCATGGCGTTCGACAGCAGTGGCAATTTGTACGTCGCCAACGGTGCCGGGAATACAGTCGAAGAGTTCACCCCGAGCGGATCTGGTACGGTCTTCGCCACCGCTGCCGCGGGATTGAATTTTCCCTCCGCGCTCGCGTTCGACGCCAGCGGAAATCTGTACGTTGCCAACGCAGGGAATTACACCATTGAAAAGTTCGGCCCCGGTGGTACCGGCTCCGTTTTTGCGACATCTTCCTCTGGCGTAGACAACCCCGAAGGCCTCGCCTGGTTCGGCGGAAGCCTATATGTAGCCAACTATGGAAACAATACAATCGAGAGGTTCAGCTCTGCCGGGCAGGGCTTTGTCTTTGCCTCGACTAACTTGCTCTCCTTCCCCTACGGCCTGGCCTTCGACAGCAGCGGCAATCTGTACGTGGCCTGTCACAGTGGAACGCTCGGTGACAGCCGAATTCTGAAATTCAATCAGGACGGCGTCGGCTCGGTATTCGCTTCGGGTTTGGCAAACGCCGTGGGCATCGCCATCGAGGAAATTCCCGAGCCATCCGCTCTTCTCCTCCTCGGCCTCGGCCTGTCCGTCCTCGCCTTCTCCCACCGAGCGGCGTTGCCATATCCTCGCTCACGCCATCGCCGCCGACGCACCACGTCACGACCCAAATCCGTTTGACAACCTCCCGCGGGTTCGCCTAGCGTTCCCGGTCGATGCCAGCAATAACGCCAACGCCGATCTCTCCGTCCACCACGCGTCTCGGCTGGATTGGCACGGGCGTGATGGGACTATCCATGTGCGGGCATCTCCTGGAAAAAGGCTACACCGTCACCGTCCACAATCGGACCAAACCCAAAGCGCAGCCGCTGCTCGATAAGGGCGCGCAGTGGGCCGATTCTCCCCGGGCCGTCGCCGCGCTATCGGACGTGATCTTCACCATGGTCGGCTTCCCACGCGACGTGCGCGAAGTCTACTTCAGCAACGATGGTGTGCTCGCCGGGGTCAAGCCCGGCAGCGTCATCATCGATATGACCACCACCAACCCGAGCCTGTCGAAACAGATTTATGCCGCCGCCAAAGTCAAAGGGGTCGATGCCATCGACGCGCCCGTCTCCGGCGGCGACGTTGGCGCGCGCAATGCCACGCTCTCGATCATGGTCGGCGGCGACGCGGATGCCGTCGGGCGCGTGCTGCCGCTGTTACAAATCCTCGGCAAGACCATCGTCCATCAGGGCGGTGCCGGCGCGGGTCAACACGCCAAACTGTGCAACCAAATCGTCATCGCCGGGACGATGATCGGCGTATGCGAAAGCCTGCTCTACGGCGCCAAAGCCGGGTTGAATCTCGACACCATGCTCCAATCCGTTCGCCCCGGCGCAGCCGGTTGCTGGACGCTCGACAATCTCGCGCCGCGCATCCTGCAACGCAACTTCGCGCCGGGATTCCTCGTCGACCATTTCGTCAAGGACATGGAAATCGCCCTCGCCGAAGTTGACCGCATGAACCTCAATCTGCCCGGCCTGAAACTGGTCCACGACCTCTACCGCGCCGTCCAGGCCCAGGGCCACGGCAAGAGCGGCACCCATGCGCTGTATCTCGCCCTCGAAGCCATGTCGAAGAATCAGCCGTAACGAGCGCCATACCCCTGCCTAACGCACGCGGAGATTGACGCGGGGCTCCAGAAGCTTGTGGACGAAGGGTTGCTCCGGGAGCAATAACGGCGCTTCCATCCAGGAACGCCCGGGTGTGACCCTCGGAGATGTTTCTACTTCGACACCATTGTGCCGGCTATGGTTTCGAGAAATGCCTTCATGCGGCGAGCATCATCGGGCGTTATGGGCGAAAGGCGTTTGGTCAGGTTCTCAGAAGCCCAACCCTTGCGGATGGCGAAGTTGTATAGCTGGCTGACTCTCACTTTGTTCTGACTGCGGGTCCGGAATGGAAAGTGTTCTCGTTGCCAATGAACTGTTCCAATTCGTCCAGGGTGATACTGCTGCAGTGTCCGGTTCGGAAATGCTTTGGAGAATTGTCCCAGGCAGGACTTCAACTCCCTCAATGTCCGGGTGCGACGCCCGTTCTTGGTCGCCGCTTCCAGGTGCGCTTTGACAATCTCCCCAATCTTCGGAGCGTTTCGGAATTTTAAAACAGTTTTGACGTAGTGCTCAACGGCCTCGGTCAGGCTGGCTCCATACGGTTTGAGAATTTCAACCAGCCGGGCGGCTTCTTCCCGCACGGACGAGGGCGCCGACGCGGCTGGGACACCGCACAAAAAGCACGGGCTGAATCTCGCTCGGCGCACAGGCTTTGGTTTGTTGGCTTTGGTCATGGCCGATTCGTTTGCTCGCAATCCATATGTGCTATATACAAACGCGATGCGCAAGTAGAATTGCGGTTGCATTCCGCGGGCTGATTCCGTAAGAGTTGCGTCCGCGAGTTCCCACAGATTGAAAGGACGATAAGCCATGTCAGTACCAATTCATGTGAATTTGAAGAACCAGGTCGCTGTGATCACCGGCGGCGGCGGCATCCTGTGCAGCATGATGGCCCGGGCGTTGGCCGAGTGCGGGGCCAAGGTCGCCATTCTGGATCTGAAACCGGATTTCGCACAGAAAGTCGCCGATGAAATCAACACGGCCGGCGGCGTGGCGCGGGCGTTTGCGTGCAACGTGCTCGAAAAATCCAGCATCGAGCAAGCCCACGAGCAGATCAAGAAAGCACTCGGGCCCGTGGACATCCTGATCAACGGCGCGGGCGGCAATCACCCCAAGGGCACCACATCGAAAGAGTTTCTCACCGTCGAAGATCTTACTCAAAAAAAGGATGGCGTCGTCACGTTCTACGATCTGACGGTCGAGGGCATCCAGTTCGTGTTCAACCTGAACTTCCTCGGCACATTCCTGCCAACGCAGGTGTTCACCAGGGACATGGTGCTCAGGAAACACGGCAGCATCATCAACATTTCCTCGATGAACGCGTTCAAGCCGCTGACGAAGATCCCGGCCTACAGCGCGGCCAAGGCGGGCGTCAGCAATTTCACCCAATGGCTCGCGGTCCATTTCTCGAAGGTCGGCGTGCGCGTCAATGCCCTGGCCCCCGGTTTCTTCCTCACGGACCAGAACCGCACGCTGCTGACGCAGGCCGACGGTTCCTTGACGACGCGCGGCAACACGATCATCAGCCACACGCCCGCGGGCCGGTTTGGGAAACCGGAGGATTTGATCGGCACGTTGCTGTGGCTGCTCAGTGACGAGGGCTCGGGCTTCGTCACCGGGCAGGTCATCGCGGTGGACGGAGGGTTCAGCGCGTTCAGCGGCGTATAGCGGAACCTGTCGGAAGACGTAATCGCGGCTGCGGGTGGACACGAATTGCTACGAATCATTGGTGTTCATCCGTGTGGATTTGTGGCTAACTGGTGCTGCGACACGGTGGATTGGATGGGTCGTCCCGTGGCCGCAGGCTTCAGCCGGCGCGCCCGAAAGGGAGCGGATACCGGGAAAGGAAAGCTGACGGAATATAGCATTTTCAACCAAGGAAACTGACAATGACCACACCACAATCTGAAATCGGCCTGATCGGCCTGGCTGTCATGGGCGAGAATCTCGCCCTCAACATCGAAAGCAAAGGGTTCCCCATCTCCGTGTTCAACCGCACGACCGCGAAGGTGGACAACTTCATCAACGGGCGCGCCAAGGGGAAGAAGTTCTTCGGCGCGCACTCCCTGCCGGAATTCGTCGGCTCGTTGAAACGCCCGCGCAAAATCATCATGCTCGTCAAGGCCGGCCAGGCGGTGGACGAATTGATCGACCAGTTGGTGCCGCTCCTCGAACACGGCGACATCCTCATCGATGGCGGCAACAGCCATTTCCCCGACACGATCCGCCGCACCCAGTACGTCGAGAGCAAGGGATTGCTCTACATCGGCACGGGCGTGTCGGGCGGCGAGGAAGGCGCGCTGAAAGGCCCGTCGCTGATGCCCGGCGGCAGCCCCGCCGCGTGGCCGCACATAAGGAAATTTTCCAGGCGATCTGCGCCCGGACACCCGACGGCGAGCCGTGCTGCGACTGGATCGGCGAAAACGGCGCGGGCCATTTCGTCAAGATGGTCCACAACGGCATCGAGTATGGCGACATGCAGATGATCTGCGAAACCTACGACTTGATGAAGCGCGGCCTCGGCATGACCAACGAGGAAATGCACGACGTGTTCGCCGAATGGAACAAGGGCGAACTCGACAGTTACCTCATCGAGATCACGCGCGACATTTCTCGGCTACAAGGACGAGACAAGGCGCAGGAAGTCGTGGACCTGATCCTCGACGCCGCCGGCCAGAAGGGCACCGGCAAGTGGACGGTGGTCGCCGCGCTCGACGACGGGATGCCGCTGACGTTGATCGGCGAAGCGGTGTTTGCCCGCTGCCTGTCCGCGGTGAAAGAGGAACGCGTTGCGGCCTCCCAGGAGATCAAGCCGCAAGGTCAGCAAGTTCAAGGCGACAAGGCGAAGTTCGTCAACGATCTCCGCGCCGCGTTGTACGCCTCGAAGATCGTCAGCTACGCGCAGGGCTACCAGCTCATGCGCGCCGCCGCAAAGAACGTACAAATGGAACCTCAACTACGGCGGCATCGCGCTGGTGTGGCGGGGCGGTTGCATCATCCGCTCGGCGTTCCTCGGTGACATCAAGAAGGCCTTCAAGCGCAATCCTGATCTGGTCAACCTGTTGCTCGACAAGTTTTTCAAGAAGGCGCGTCGGCAGCCGGCAGGCGGCCTGGCGCCGCGTCATCGTCAAGGGCGCGCAGCTCGGCATCCCGATGCCGTGTCTCGGCTCGGCGCTGGCGTATTTCGACGGCTACCGGAGCGACCGGTTGCCGGCCAACCTGCTGCAGGCCCTGCGCGACTACTTCGGCGCCCACACCTACGAGCGCGTGGACAAACCGCGCGGCCAGGCCTTCCACACCAACTGGACCGGCCGCGGCGGAACGACCACCTCACAGACGTATACGGTGTAGAAGCCGAGAAGGACCGGCGTGAAAGACAAGTTGTTGGCGGCACCCACGGAACGCATCGAAGAGCGCATCTTCACGGTGCGTGGGCAGCGGGTCATGCTCGACTCTGACCTCGCCGCAGTGTACGGCGTCTTGACCAGAAATCTAAACAAAGCGGTGAAGCGCAACCGCGATCGCTTCCCGGATGACTTTGTGTTTCTGCTTACCCGGCAAGAGGTTGCAAACTTGAAGTTCCAAATTGGAACTTCAAGTTTGGAGCACGGTGGCCGCCGCAAACCGATGTGGGCCTTCACCGAGCACGGCGCTGTAGCGGCGCTCTATGAGCGCCGAGGGAGCCAGCGTCACGCGTTATGACAAAGCGAGTTTGTGCTATTGACATTGTTAGGCATCACCGAGCGCCATGAAATCTCTCGCACTTGCTTTCACGCTGGCGGTTACCGGATGCGCGCAAGCGCAACCGACATCAGAGGTTCATAGCCCATACGAGCGCTATTTGCCGCAGGCTCCTCCATCGGAGACAAATCGTGTCGAGTTTACCGCAGGATATTCGATTGTGAGTCCAGTCGGTTGGACAGCCCGGACGATTCCAATTGATGATTGGTTTAAGAGCAGTGTGGCAGACCAGATAGTGATTGAGGGGCATGTGGCAGACGAGTATCCGCCACGCATTACGATCCAGCATTTAGGTCCAGAGGAGTATGCGCTGTATCACGGCTGGTTGCAATCTACCAACGGTCTCCCAGATGGCTGGATGCATACAGATTTTCAGGGTCAGCCTGCGCTCTCGAAGTTTCTCGCGGGGTATGGCAGTCGCCAGGCTGTCCGAGGCAGTTATCAGCCCTGGCTCACTCAGTATTTGTTTTGCGAGCGTGATGGAAACGGATTTATTTTGATTTTCGACATGAGGAACGCCGACAAAAACAAGCCATATTACACGCGCCCCGTGCCGATTATTGAGCAGTATTTTGAAACGTTTCGTTACAAAGCACCAAAGAAATGATGCCTAACAAATCGCTGCAGGCAACGCGTTATGACAAATTGAGTTTTGAAAGGAGCGTCAGATGAAAATCGAACTAAAGAAGAACTGCAAGTACGCGCTGGTCGTGCCCTCAAGCATGGGGATCCGGATTACGCCCCCCAACGGGCAGCCGGTGCATTGCGCCGTTTCGTACACGATGCAAGCCACCAGTGCGGAGACGAACGTGGCCAGCGTGGCGTCGTTTCTGGGTCTGCGAGTGAAAGTCCTGACGACATTCGTCAAGGGCAGTCCGATCGCGCAGGTTATCAAGGACAACCTCCAGAGCCGCCACATGGACTACGAAGGCGTCGAGGTTCCGCAGGGCGGCCCGTGGGGCTATCGGCATCAGTTCAATATCGCCGACAGCGGTTACGGGTCGCGCGGACCCCGCGTGTGGAACGATCGCGCGGGCGAAGTGGGCCGGACGCTGAACGTGAAAGATTTCGACCTGGACCGGATCTTCGGCAAGGAAGGTGTTCAGATCGTCCACCTGTCGGGTCTGATCGGCGCGCTGTCGCCCGAAACGGGGACGTTCTGCCTGGAACTCGCGCGGGCGGCGAAAAAACACGGAACCAGGATTTCGTTTGACCTGAACTACCGCGCGTCGTTCTGGAAGGGCCGCGAGAAGGAACTCGCCGCCATCTTCGCCGAGATCGCCAGCGTGTCGGACATTCTGGTCGGCAACGAGGAAGACTTCCAGCTTTGCCTCGGCATCAAGGGTCCCGAAGCGGGCGGCAAGGGCCTCACGTCAAAGATTGACGGCTTTAAGGGGATGATCCAACGCGTGAAGAAAGCGTATCCGAACGCTTCGACGTTCGCCACGACCCTTCGTGAAGTCGTCGATACGAACCACCACCTGTGGGGCGCGATCATGGCCGCGGGCAAGGACTGGCACGTCGTCGAGCCCCGCGACATCACGGTCCTGGACCGCATCGGCGGCGGCGACGGGTTTGTCGGCGGCATGCTCTACGCGATCCTCAAGGGATGGGAACCCGAGAAGTGGGTCCAGTTCGGCTGGGCCAGCGGCGCGCTGGCAACGACGCTGCTGACCGACTATGCGCAGCCCGCCGATGAAGATCAGATTTGGAGCATCTGGAAGGGCAGCGCGCGCGTGCAGCGGTAAGCAGCTTGGTGCATCGGGGTTCGAGTTCTTG
>CAVYAC010000049.1:0-28544 GCA_963766065.1 uncultured Verrucomicrobiae bacterium
TACACTAGCGGAAGCAGGGTCGAGCCACCGGAACAACCGACATTCTATCGGCGCGCGCGGAGATTGAGAATCCCCTCACCGGCCTGTTTCATTGAGCGCAGCGATCGAGAGGCGGACTGTTTCATTTCAAAGTCAAAGGGTCAAAGTCAAAGGGGTCACAGGGGTCAACGCTTGACTCTTCAAAGGGGTCAACGCTTGACTCTTGACAGTTCACGCAGTTGTTCCAATCGGTTGTGGAGTCTTCAAAGGGGTCAACGCTTGACTCTTGACAGTTCACGCAGTTGTTCCAATCGGTTGTGGAGGGATCGGCGGTTGTGAGCGGCGGCCTCCAATCGTTTGACGACCTGGCGCACGCCGCTGCCGTCGCGATAACCGCGCTCCCGCGCCACGTCAACGCCACGTTCGCCTCCGAGAGTCACGCGCGCCCAAATCTTGATTCGGTCATCGGTTTCCTCCGCAACCAGTTCGCGTACCCGCTCGCGCAGCCGTGTCGCGTCTTCGGTGATGGTCCAGCGCGCTTCCTCGGTGCCGCCTTTCTGGTCGATCAACTGTCGGACCTTGTCGTACAGGCGCTGTCCGCCCAGTACCAACCCACGCTGCAATCGGTCCCAGGGATTGTGCACGGGCTGGCCGAACGCCCGTGCAATTGTCCGTCGGTATTCCGCCTGCGCTTCTCGCCGACTTCGTCCCCAGTAGGCCAACCAGTCCAGGCACAGCCAGTCCGCCGGCCGATGGCGCGAACCGGCGTAGTCTCCATGGCTGCTCCACGGGAATCGCCTCAACTGCTCCGTCCGATCGGGGGGAATCGACTGGCCTCGCTGTCGTGGGCGCACTGGATTCAGGTGTATGTATTCCACGAGCCAGCGCGCGTACTCGTCGGCGTCGATCAGTTGGGCCTTGAATCGTCCCTGGAAGAGGTGTCCATGGCGCCGATGCCGCGCGTTGAAGCGCGCCGTGTAGGTGGTTTGCAGCCAGCCCATTGCCCGACTCAGATTGGCGCGCGGCGTGCCCACCAGCAGATGATAATGATTGGGCATCAGGCAGTAGGCGTAAGCCCGGAGGCCGAACTGCGGGACGGCTTCGGCCAGCGCGTCCAGGAACCGCCGCCGATCCTCGTCATCACGGAAGACATCCCGTTGCTCGTTACCGCGCGCCATTACGTGGTAGACAGCACCGGTAAACTCCACTCGAATCGGTCGCGCCATAATACACAATCTGGGTTGTCTCATCCAGAATGTCAAGAGTCAAGCGTTGACCCCATAAGTTGACCCAAGAGTCAAGCGTTGACCCCATAAGCCATAAGTCGCGAGCAGAGGCCTTGGGAAAAGAGCCTAGCCTGCGCTTCGTGCACTTCGTGCCTTCATGGTGAACGCCTCCTGTCCGTCGCCGGCCGTTCCCTCGGCTCCCCGGCCACCTCTCGCCGTTTTCCCTCGTCCACCGCCCCAAGCTACTACTACCAGCTACTAGCTACTTGTTCTATCACCGTCGGTTGCGGAGGAAGCTGGCGATCAATTCCTCTGGCGAGCACGTCGCCGTGCCGACCTTGCCGACCACCACACCCGCGGCGTGATTCGAGATTTCCGCGGCGTCCACCGCGTCGGCCTTCGCCGCCAGCGCCAGCACCAGGGCGGCAATGACCGTATCGCCGGCGCCGGACACATCAAAGACTTCCTGCGCGACGGTGGGAATGTGGTGCGGTTTCTTGTCGGGCCGAAACAGGCACATGCCGTCTTCGCCCAGCGTGACCAGAAGGTTGCGGGGTTTCCACGTTCGCAACAGCGCTTGTCCCACACGCAGGAGGGCCTCATCGTGCAGGACGTCCTGTCCCGGTTCGACGTGGGGCAGTCCGGCGGCGGCAAACGCCTCGGACCGATTGGGTGTGACCGCCGTCAAGCCGGAGTAGCGGATGCGGCTGCGAGAATTCGGGTCCGCCGCCGTGATTTTGCGTGCCTGGTGCGCCAGCCGTTGCATGGCATTGAGCAGCCTCTGGGACAGGAGGCCCTTGGCATAGTCCTCAAAGACCACGGCGGAAACGTTCTCCAGGCGCGACTCAAACTGTTCCAGGACCTTGCGCTCGATTGCCGGGGGCAGGTCCGCGCACTTTTCCCGGTCAAACCGCACCACCTGCTGGCCGTGGGCAACAATGCGGGTCTTGAGGGTCGTGGGACGATTCAGGTCCACGATCAATCCATCCGTGTTGACGCCCTGCTGATCGAGCAGTTCCCGCAAATCTTCGCCGGTGTTGTCGTCTCCCAGGACGCCGAGGATGGAGACCGACGAACCCAGGGCCCGGAGGTTGCGCGCCACGTTGGCGGCGCCGCCGGGGAAGAGTGATTCGCGATTAATTTCGACCACGGGCACGGGTGCTTCGGGCGAGATCCGCGACACTTTCCCCCACAGGAAGCGATCGAGCATGACATCGCCGACGACGAGGATGCGTTGCTGGGGGAAGCGGGAGAGGATTTGTCTGAGACGATGCGTTGAAAGTTTTGCCATGCGTGCTCCGTAATCAGCAAGTAGCCAGGTAACCGAGTAGCCGAGTAGCCAAGGGATTCATTGACCCTCGATGGAAAGCATTAACGCGTCTAGCAAGCGGCCAACATCTCCCGCCAATTTTGCTTCGGCAATGATGTCCTTCGTATAACCGAGGTCCTTCGCCAAGATCAAGTAGTACTTCGTCTCCTCTAGAGAACCTTGAGACATGTTATAGAAATGTAGTTTATCTTGCCGCCCTTTGCGCACGAACCCCTCCGCTATGTCAGCAGCCACTGAGACGGAGGCGCGGCGCATCTGCGAGACAAGGCCAAAACGCTCGTCATCCGGAAAACTCTTTGTGAGCTTGTACGTAGCCAAGACCAGGGCGTGTGCTTTCTGCCAGACTGTCAAGTCCCGGAAATTTTGAATTGCGGCCATGAGGTCGTTCCCTTGGCTGCTTGGCTACTGGCCACTGGCTACCTTCTCAACGACGGCTGCGGCCCAGAGCGGCACGAGCAATTCGTGGTGGCCGATGATGTAGTAGCCGTGGCCACCCTTGTGCGTGGGGCGACGGACGACGTTTTCCGTGGAACGATATTGGCGGATCATGTCGAACGTGACGGTGGTGACGTTGTCCACTGCATGGCCGAGGTTGCGGGCGATGGTGAGCGCTTTCAGGAACAATTCCGGCATGATGACCGCCGAGCCGATGTTGAACACGACGCCACCTTCGAGTTGGGCGACCACGGACGCGAACTTCTGGAAATCGAGATACGTGGCCTCACCCAGCACACTGCCATCGGTGGTGGGGTGCTGGTGGATGATGTCGGTGCCGATGGCGATATGGACGGTGACCGGAATGTTGCCGACAACGCCCTGGTGCAAGAGGCTCAACTCGCGGTTGCGGAACTGACCGGTAACGATGGCTTCCCCGAGCGCGCGGCCGGCCCCCACGCCCTGTTTCACGCCATCGGCCAGTGCCTGGTTCATGAGGCGGCCGGTCTCGTCGATCATGCCAAAACTGCCATCGTCAAGCCCGCGCTGGACGTCTTCGCTCGTCTCGCCGATGTAGGCCAACTCGAAATCGTGGATGGCGCCCGCGCCGTTGAGCGCGATCGCGGAGATGACGCCGCGCTTCATGAGATCGAGGAAAATGGGGTTCAGGCCGCATTTGATGGTGTGCGCGCCCATCATCACCACGACGGGCCGGTGATTGCGGACTGCGGAAACGGTGGCGTCCACGACCGCGCGGAAATCGTTACCGGTGAGGATGCGGGGGAGCGACTCGAAGAATTGGGCGAAGCTGCCGCCGGGCTTCCAGGCGCTGGCCAGCTCGTCGAGATGAACTTTGTTGGGCCGCTCGCGAATCGGGTACGTGCGCACGCGGTCGAAATCAAGTGGGGGAAACTCCATGTCAGCGGGCCGGCCCGGGTGAGCCGGCATTCGATGCCAGCGGTGTTGGGAAACTGGAGGCGACGCCATTCTCACTGGCGGTGGCGCACGGGGTCTTGCCGGTGACGACGCTGAAGAGGACCAGTTTCGCGCTACCGAACTTCAGCTCGGAGTTGACGAGCAAGGGCAAGTGGCGCGCGTCGTCACTGATCCAGAACCACATGCGCCCGTTGTTGGCGGAGACGACGCTGAGAGTCGGGTTGGGCTCGACGCGCAAGGCTTGGACGTCACCGAGCGGTTTCACCCAGATCAATTTGCGTTCGTCGGGGTGGATGGTGACGTTGTACGTCGAGCTGTCGGCGTTGATGGCAAACATTTGTTCGGAATCCAGCATGAGATTCTTCGTGCGCACGACGTAGAGCGACGAGACGACGTCTTGCACCGGCTGGTCGAGGAGCACGTGGTGTTGTTTGCCGTTGATGCGATTGGTGACGACGGTTTCCTTGGCGGCGTAATCGTAGTGCGACTCCGTACTGCGATGACGCTTGCCTTCGGTGCGATCTTCGCGATATCGGCGCGTGAACAGGCCATCGCAATCCAGCCAGCTTTCGGCCGTGCTATCGATGGGGAACAACAGGTCAATCAGCCCGCTGGTTTTGGCCTTGGCGACCAGATGGTAGCAGTTATTTCCATCTACCATTTCGATTCCCGCCACCTCCAAGGTCGCGCGTCCGACGACGAACGGGCCCCAAAAAACCTGGTAGGTGAGCTTTTCGCCCACGGCAAATGGAAGCGGTACGGAGCTGTCGGCCCATGTCATGCCTGCCAACGCCAGAAGAGAGACGAGAATTGCCGTAAGTTTTTTCACAACGCCTTGATGAAACAAGTATAGGAACGTATTTCGCATGTTTCAACGAAAAAGGCCGATGAGCGATGGTTGCCCATTGGACACGATCGCAGCGGGCGCATGCAAAACTTTCGGGCACAAATGGGGGCGGCCACACGACCCGCTTGCCCCGCTCGGAGCGGGACTTGCGCTTTTGCCCATCCCCGCTACACTGCGGGGCCATGCGAAGAACGCGACAGTTGGCGCGGATGATCGCGCTCGCCGTGGTGCTCGGGCACCAGCTGGCGCACGCCCAGTCATCGACCAACAACGTCACGGCGACCGTGAAAGATGCCGACGCTTGCGTACTGCGGCTGCGCGAGATTCGCGACGAGGCGGTCAAGCTGGAAGAGGCCGCTCCGCCGGACCAGATGGAGTTGGTTGATTGTATTCACTCACGCGTGCTGAAAATCAAAGGGTTGCTCGAACTGACTCTCGGCGCGCAGACGGACCTTCACAAGGCGGTCATGTCGGACGGGCGGGCAGCGGAGGGCTACGCTGGCAGTGTGACGCTGTGCTGCGCGCGCGCGGAAAAGCTGCTGTTGGAGGCAGAGGGTTGCGCGACCAGCGTCACCCACAAGATGGCGCCGACCAACGAGGCGCCCGCAGGAGTTACGAACAGGAGCGTCGATATCCAGATCACGCCGAGAGCGGCGGGACTTCCGCCGGTCCGGCGCACCGTGGTACGTACAAAGGAAACCTGCCTGCATCACGAGCAATTTGCGATGATGTTGGGGAGGGCCATGGATTTGAAGATGACGGACAAAACCACACCTGATGACTTCATGAAGGCCTTGTCAAGGCTGGCCGTGGAACCGTTGCATGGCTGGCAACTCGGGAAATGCGTGACGGTGGACGATGTGTACGTGGCGTGCGCGCGGGCCATGAACCTAAAGGTGAAAGACCCGCAGGACCCGTCGAGCTACGGCCAGGCGTTGCGCGACGAAGGCCTGGGCGTGGACACGTTGTTGCCCGAACGCGATCCGCAGCTTGATCCGCCGTTCGTGCTGGACTCCGAAGTCCGCGCGTTCCTCACCACCGGCTACGCCGCGCCGCTGCCGAGTGCGCGGCGGGTGGCGCCGGATTAGGAGAACGGGGTGCGCTGGAAGGGGAAACGTCCTTCTGATTGCCGGTTGTGGGCAGCTGCTCCGGCCGCCGTCGTTGGGCGATGGGTCAGAACAATGGCAAGCGGAGCGCTTGCCCTACAATTCGCGCGGCGTTACTCTGCCGGTCATGGCGCATCCACCCCGTGTTCCAGTTTCGTTGTCAGAGGAGCGCGCGGTTGTCTATTTCATCACACTCTGCGTGAAGGATCGCAAGCGAGTATTGGCTAACGGCGCAACGTTGGAGGCCTTGGAGCACGCGATTGCCAAGCTCGCCAACTGGTGCGTGTACGCGGCGATTGTAATGCCGGATAATTTGCATGTGATAGCGGCTCCCCGTGAGCGCAGTTTGCCGGTCGGCAATCTCTCGGCGGCGATCAAGCGTTGGATGCGACAAGAGATGCGTGCCAGTTGTAGGGCAGGCGCTCCGCCTGCCGAATCATGGCAATGGCAGCCCGGATCTTTCGACCGCTTGTTGAGATCGGATGAGTCCGCGCAATCGAAGTGGGAATACATGCGGGAAAACCCCGTGCGGGCGGGATTGGTGAAAAACTGGGGTGACTGGCCGTATAGCATCGGTTTTCGTCCGGCTTCGAGACTATAGGGCAACCGCTCTGGTTGTTGAAGTCGGGTGATCGCAGAAACGACGGCAAGCGGAGCGCTTGCCCTACAATCGCCTTCAAATAGGACTGATTCTGAAATCAATCGCTTCCTTCTTCCATTCTTTCGGACAGAGGATGGTTTCGCTGGGGGTGGTGCGGGCGACGATTTGGCCCCGCTTGATGACCATCAAACGGGGGGCGATGCGGCGAAGGGCGTCGAATTCGGTTTCGGCGTCGAGGAGGACGACGTTGGCGGGATTGCCGACGGCGATGCCGTAGGTTTTACTGGTGGCGCCGAACGCTTTGGCTGGGTTGGTGGTGATCATATCCCATACCTGCGGGATTTCTGATGCGCCGCTCATTTGTCCGTAGTGAATCCAGACGAAGGCGACCTGCACGGGATCGCCGACGCCGAGCGGGTACCATGGGTCCATGATCGAGTCATGCCCGATGCCGACATTGACGCCGGCGGCGAGGAGTTCTTTCACGCGGGTGTGGCCGCGGCGTTTCGGGTAGGTATCGAATCGGCCCTGCAGGACGGAGTTGTCACATGGATTGGTGACCATGTGGAGTCCGGCGCGTTTGATGAGGCGAATGAGTTTGAAGGCGTAGGCATTGTCCACGCTGTGCATGGAGGTCGTGTGACTGGCCGTGACGCGTCCGCCCAGACCGCGTTTGATTGTCTCGGCGGCGAGGACTTCGGTGAAGCGCGAGTTCGGGTCATCGGTCTCGTCGATGTGCAGGTCGAGTTTTGCCTGGAATTGCTGGGCGAGGTCGCAGGCGAATTTCACGTCGGCCACGCCGTCGTCGCGGGTCATTTCGTGATGGGGAATGCCGCCGACAATGTCGCACCCGAGTTCCATCGCGCGTTCCATGAGCGATTCGCCGTTGGGGAATGCGTAGATGCCGTCCTGCGGAAATGCGACGAGTTGGATGTCCACAAGCCCGGCGAATTCCCTTTTCACTTCGAGTAGCGCCTTCACGGCGGTGAGTTCGGGGTCGCAGACATCGACGTGGCTGCGGATGCGGGTGACGCCGTGGGCGAGTTCCCATTTTACGGCGAGCGAGGCGCGGCGCATTACGTCATCGAAGGTGAGCGTCTTCTTGCGTTCTGACCAAATCTCGATGCCTTCGATAAGCGTGCCGGTTTGATTGAAGCGCGGCTGGCCGACCGTGAGCACCGCATCGAGATGCACATGGATGTCCGTGAACGGCGGGGAAACGAGCTTGCCGGCGCAGTCGATCACTTGACGCGGTCGCGCTGAAATCTTGGGGGCGATTGCCGCCCTGACCCCTCGGCTTCTCGAGGACTCGATTTTGGTGATGAGGCCGCCGTTGACGGCGATGTCGACGGTGTTGTCGTATCCGCGTATGCGCGCGTTGCGAAGAATCAGGTCCATTGCGCCTCCGTTTGTGGGCGCATTGTAACGGGCAGACGGGGAAGCGGAAGGATATTCTACGAGATGTCTGCATTCGCCGGGGGGACTGTCAGGTTGTCTTTGATCGCGGGTTCTTCCGGTATCGGGGTTGCCAGAGTTCGACCTCAAAGTCCCCCGGTACTCGGAAATGGATTACCAGACCGTAGCCAACGTCGGCGACCGCGTCAGTGAATTCGACGCCGCGCGCTTTGAGTTCTTTCACGGTCTGGTGGATGTTGTCGCAGTAGAATGAAATATGGGGCGTGCCGGACGGCACCGATATCGTCTTTGTCTCGTGCTCATGGCAACCCATCTCGGCTTCGGGAAGATCGAAGATGAGCCAGCCGCCACCGACATCCGTGAAGGGGAACCCGAGCTTGTCCCGAAAGAAGGCGCGGAGTTCTTCCACCTGAGACGAATAGAACATCGTGTGAACACCTGTAATCATAAGTCCCTCCGCTTACGGACTTCTGAACATAGCAGAACCTCGGCCGGTCGATCAATGACCGCGTTGATGCTTGTGTTCCATTGCCAGCTTGAGGACGCGGTCGATGAACGGAGATTTGGCATCGGTATAGGCTTCGCGGTCGAGGCGATACTGTTCGGCCAGTTGCTTCTTGAGTTGAGCGTACTCGGACGCGATTTGCCGGTGCGCGCGCAAATAGTCGCGGAATGCCAATCGTTCGATCCACAGTTGGCTCCCGAAGGGGACGACGTGAAGATGGTGCGTGCAAAACGCCGGTGACGGCTTGCAAAACCAGTGCATCACGTCTGTTCGATACGCAGCGTAGCAATAACCGGCTTTTTCCAGAACAGGCAACGCGACGCGGGAGGCGTCGAGGCTTTCGACAGGGGCCATGATGTCGATGACCGGTTTTGCGTCGAGCCCGGGGACGGCCGTACTGCCGAAATGTTCGATCGGGCCTACGACCCAACGGTCGATCACGCGAGCGAGGACGGCGCGCTCTTCTTCGAATCGGGCGGGCCACGATGGATCGTAAGGTGCGATACGAATTTCAGCTTCGTGGTTCTGTGTCATTGAGTGACGACCTCGCTCATATACGCACCGTTGACCGCCGGCGCTATCGGGGCATTGTAACGGGCGGATGGCCAAGGGGAAGGATGTTTTTATGAAGCACGGCAGGAGTGACCGCGAATGGACACGAGTACGGGCATATACTCACCACAGAGGCAGGGGGGCGCGGAGTTTGCCCGCCGATGACCGAAAAGACGCAGATACCTATCAGTGACAGGCATCATCCCATGCTGGGCATCCTCTCGGGCGCCATTCATGAATGAGGGATGATTGTGCGAAGACGAATGATAAGTGAGGCGGGGAGATTTCGGAACTGGGGAAAGTGTAAATTGGAAGGCATCGAGCCCGGTCTACATACATTGTAGTGCAATGTATCAGGGAGCGCGCGGAAGTCGAAAGCCGGGATGGGGAAATTCGAAATGCAGGGGGATCCGCCGTCGCCATCCATCTTCGCCAAGGCTACGGCGGACACGAGGGTGGGGGGCGGCGTGTGTTCGGATTTGTAAATTGTAAAGCGGTGAGGCGGTGATCAAATGTTTTATGTCGAGACCCGGCCCCGTGTCGCTCGCTGACCCCATCTAGTCCACGATGGCTGTGCGACCTGAAACGGGGCCGGTACCGTTGATGACGTGGCGGATGCCGCCGTCGGAGCGCCACCCAAGTCGGACGGCGATCATGTGGTGCATTTTGATAGTGGGAGTGGTTGGCGTTTCAATGGCGTTGTCGGCGACCACAGGCCCGGCATGAAACGCACAATAGACGCCGAGCCCCCAGGCTTCATGTGTCTGTACGTTGTCAGCGACTTTGTACGACGCAAATCCGTTGGTGTCGCCATGGCGCCAGGCGTCCTGACTCGGTGGGTCGTAAGGCATTTCCGATTGGTAGAAATAGACGCGACCTCCATTGCCATTCCAGAGTGTTTGATACTGCTGGCAATGCTCGACGAACAAACCGTACAGGTTGACGTTCTCCCCATTCACGATGAGCCCGGTGGCATTCGTGTTTGATTTCCAGCCCACGCCCTGACCGTGATCGGCGCGCCACAGCCAGAAATTATCGCCCACGACATCACAGGAATTGATCGTGACCATGCACGTGGCGGTCCCCAGCGATGCGCCCCCAGCCCTGCCACAGACATCATAAATGAACAGCGGATTCGCCGCGTGGGATGTTGAAGAGCCGGGTTCGCCGATCTGGAACAACGTCGGCGAATTGGAGACACCGGCCTCAATCAGGATTCCTCCGACTTTCACGCCGTCAACATCCGCAATCGTCACGGCAGCGGTTCCTTCGTCCGGTATCAGCGTAGGGAAACCCAGTCCGAGCACCACGGTGTCGGGTCGGGAGATCTGGATGCTGCTTTCCAAGTGGTAGATCCCCGGCATTAGCAGCAGGTTCTTGCCACTCGTCAGCGCGGCGTTGATGGTGGCGGCCGTGTCCCGTTCAGGATGGGCGAGGTAAAAGTGATCCAGGGGCAGGGGCTTTCCTGATGCGGAGTTGCCCGACCAGGTGGTTCCTCGCGCACCCTGGGCGGCGAGGGTTGGAACCATGACGAAATAGTGTCCGCTCCCGTCGATGAAGAGATAAGGTTTCTCGCGAATGAGCGGGGTCTTGTCAATGACCGTATAAGGCGAATCGGGCCACGCTTCCGCAGGCGGGTTGATTGTGCCCAGGAAAACCATGTTCCATTTGCCGCCGGTCCACTGGCCGAACGAGGCGTTTCTTGAAAACCATTGCTGCTGCGACCCCGAATCGATCCGACCGTCAATCTTGGAATCCGCGATAAAGCCGCCGCTGGACCATCCTCCGTCCGACAAATTCAAATTGCCTCTTATATGGACGCGGCGTAATGCGGTGCCCTGCGAGACCGCCCAGATATTGACGTTATCGTCTTGTGTCGGGGTTACGGAAAGATTTTCCGCGCTGCGCCAGAAATTACAGGTGGCATTGCCTCGCTTCCAGTTTGCCTTCGAGCGCACCGCACCAGTAATGGCAACGTCGTCGGGAGACTTTCCCAAGCCGATAACCTGCGTGTAAAAGCCGACCTGCACATCCAGGTCGTACTTGCCGGGCTTGAAGAGGAGCGCATAGCGATCCGACCCAAACTGGTTGCGTTCCTGACGGTTGAATACCGCATCGAGCTGGGTTTGAATGGTTGTCGCAGTCATGGACGAAATCGAATAACAGGACATTTGGGCCGAATCCGGAACAGCAAGTTGTCCTGAACCTGACGCAGCGGGCTGCGAAGCGGGGATGGACAAGCCCTGGCTGGCAACAAACATAAGGGCAATCATCGTGACGAGCGACATCGATCCCACATATCGTCACCATAGACACTCGTTGTTTTCGGCACAAGATTAAATCCTCGATTGTTGCGTCTCGCTCCCCCGCCGCACACCTCCGCCGCATCCGGTACTGCACCGTACAGTCCGTGCGCGGGCGGCGGGCGGCGGAGAGGGTGAAAAAGCAATTCTGTTTGACCGCGATGGGCGGAGTGGCACAATGCCGACTACTTCACCCAATAATAAAGAGCCTCACGAATCGCGAGACTCTTCCGAGATCGAACGAACTGTGGTCTTACAGGCTTTCCTTGAGACCCTTACCCGCGCTGAAGCGCACGGTCTTGGAGGCCTTGATCTGAATCGGTGCCCCCGTTTTCGGGTTGCGGCCCGGGCGAGCGCGGAGTTGGCTCATGCGGAACGTCCCGAAACCGACGAGTTCCACCCGCCCACCACCATGCACGCCCCTACGGATCGAACGCAACACCGCATCCAACGCCCGCTCCGCCGCGGCCTTGCTGACTTTCATCTTCATCTCTCTTTGAATAACGTCAACCAACTGTGCCTTGTTCATGGTTCCTCCTGTAATGAAGGACTTTGATTACCCGTAGCTGCCCCGTCAGGTTTCTTCTGCCATAGGGAGCGGTTGCGGTCAATCGAATTCGCCCCTGTGTGCAGTGGAAGGTACTGTTTGTCAATTGTCAGTGGTGGGCCAACCCGGGTTTATTTTCGTGGTGGTGAGGCAGACGTTGTTCCACCAGTGATTCCAGTTTCTGTGGTCCTGCTGCAGCCAGCGTAATTGGGCCAGGCGGTCGGCGCGCACCGGATTCCAGCCGCGCCCTTGGCGTTTGAAGCGACGGTTGATGTGCACCTCGACGTTCTTCTCGACCGCGCCGCTGCCCGCCCGCACCACCGGGCCGAGGCACCCGTGGCGCTGACGGTAGCGCTTGGGGATCTGACCGAAGGCATCGATGCCGTCCCGATGGCCCAGCAGATAGCCGAAGAGTTCGTGGAAGCCCTCGCGGCGCGGGTCGTCGGAGGCCGGTTCCATGGACCGCAGCGCCTCCAAGGCCGCTTCGCTGTCGTGGGCATACACCGCCGCCATGATCGAGCGCCACGCGGCCTGATCCGGGCCGACAAACTCGCGCACCTTCTGGCCGATGTGCCAGCGATCCAGCAGCCACAGTGTCTCGGGGAATTCGCGTTCCCGCACCCACTTCAGTCCCTCGTCGCCATCGCTCAGCAGCACCGTCAGGGAGCGGGACCCCCCCGGCCGGATAGTGTCGGTCACGGTGGCGGCGCAGGCGCGTGCCGAACTCACCGAGGCTGCCCGTGCCCACCAACCAGGTCTTCTGGTCCAGGCTCACGTCGGTACGACCCCGCTGATCCAGGCGGCGGCTGCGGCCCGTGTAATGCAGCCCCAAATGCATGAGGAAATGCTGCGGCCCCTCGTGGCCGCACCCCCGCCGCTGCCACTTCAACCACGTCGAGTCCACCTCGGTCACCACCACCTCCGCCGCCACCTTACGCGGCGGGTCCGGCCACCAGTCCCGCTGCAGTTGGTCCTGGAGTTTGGCCCCGTAATACTGGACGCATCGCCACACCGCCCAGTGCGACACCCGCGCCCCGCAGCGCTGGCTCAACTGGCGCGCCGCCGGTCGGTAATTCTGCCCCGTGGCGGCTTCCAAGGCCTGCCGTTCCACCTGCGGGCTTAACAACCGCGTGGCTTTGCCGCGCCAGAGCACCTTGCCCAAGCTGTGATAGCCGCCTCGAGACCTACTGCGCTCCCGCACCATCAGCACCGGGAGCGCCAGCTCGCCCCACGGGCTTAGTAATTGCCGCTGGCGCCAGCGCACCGATTGATAGCGCTCCCGATGCGCCGCCAGCCACTGCCGCTGGTAGGCCGCCACGGCTTGGGCATAGAACTGTTGCGCGGCTTGTTGAACTTGCTGCTGCACCGCTTCCTCCAAATGCTTGACGTTGGTGAACCGTCCCCGTACCGTCAGGCTGACCGATATGGAGACCGCATAGGTCTCTGACATGGGCTCGACTCCATTCCTTGCTCGGTTTGGGTTGAGCCCTTGTTCTTTACCAACTCCTGCCCAACTGACAATTCTCTAACACTAGCGCAGTGGAAGCGAGCAGGGGCGTGTGTTTGGGGGTGCAGAATCGTGTACTCCCATGGTAGACTGACGCCGTAGCGAACAAACGATGCCTCCAATCTACACACGGAAACAAGGCGCTCGGGCAAGATACCAAGAGCGGCAAGGACGACGGGTCAAGGAAGCGCTCACTCTCTCCGAGGAGTTTCCCCGGTTGAAGTCCCTGACGGTGAATATCCGGTACGTTGATTCCGATTCTCCTGACAACTCTCATCCGCTCAAGTTTGCGGTCAACATCCAGCACGCCAAGTCGGTGGTGCGCTTCCATTGTCCGAATCCCGAGTGCATCCGCGGGGATTTCGACCTGACCGAGGAACTCGCCAAGGCTGTCAAGCGCCACTGCACCAGCGTTACGGGTGAAATGCCTTGCCCGGGTTGGCTGAGCAAGGCCACAATCGGCACTCTGCGTTGTCGCAGTGTCCTTCAGTACACCCTACAACTGGGCTATTCGCGATGATGACATGAAGGCCGAGAACAGACCGAGGAGGATTGGGAAGTTGAACGTGCAGGCACGCAAACTCGTTGACTTGGTCGATTACCAGGCCGGCTCGGTGGTCAGCCGCGTGATCCTGAAAGCGCAGACGGGTACCGTGACCCTGTTTGCCTTCGACAAGGGTCAGGGGCTGAGCGAGCACACGGCGCCGTTCGACGCATTGGTACAGGTCTTGGACGGCGAAGTGGAGATCACCGTCTCGGGAAAGTCCCAGCGGGTCTGCTCGGGAGAAATGCTCGTCATGCCCGCCAACGAGCCCCACGCGCTCAAAGCGGCCGACCGATTCAAGATGTTGCTCGTGATGATCAGGTCGTAGATGGGCGTCGTCGAGTTGACTTCGCCATAATTCCGTCGCAACGGAATTACTGGTCGTGGTGATCCAATGTCTCGCGGATCCACCGGAGGAGTTCCTTCCGCGTGGCCGGTTTTTGGACGAAAGCGCTTTGTCCGCTGTTGAGCATCCTGCGTGGGATGTAGTCGTCCGAGGCGCTCATCCAAAGGATGCGCACCTGCGGGTTGATTCGGTGCAGGCGTTCCCAGACTTCGTCGCCACGGAGACCGGGCATGTAGTAGTCCAGCAACACCAGCGAGATTCCCTGCCAATGTTCCTGGTACGACAGCAGACCTTCGGTCGGGTCGGAGGCGGTCAACACCACCCAACCTTCGCGGATCAACAACCGGCGGATGCTGGTCAGCAGTTCCGTGTCGTCGTCAATGGCGAGCAGGACACCCTGCTGGGTCGGGGTGGACTGGCCCGACGTGGAAGCCCCCGTACCGGATAATGGACAGTCGGCTGACATGCGGAATCCACAACTGCATACAGTGTGCCAATATCGCAACGAGGTGGCCAACCGCGAATGAGAGACAATCCCTACGACCCAAAACGGTCATGCGGAGGCGCGTTCCCATCGGCAAGCCACCCCTCCAGCCGTTGAAGACTGTCTCGCACGTGACTACCCCGCCAGAAGGTCTTGCCGCACCGCGGACACCTCCAGAACCCCGTATTGCTCTCGGCGATGTCCGGTGGCACCTGTCCGAGCGTCTCGGCTCGGTCCACCCGACGAAGCGGCACGTTGCATTCCGTGCAACGGGTGAACACATACTCGTTGGTGTGCAATGAATTCCATCCGAGAACCAAGCCCAGAACGCAGACCACTGCGGAGTGGTTTCTGTGCGCACTACCGACAAGTTTGCCGATACAGGGCTGACATCTGTACGAAGCGATTTGGTCGATGCGCCGTATGTCGAGGAGTGCTCCCTGGTCGTGGAGTGCAAACCGGTCGAAGCCTTTGAGCTGGGGTTAGGACTAAACGTGCTGGCAGGGGTCATCGTGTTTGTAATGGGCATTTACCTTGGGCCGAAATTGACCGCATGGTTGGGTATTCAGGTGCCATGAAATGACCCAACACTGGGCCGAATGCCGGGGAGCGCGGTCAACCGCATCTGGCAGCCGTGGATGGTACTTGTTCGCTAAGCGCAATTGGTCGGCATGGGCGAAGTGCGGCAGGCGTAGCGGCGGGGCGTTGGGGGCAATGACTGTTGGAGAGGCATCAATGGGCACCTGACTTCTCGAAGCTGCGGCGATTCGGATGGCGACAAAAGTCGGTAGAACCAAATCGCACGGCAAACTCGCAACTGTCGGGTTCTTTCACCAGGCATTCCGAGAACTTGAGAATATCCCCCAAATACCTAGTCCGACATATCTCCGGGTCTGGAAGACGCCGCTGATTGTTGACTGGGTCGTCGGTCATGACGGGGTTGCCTTCTCAAACTTACGCCGATTCGGGTGGAGACAATCAATGCTAGTAGCAACACGTCCCGCATACTTGCAATCGTCGGGGTTTTCCACCAGGCCAGCCGAAGGATCGGCTATTTGCCCCAAATCCCTCGTCCGAGATATTTCCCGATGCGGGAGAGGCCTGTTATCCCTCAACCATTCATCTGTCACGTCGAGACCCTTTACTCGGGGATGGCAATGATGAGTTCACACACGGCCACAGGTGGCGGGTACTATAGGAAGCCGACTGCCGGCACAATGGAGGCGTGATGGGTCGAAACTCCAACCCGACCTCAGTTCTTGAGTATGTAAACATACGTTTGTTTGCTTGGTAGTGGTTCGGTTGCCGTGCAATCCGTCATCCCCAAATCAACGGCGAAGTTCTTGATCTTCTGCGCGAGTTCGAGAGTGTCCACCTCCCAAGATTGAAACGAGTGTGAAAGTCCCTGGTATGCCGACCGCTCCGCCAAGTCCTGTGTAATGCCGATGCGCCAACCCGCGAATTGAGCGGATGTGTGAGTCATGATCTCCGACAGAATCAAGGTGAATGACGCCATGCTATCGCCTCCCTGCGGCGTAAAGGTTTCAATTCATGTTTTCGTTCTGACGGATCACTTATTCCTGTTCCAAAGAAAACGGCGGTAGACTCGGTGAGCCACCGCCGTTTCCTGGTGGAGCATCGCACCCATGAGCTTCGTCAGGGAAGCCCCCCGTCAGCGATGCCTGCACATTCTTCGGCGGCTCTTTTCCACATTCGCAATGCGATACCTGATCTTCATACGAACAGCACCTCACTCACCCGTGTCAGACGTTGGGCACCCAGGTCCCCCCGACTCGTACCAAACCGGGCAGCAGTAGTCACCGGAGCCACCGTTGTCCCGCCTGTCGCGCGTCATGCACTCCAGCGGGCCCAGTCTCGGGTGCCTCGGCTGACAGCCTCCAGATTTGGTGGATTTTGCTCGCTCCCAGAGCCAATCGCCTATATCAAAGCAGACATTCCGTGTATCACTTTGGAATATGGGGAGAGAACAACGCAAATCGAGATCGAGACGCCGCATCGTGCTGGCGTTGCTGTGGTGGTCCGACGAACGGCTGCTGCGTGGCATTTCCAAGTACGCGCAGGAGGCGGATTGGATTCTGGATGCATCCGGACGGCACCGAAGCCGGCTGCCGTTCGGCCTTGCGGTGCACGGGTTGATCACGCTCTCGAGCGACAACTTGAAACGAGTATCCTATATCCGTTCGTTCCAGGTGCCGACCATTGTTCTGGGCGTTCACGGCGAAAAATTCGGTGCTCTCAGAGTCACCGGCGATGACGAAGCGATCGGCCCGATGGCCGTGGAACATTTCATGAATTGCGGCCTGGAGCATATCGGGTTTGTCGAATACTGGGGTACAGGCATCGAGTACCGGCGGCGGTTGATCCTGCAAGAAGCGGTTGCCCGCAGCGGGTGCACCTTTCATTTGCTGCACGGCAAAACGCTGGAGAGACAACTCCGCAACCTACCCAAACCGATTGGACTCATGGCCTCCAACGACGAAGTGATGGTCGGGGTGATGCAGGTGTGCCTGAAGGAAGGCCATCGCATTCCGGACGAAATCGCCCTCCTCGGGGTGGATGACATCGAATTCGTTTGCGAGACGGCGCCGGTGCCCCTGTCCAGCATCAATCAGAATTTCGAGCGCATGGGGTATGAGGCGGCGGCCCAGCTCGACCGGGTGATGGGCGGGGAGCCACCGCCCAACCGCCCGGTGGTGGTGCCCATACACGGGGTGACGGTGCGCAAGTCCACAGATCTGCTGGCGTTCAGTAACGAACGTTTGGTGAAAGCCATGCGCTATATCCGGGATAATTTCCGGGAGTCTATTACGGCGGCGGATGTGGTGCAGATCTCCGGAGTTTCCCGTCAGGTCCTGCAAAAACTTTTCCGCCAGGACATTGGTCACTCGATCTTGAGCGTGATCATGCGATCACGGGTGGAGGAGGCCAAGCGAATGCTTCTGAGAACAGATTGTAAACTCGATATCGTCGCGGAACGGTGTGGGTTTAGCAATCGACTGCATTTCCACCGCGCCTTCTCCCGATTGGCGGGCAGGTCGCCAGCCCGCTGGCGGCAGGAGCACCGGGCCTGACCGTTTGCAAACCGTGGCCTTCAATTAATTAATCGGTTCGCAACAAATGCAGCATTATCTTGGTCTTATGGCCCGACCCCCAAGAACAAGTCCAGAGCCAAAGGCAGGAGTCTGGGATCGGTTGGACCAGAAAGGTGTCAGGTAGATTGCGAGGCAGCATCATAAACGGGAGCAGATACCGGCGCAGTCCTCGGCAGTCTGCGATTACGCCGCCGCTCGTCCTGGCTGGCTGGATGATTGGCAACTCTCATAAGTTCAATCCGCAAGGTTCGCAAGGCGTCCAAAGCGGGGAGCCACATTGAAGGGTTGTGAACGGTTGTTGTTCGTGGCGTAAATCGCAGTTGGTCGGCATGAGCGAAATGCGGCGGGCGAACCGGCGGGGGAAAGGGGGAAGGGCGAAGGAAAGCACCCACCCCATTATCCCCTCCGGGGAGGGGAGCGGCGTGACAACGGCACGACGGCAGGCGGGACGCTCGCCCTACAATTCGGAGGGGATCGGCGTCGGATTGGGAGCCGTGGCATCCATGATTAAAAAAGGACTGGTCAGTCGGCATGTGATTGTGTATAGTCGGGGCAGTTCTTTGAAAACATGGTTAATGGGAAATGGCTGATGGACGGAGAACCCCTCACCTTGATCCTTTGCGCCGTCGGCACACACACGGCGCGTCTTCGCTACGCTTCGGCTCCCCCCAAGGGGAGAGGAGACGGACGCGCGGGAGGAAGGGCCACGCCAAATGTTAAATCCGGCAAAACGAAGCCAATGTTTTGGCGATTATGCACTTGACAATACCAGTGGCTTCCTGTAAATTGGCAGCATGAAAACGGGAAACAAAGCAGGCGACTTGACCCTGATGCAAGTAATGGCGCGGTTCTCCACGGAAGAGAGCGCCCGCCAATACATCGAGAAGCACCGTTGGCCGAATGGCCCGGTTTGCCCTCACTGCGGGAATGCTGATGCCACGCGCATCTACAAGTGCAAGGCGAACGCAGAAAAGAAGGTCCGTCCGGGCATGTACAAGTGCGCCGAGTGCCGCGAGGGTTTCACCGCAACCATCGGCACCATCATGGAGGACAGCCACATTCCGTTGAACAAATGGCTCATCGCGTTCTACATGATGTGCGCGAGCAAGACTCAGATCAGCGCCTTGCAGTTGCAACGACATCTTGAACTGGGTTCCTATCGAAGTGCGTGGTTTCTCTGCCAGAGGATTCGCTTCGCTCTGAAAGACCTAGTGGCGACTGACAAACTCGACGGCACGATTGAATCGGATGAAACCTACATCGGTGGCCGTGTGCGTGGTCGCGGTCGCCGGTACATTGGAAACAAAACCACGGTCGTTTCGCTGGTGGAACGCGGTGGTCGCGTCCGCTCCACAGTGTTCGACAAGGTATCGGGCCGGACAATCACCAGCTTGCTACGGCAACACGTCGCGGCAACGTCTCACCTGAATACCGATGAATCGGATTTGTACAACAAGGCCGGGAAGCATTTCGCGTCTCATGACAGGGTGAACCACAGCGCGGAAGAGTATGCGCGGCACGATGGTTCAACGGGCCGACTCGCGACAACGAACACCATCGAAGGCTTTTTCGGCAACACCAAGCGGTCGCTGGATGGCACGCATCACAATGTCAGTCGGAAATATCTGCCGTTGTATATGGCCGAAATTGACCACAAATACAACACGCGAAAGTCCAGCGACGGCGAGCGAACCGATAGCGGTATTCGTCGCATTGTTGGGAAACGTCTCATGTATCGCCGTCCAAAGAACTGAAGGAAAGTGAAGGGCACCGTCGCCTGACTGAGGGGAAGCGGTAACCGCCTTTGGCTAGGAATATCACGGCATAGAAATCGCTGAATAGGGCCTCAAAGCCTGTTTTATGTGGCTCCGCTCGGGTGTTGACATGAGCTTTGCTGGAAGAGTATATTCTGTCGTCAGTGGGTGGGGAGAGCGTGACTTCATGGGTGAAATTGAGCCAGCCCTTATTCAGGGCATTAATCTGTGCGACTACGTTCTCCGCGAACAGGGGACGGGTAAGTGCACTCTACTCGGCACGTTTCACGGGTTCGCGTCCCCGACCTTCCCGTCACCGCCGCGCAACTTCTGGGTGAATGTGGCTCTGACTAATTTACATGGGCCAATGAAAGAAATGACCATAACGTGCCGAGTCGAGGCGTCTGATTCTGGCTTGGTCATTGCCAATGTATCCGGGAAGATGGCACCAACGCCGGGTGTGGACCCGTCGAAGCTTATGCTGTCTCCCCTGATGGCCATTGACATACCGATCCCGTTTTTCAATGTTGTAATTCCGTCACCCGGGGTCTACGTGATTGCGATTTTGGTGAACGGTGATAAGGTGGGGGAGAGACGAGTAGAGGCGATTGCAATGCCTCCAACAGGAACACAAGTGAAAATGGGGTAGTGCTATGATTGATGCTGTGCCAGCGAAATTTTATCCGACGACAGAGCCTGAGCAAATTCGTATCGTCTGTCCGTGTAATGACCCTCGCGGCGATAACATGCTCGTGATGGATATTCCCGACACGGGCGTCACGGTGGAGGTTTTTGATTCGCAGAAACAGTTCAGCGAGCTAGCCGACAAGTGGGAGAGCGAAACCGGTTTTTATTCGTCGCCCACAAAGCGCTTTTCCCATCCAGCCTACAAGACCATAATGGATATGGGAACAATTGCGGTTCCCATGATTTTGAACCGGATGAAACGGAAACCAGATGATTGGTTCTGGGCGTTGAAACATCTGGCAGGCGATTATGATGCCGCCGCTGGTATCGACAATTTCGATGGTGCTGTCAACGCTTGGTTGGAATGGGGAAGGCAACGCGGATACGTTGAATGAGATGCTGTCATCTCGAACGGCTCTTTGAGAATCTCTCGGAGCACGACTACGATCACGACGACGTAAGTCCGGCAGACATCCGTTACAATTGCATTGCTCATGCTGCCGGGGACGGTTCACGTCGCTGGTGGCCAATAGACCTCGGTGGTTACTATTGGCCAGATGGGCTACCGAAAGGCGAAGACCAGGAGACTATAAGGAACTTCGTCCGCGCCTTTCGGACTCTGGGCTACCGCAGATGTTTCACGCCCCGGATAGAAGCGGGGATTGAAAAGGTGGCAATCTACGTTGACAAGAAAAAAATCCCTACGCACGCAGCTCGACAGTTGGAGTCCGGTCCCTTCATATGGGCCAGCAAATGCGGAGTGGAAAACGAGGACATTAAGCACAAGTCACTTGTGAATATGGAGGGAACCCCTCGGCCTGCTGATTGGCCACATGGTGCCCCTTATTATCATGGCGGCTACGGTCGTGCGAAGGTCTTTCTAAAAAGACGCAGGGATGGTAAGCCTCTTTTGCGGGATAAAATACTGAGTTGGTTCAAACGAGCATGAAGCCAAAGGACAAAACGCTGGTCGGGCTACACATGGACTCCGATGAGTTCGACCGGATAATGCGTGGTGCGTTGGAGGTGAAACCACCGAAGGCCAAGGGCAAGCGCCCCATCCGCAAGCAGCGAGATGGCAGAAGTAAGCGTTGAAAACGCTGGCCCTGTCCGCTTTCCACCGATCTACCCTCTAGTATTGTCAAGTGCATAATCGCCAATGTTTTGGGGTGTTAGAGGATTTGGATCAGATTGGGGGAAAGGTGGTTAGGGGGGCAAGTGGGACAATTTGTCACTTGGGTTCGTTTTGCTAAAATTGGCTTCGTTTGGGTGGTCCGGTGCTCTTCCGGTGACGAAAGGTGGGTTAAAATAGCGCGTTTCGGTGGTTCCCGACAGGTCAGAAAGGCCGTTGAAGGAATGGCGCGGTGGGGCTAAGTTACATCAGCGATGAATGAAACCGCGCAACCTCGACAGGTGATGCGCCGCGTGTTGGTGGTGGACGATGATTACGATCTGGCGCAACTGCTGCGCGAGGTGTTGACGTACGACAACTGCGAAGTTGACATCGCGACCAACGGCATGGAGGCGATGGACCGCCTGCGCGCGGAGGAATACGACGCGGTCGTTTGCGATTTGATGATGCCGCGCGTTGACGGCGAGGTGCTTTATTATGACGTTGTCCGGGAATACCCGTTTTTGGCGAACCGGTTTATTTTCGTGACGGGACAGGCCTCGCGGAAGGCTGGTTTCAGCGAATTCGTGGGGCGGACCGGGAATTACTTGATTGAGAAGCCGTTCGACCTGCCGGCGTTTCGCGCCGCCGTGCGGGATACCATCCAGCGTTGAGGCGAGTGGCGGCTGGACGTTTTTGTGTCCGCGCACTTTTTTGGACGGTTGCGTCCGACAATCCCGTGCAATCGCTGAGTTGACGGGCTTCATTTCACGGGAGTTGAGGAGTTGGCAAGGTCGATGCTTAACGGGATCGGCGTCGGGTTGGGGGATGCCCGGCGATTCAAGGAGGCAACCCTCGCCGTAACGCGGTTGTGGAACGATCTGCGACTGGCGCACGGATGAACGGACCGCGCTGAGAAGCCGGTGTTGAACGATCGACGCCTGCGCGACACAGAGAGCGGTTTGAGCAATATACGCGGGCCGATCCCGAATACGTTCGGGGTCGGCCAACGTGTTTTTAGGTCGTGACCACGCCCGCGGCGCCGCTATAATCCAATCCGTAATGGCGAGTGAAAAATCCCAGTCTCAACCCCGGCGTGATGGCGAACCGGCGGGCGACGGCCTGACGCCGATGATGCAGCAGTATCGGCGCGTCAAGCACCAGATTCCGCCGGATGCGCTGCTGTTGTTCCGCTTGGGCGACTTTTACGAGATGTTTTTCGATGACGCCAAGACCGGCTCGCAACTGCTCAATCTCGCGCTGACCAATCGCAACGGGGTCCCGATGTGCGGGATTCCGCATCACGCGGCCGAAACCTATATCGGCAAACTCCTGCGACAGGGGCGCAAGGTTGCCATTTGCGACCAACTTGAGGAGGCGAAACCCGGCAAGCTGGTCGATCGCGATGTCACGCAAATCCTCAGCCCCGGCACGCACTTTGATGCGCATCTGCTGCACGCGGAGCGGAACAACTTTCTCGCGGCGATTTGCGGCGGTGACAAATTCGGGCTGGCGCTTGTCGACCTCACGACCGGTGATTTCAAGGTCACCGAGTTGCTGTCCGTTGAGCAACTGCACAACGAACTGACGCGCACGCGGCCCGCGGAAATCATCGTGCCCGCCGAGTGGTTCGACGAAGCGAAATCGCTGCTGACGCAACTCGCGTTGCCAATCACGCCGCATGACGGCTGGACGTTCGAGCGCGAAACCGCGTTCTTCACATTGCGCGACCATTTCAAGACGCAGTCGCTGGATGGCTTTGGCGCGGGCGCCTTGAGCGTGGGCATCGGCGCGGCGGGCGCGGCGCTTCATTACCTGCAACAATCCCTGCGGCGCAGCACGTCGCATATTCACCGTCTCACGGTCTACAGCGTCAGCGATTTCATGGTGCTCGACGCGACGACGCAACGGAACCTCGAACTGCTCGAATCGGCGCGCTCCGACCGCCGGCACACGTTGATCGGCTGCATGGACCGCACGTTGACGCCAATGGGCGCGCGGTTGTTGCGGGAATGGTTGACCCGTCCCTTGAAGGACGTTGAGCAGATCCGCTCACGGCAGGAGGTCATCGCGACGTTTTGCGACGCGCCAGGTATCCTGACGGATTTTCGCGAGCAACTGCATGGCGTGCGCGACATGGAACGGACGCTGGCGCGGCTCAGCGTCGGCACCGGCAACGCGCGTGACCTTGTCGTGCTCAAGGAATCGCTCGTCGCGGTGCCGAAATTGAAGGGGACGCTGGAGAGCACCACCGCGGGGACGCCGCTCCTGCAGACGCTCGTTTCCCAAATCACCGAACTTCCCGATCTTGTGGATCTCATTGCCCGTGCGATTGCCGACGCGCCGCCGCTGGCGTTAAAGGAAGGCGGACTGATCAAGGCGGGATATCACGTGGAGTTGGATGAATTGCGGCGGGCGGGGACGGAGGGCAAGGCGTGGATTGCGGCGCTGCAACAGAAGGAAATCGAGCGGACAGGCATCGCGTCACTCAAGGTGCGGTTCAATTCCGTGTTCGGCTATTACATCGAAGTCACGAAGGCGAACCTCGAAAAGGTTCCGTCTGATTACATCCGCAAACAGACCATCGCGAACGGCGAGCGGTTCTTCACGCCCGAATTGAAGGAGATGGAGCACAAGATACTCGGTGCTGAGGAACGCGCGAACGCACTCGAATACGAGATCTTCCAGCAAATCCGTGCCGCCGCGGTCGAGAAATCGGTTCCGATCCAGGAATCGGCGTCGGCCATCGCGGCCTTGGACGTGTTGGCGGGCTTGGCGGAGTTGGCAAGGCACCAGAACTACTGTCGGCCCATCGTGGATGACGGGGATCGGATTGAGATTGTGGACGGGCGGCATCCGGTGCTGGAGCAGACGCTGATCGAAGAGCGGTTTGTGCCGAACGACACGCTCCTCGACAGTCGGGAGCAGCAGCTTCTCATCATCACGGGGCCGAACATGGCGGGCAAGAGCACGTACATCCGGCAGGTGGCCCTGCTGGTGTTGATGGCGCAGGTTGGGTCATTCATTCCGGCGGCGCGGGCGACGGTCGGGTTGGTGGACCGGATTTTCACGCGTGTAGGCGCGACCGACGACCTCGCGCGCGGCCAGAGCACGTTCATGGTTGAGATGAACGAGACGGCGAACATCCTCAACAACGCCACGCCGAAAAGCCTGATCGTGCTGGATGAGATCGGGCGCGGCACAAGCACGTTCGACGGGTTGAGCATCGCCTGGGCGGTGGCCGAATATTTGCATGGCGCGGTGGGGGCGAAAACACTGTTCGCAACGCACTACCACGAACTCACCGAACTCGCCGTCACGTTGCCGCGCGTGAAGAACTACAATGTCGCCGTCCGCGAGTGGCACGACCAGGTCATTTTCCTGCACAAGATACTTCCCGGCGGCACCGACAAGAGTTACGGCATCCAGGTCGCGCGCCTCGCGGGTTTGCCGAAAGAAGTGCTCGCCCGCGCGAAGGAAGTGCTCAACAACCTCGAAGAGGCCGAGCTATCTGCGGAAGGCAAACCGAAGCTGGCGGAGCGAAAGAAGAAGGGGGAAGGGCGAAGCGCCAAGGGCGATGTCAAGGAAGCGCCGCAGATGTATTTGTTTGGGGGGAAACCGAAGGAGTAGGCGCTATTTTCTCGGAGGACGAAGTTTTGGAGGATGACATCACACGCCACGTATCTTGAAACCGCGTTTCTGCAGTTATCGTAGCAGAACAGCGGCGAAATGAGTTGGAGGCAGGTGTGAGAATCGAACCAACGGATAGGAGTTTTGCAAACTCCCGACTTGCCACTTGGCTAACCCACCTTCGCTCCAGGGTAGAAAATACCACGGCTGGGTGCCTCATGCCACTGGGGGAAAGAACCAACGGACGAGTGCGCAAACTGGGGGTAATGCGTCAAGGTTATTGTTGCGCGGGGTGGGGATGTGCTATAGTCGCCAGACGAGGAAAGCACTCTTATGACGATCCAGAACCGCATCATCAAAGTGCAGAAACGCAACCGCGCGCTGGTGACGTTCGATGAAGATCGGATTTGCAAAGCGGTATTGCGGGCAGCGGAAACGATCAACGGTTTTCGTCAGGACTATCTGCCGGGAATCAATGACAAGATTTTCGAGGCGTACGGTTCGGACGAGCGCATTGCGGGATTCATCGCGGACGCCGTGGTGCTCTGCCTGAACTCGCAGCCGCACCATCTGATTGCCAATTTCCCGCCGACCATTGAGGCGATCAGGACTACGTGTTGCACGCGCTGCGCAGTTACGGGTTCCAAAACACGGCGGATGCATTTGAATGTTACCGCTGGGGCCGGCACTGGTTGCGCGAGGGCGCGATCAACGAGATGCAATTTGTCGGGAACGGCTTCCCGAAGAAGCGGATGGAGAGGACGCTGGAGTGGAACCGCCAGCGTGGTTGCGACACGGTGGCGGGGCTGAACGAGATCGTGCGCGGGGCAAGTTGAGGTCGCTCGTCGACGACTCGCTGGCGGCCTATGAAACGTCACTGGACGAAGCGGCGCGGAAAGTGATGGCGCGTCTCAACGCCGGCGACAACCTGCGGATGATGTGGGTGAGCGGGCCGAGTTCGTCGGGCAAGACGACGACGACGGTGAAACTGACCGAGCGGCTCCAGAAGCACGGGTTGAAGTTTTTGATGTTGAACCTCGACGATTATTTCTGGGCGCTCATCGAGCATCCGTCCGACTGGATCAACGACCGCAATTTTGAGACACCCGAGGCGCTGGATATCCAGTTGCTCAACCGTCATCTCCGCGAGTTGCTCGAAGGCAAGACGATTGAGAAGCCCGTGTATAGTTTCAAGGAGGGGCGGCGGGTGTCGTCGAAGCCGGTGAAGCTGGAGAAGGGGCAGATCTTGTTGCTGGATTGCCTGCACGGTTTTTATCCGCCGATCACGGAAGGGATCGATCCGTGACACAGTTCCGCCTGTATATCGAGACGCTCAACGTGCTCTACGAGGGCGATGGCAGCACCAATCGCCTGACGAAGTTCACCGACGTGCGGCTGATCCGGCGGATGCTGCGCGACGTGCAACATCGGAACCACAGTCCGCTGTCGACGATTCTGCACTGGCATTACGTGCGCGCGGGGGAATTGTTCAGCATCATTCCGTTGATGGGGTTGGCCGATCACATTGTCAGCGGCGGGTTGCCGTTCGACCTGACGGCGCTGAAACCGTTCTTCGTCGGGCCGGGTGGGTATTTGCCGAAGCCGGAGGACTTTGGGCCGTACCAGGGATTTCTCGATGCGCGGATCCGCTACGACCGGGTGAAGGCGTTGCTCGAATCGGTCGAGGGCATCACCCGGGAACAAGTGGACTCGTACGACATTATCCCCGGTGACTCGGTGATCCGTGAGTTCGTTGGCAAGAGCACCGTGAAAATTCCCCATAACGAGTGAACACGATGAAAACATTAATGGTTGTATTGGTTGGCGCGGTCGTGACACAGTTCGGGGCGTTCGCGGCGGACATGCCGAAGGTGGGCGACGTTGCGCCGGATTTTTCCGTGGCCGCGAGCGACGGGACGACGGTTCACCTGAAGGATTATATTGGGAAGGGAAACATCATCCTGTATTTCTACCCGAAGGACGACACGACGGGGTGCACGAAGGAGGCTTGTGGTCTCCGCGACACGTTCGATGAGTTCAAGGGGTTGAATGCCACAATTTTGGGCGTGAGTTTCGATTCGGTGGCATCACACAAAGCTTTTATCGCGAAATACAACCTGCCGTTTGTGCTGCTGGCGGACACGGACAAATCGGTCGCGAAGTTGTACGGCGTGGCCAACGAGAGCAGCCCTGTGGCCAGCCGCGTGACGTTCGTGATCAACAAGGCCGGCAAGATCACGTTCGTGGACCCGAAGGTGAACCCGGCAACGCATGCCGCGGAATTGCGCACCGTCCTGAACGGTTTGACGCAGTAGGACAAGACCATTCTCGTGCTCTGTCAAAGTTGCTTGGAGGTCTACCTGTGGTCACATTTGGAACCCTCACCCCGACCCTCTCCCTTACGCAGCAAGGGAGAGGTGATTTTCCTCTCCCCTTGGGGGAGAGGATCAAGGTGAGGGGTGCCGTCAATTGAGGCCACGCCACCATTTTGTTCTTGCCAATGCATAGGGAATCGATGTATAGTCCCGCCATGAATTTCAAGGGTGGATTGCCGACATTGATATTGCAGAATTTGAGCCGCGGGCCGAACCACGGCTATCGCATTGCCCAAGAGATCAAGAAAAAGTCCAAAGGCGTGTTGGATTTCAAGGAAGGCACGTTGTATCCGGTGTTGCACGGGCTGGAGGCGAAGAAATTGATCTCGTCCTACACCCAGGAAGAGAACGGACGCGTCCGCTGTTACTACAAGCTAACCGAAAAGGGAAAGAAAGCGCTGGCCCGGGAGAAGGAGGAATGGATGGACTTTGCCGGGGCCATCAGCTCGATCCTTCAGGAGGCGTGATGATACCGAGACAAGAGAGGCGTCCGCCAGATCAATTGCAGCCGGCGGGCGGTTGCATCCTGGAGTTTGAGGATTTGTGGTCGGAGCACCGACAATTCCGCGGTTGGCTGGAGAGTGCGACGTTGGGGCTGGTCGCTCCGGCAAGCAACGTGTCCGAACCGAGATCGAAGCACACTATCGACAGGCCGTGGCGGCTCATGTAGCGGAAGGCCTCTCGGAACCACGTGCGAAGATTGCAGCGGTGGCGGAATTGGGTGACCCGATAGCGGCGTGGAAACGATTTCGCAAGAGTCATTTGACGGCGGAGGATGTCAAGCAGGCTGGAAGGTCTCTTAAGGTCGCACGGAGCGTCTGGTGGCTGCTGGGTATGTATCTGTTTTTCTACTATGTGCAGTTTACGGATCGCGATCTAGCGCAAGGGACGCGTTACCTCGCTCCCAGCGCCCTTTCTGTAATCGAGTTTCTGGCGCTCGTCGTTGTCCCCACCGTCTGTTGTTTTATTGCCAGGCGCAAGAACTCAAGGCCAAACACGAGTTGGGTTGTCTTTATGCAGAGCAGTGCCCTTTACGCGTGTATGCTCTGCAACTTCTTTAGCGATGATAGGCGGGACTACCGGCTCTTGGTGAATGGTTTGATGTTTGCGTGTGTCATACTTATTCCTCCCCTTCGCCTCTGGCGCAAGCTTCGGAGGGCGGGGGATGATTGGCAGGAGATGCCTCCGACGAAGACGACGGCTTCTTACT